>NZ_JBHXMN010000005.1:0-479710 GCF_042720495.1 Nocardia sp. NPDC058480 | reverse complement strand
CAGACGCTTACCCATCGGGCCGCCGACATGTACGTTTCGCTGGAACTGGCTCGCAGCATGAACCTGTACGCGTCGATGTCGCTGGCCGACGGCACGGCAGCCCTGTTCGCGGTGCCGCCATGACAAACGTCATGGCATCCGTGTGACCGCGTCATGGTCAAATCATGATGCCGTGCACTGTTTTTCGTCATGCTCCAACGGTCAAGCTTGTCAGCGTGAAGGTACGAGCGCACACTCTGACGAGGAGAACGACATGACCATCTCCGATCGGCACTCGCACAAGCCCGAACAGGCCGACCCGACCCCGGGCCCTACTCGACAACTTCGGTGGCACGAAGGGCATGATCTACACGGTGGTGCCGATCGTCGTGTTCGTAGTCGCTAATGCCCTTGTCGCACTGCCCATCGCGATCGGAACGGCCGTTGTCGTCGCGCTGGTTCTGACCGCATTGCGTGCGATCAACGGCGAGCCGATCGCACAGGCAAGCGGCGGACTCGCGGGCGTCCTGGCCGCGTGCACCCAGACCCCGCTGACGATTTCGATCGCGGGCGATCCGACCACTCCCTACGCGGGTGGCATCAGCCTGGCGAAGACCCTCGGCGGCAGGATGCTGACAGGCGAGGGCGAACGGCACACCATCGCCTCGGTAGGAACCAGCAAGTGTGTCGACGATATCGTCGCGGCGTACCTCATCGACCTCGAAACCTCACCGGCACAGGCGCGCTGCGCATTGTGACCGACGAAATCGGGCGAGACGTGTACGAGGATATTCTGGCTCACGATTCAGCCCCTCGAATCCGCTGTTCGTGCTGAATCGCACCGCATCGTGAATTACGTGCGGGTGGTGATGCTAATTCTCGTTCCCGTATGAACAAATTTGCGCGGCGGTCGTCGGGTATTTCTCCCCGAGGGTTCGCTGACGGCAACTGCTGGTGTGAGCGATGATGTTGTGGTGAGTACCGAGAGTATGCCGACCAACGCTCGCCCGAAGCGCCGCAACGGGCCGCGGCTGCCGCCGGATGAGCGGAGAACCCAACTGCTCGACGCCGCGCTTCGTGTCGTCGGTGATGCGGGGCTCGCGAACTTGACGATGCAGGCAGTCGCCAAGGAGGCGGGAGTCGCCAAGCCGGTGCTGTACGCGATGTATCCCTCGGCGCCGGAGTTGGTGGCGCATCTGCTGCACCGCGAACATTCACGGGGAATGGGGCAGGTCTTCGCGGCCATGCCGCGTGACCTGCAGGAATCCGATCCCGACCGGGAGTATGTCGCGGCGGTGATGGCTTTTCTCGAATCCGTCGCCGCGGCGCCTACCCGCTGGCGCCTGATTCTGTTGCACAGCGATGGCGCGCCGACCGATTATCGCGAGCTACTCGGTGCGGCTCGCGACAAGCTGCTCGATCAGTGTGTCGAGCTGTTGACGGCGGGTTTCGCCGTGCGCGGTGGCCCACGCGAGGCCGACGTCGAACTGATCGCGCACGTGATGCTCGGGTTCACCGAAGTGCTGGGCCGGATGGTTCTGTCGGATCCGCAACGCTTTCCGCCCGAAAGATTGCGTGCCACTGTGCGATCCATGGCCCGCACCTTGCCCAACGACCCCGACGCCGCCACTGTTCGAGACAGCGACCGCGGTGCTCGATCTGATTGAGCGGCACGCCGAAAACTATCGGTGAATCCGCTCACCGCGCACGCGGTGAGCGGATTCGTTCCGGTCGACTATCGTAGGTCGATATCGGCGATGATCAGCACCGGCCAGGCGATTACCTCGCCGATGAGGGAGAACACCCGGTCGAGTCCGTGTAAGTCGCCCAAATGGCTGTCGTGCGTGATCAACCAGATCACACCGATCGTGAAATAGGGGACGCCCCCGGCGATTGCCAGAAACATCATCTGACGGATACTGATCTGTCGTTCCATGAGTTTCGTCAACACTGTTGCTCTCTTTTCCCTGTTCAGGCGATGTCGCCGAGGATCGGCTGTGACTCGATGAGCCCCTCATCGGAGGGTGGTAGGCCCTCGCCGAGCACGCGATTGCGCTGTTTCGCACGAAGTGCGTGGTGGGCTTGCGACGGGATGTCGTATCCGTAGGTTTTCTGCGCCTGTCGGGGTGTCATCGTCACCGGATTCTTCGGCACTACCCCGAGCAGCATCGGTGCCGCCACCGGCACGGTCGTGGGGGAGATCAATTGCAGCAGTAACAATTGCAGCCGGGTGTTCACACTGACCACTGTCATCGCTGCGCTCAGCCAGGGGACAACGAGGAGGTCCAGCACCCGTCCGCTCGGCAACCCGGCCATCTCCCGCATCCAGCGTGGCATCGTGGCCAATGTTCCACGCCGGAGGAATGCCGCGACGATCTTGAACAGTGGTCGCAGCACGAGCGGCATCGGCGGCAGCATCACCTCGGCGTCGAGGAGATGATTCATCGCCTTCTTGGCGATATCGGATCCGATGAGTTCTGGCCGCATGCGTTCGAAGTACTGTGCGACACCCTCGCGAGTGCGGGGAATATCTGCTGTATCGCAGGTTTGGAGTTCGGCGGCACGCGCGCATTCGTGCCAGTACTGGGATTCGTCGTCCGCGCTGAGCCGCCCCGGCCCGAATTTCTCGTAGGCGACCAGCAGTGAGTGCCACGCGGTGAGGTGAATCCACAGCTGTGATTGCGGATCATTCGCGTCGTAGTACCGACCTGTCACCGGATCGATTCCCACTGCCTTGGAATGGATCTTCACCAAGACATCGGCGGCGGCGGCCGTTGACCGGCTGTCGGCGAACATCACCATGGCGAAGTAGCGCAATGTCCGGTCGTAGCGGGTGCGGGGGCGGCTATAGATCGCACTGGTCTTATCGACCGCTGCGATCAGTGCGGGGTCGAGTTCCTCGATGACGACCGCTCGCTGAAAGCCGATGGTCAATCCGGTCGGGTAACTCCATACCCGCCACGCGACGGAATCGGGTCCGAAGAAGCCGTAGTCCTCGGCCGGTTCCACCGCCGGTAGCGACAACCAGGTTCGTAATGTTGCCATGCGATTCTCCCCAAAATTCTTGCTGTCGATCGCGAGTCGGTCGAATCAATTACTACTCGCGTGTAACTTTCAAGTAAGACAATATCAGTGCATGCTGCGAGCCGCTACGGGTCGCGCGGCATTTTTCGGCCGGAATTCGAACGAGAAGGCCGGAAGGGCAACCCATTTCACGACCGGGAGACCATTGTGGTGCACCGGAGCTCCTGTCGATCAGTGCGACAGGGTCGGGGTGCTGACTTCGCTGACCAGCCAACGGTCGGCGTCTTTGCGCAGCGACATGCTCACCGAGAGCTGGCCGGGCGCGGGCGCGCCCTTGGTGCCGAGGCTGGTGATGGTCTGATCGATGACGGCCACCGCTGTCGCGGAGGTCTCGTCGGCGGACTCGATGGCGCAGGTGACCTTGCCGACCGTGGAGACCACCTGTCCCTGGGTGAGCACATCGCGCAGATCCCTGCTGGTGGCGTCGAATTCGGTCTTCCAGCTGCCGGTGGCGCCCGCCAGCACCGCGGCGAAATAGGTGTCGAGATCTTTGGCGTCGTAGCGAGCCAGCGTCGGGGCGTAGGTGCAGGCCGCCTGGAGCGCGGACTCGCGCGCCTGTTCGCGGGCGCGGATCCGGTGGTTGTCCACGGCGAGTAAGGACGCGACGGCGACGGCGGCGGTCGTGATCACCGCGGCCGCCGGGATCATGAAGCGGCGGAGGGCATTTCGCCGAGATCGCGCAGTCGGTTCGGTGGTTTCGGAGGTCGAGTCGGCGGTGGTCGGTGGCTGGATATCGGTGGTCATGGGTACGTCCTCGATAGGTGGGAATCAGTTGGCGGGCAAGGGGACCGAGAGCTCGTCGCCGGTGATGCCGGGCGGTGGGCCCGAACCGTTGTCGGGTCCGGCGGGGCGCGGTGCGTTGGCCGATCCGCGGACCTGCAGCTCGGGATGGCTGGTGACGCAGTAGTTGTAGAGCCGCCCGCGACCGTCGGAGACCTCGGCCGGGGAGACCGGGATGGTCTCGTACTCGCAGGTGGGACGCGGCCAGATGTCTGCCATGGTGTGGAAGGCATTGTCGTGGGCCGGAACTCCGAGGGCGACTACACCGGCTCGTAAGGCGGGAAACAGTGCCGACATGGCTGGGGTTCGCAAGCGAGCCGCTCGGGTGATGGCGACGAAGTTGGTCACCAGGCTGGTGAGGGGGTCGCTGGTTTCGGTGAGCACGCCGCCGAGTGTGGTGAGCCTGCCCGGACCCTCGTCGAGGAGTTCGCGCACCTCGTGGTCGGCGGCGTTCATCTGGTCGAACAGCGCGCTCGACCCGCGCACCAGGGTGGCGAGGTCGGGCTGGGCGTGTGCGGTGGTGTCGGCGATGACCCGCAGATTGCGAAGCAGTTCGGTGGTCTGCGGGAGCAACCCGGTGAGGCCGGTCATCGCCTGGCTCAGACCGCTGATCACAGTGCGCAGGACATCGGGGCCGCCCTGCAGCGCGCGATCGAGTTCGTCGACGATCACGGTGAGCCGATCCGGGTTCATTCCGGCGATGAGGGCTCCGGTGTTGTCCAGGAACGAGTCGATCGTGACCGGAGTGCTCACCTGGTCGGCGGCCACAGTCGCACCGTCGGCGAGGTAGGGCGCCTCGCCGGTGGTCGGCCGGAAGTCGAGGTACTGTTCGCCCGCGGCCGAAAGACGCCCGATCGCTACCGGTGAACCAACGGGAATCGCTGTGGCGCTGTCGATCTCGGCCTCGGCGAGAATGCCCGGACCGTCGAGTGCGATGGCGCGTACCGCGCCGACCCGCACCCCGCGCACGGTGACATTGCTGTGGGGGAGCAGGCCGCCGGAGCTGTCGAGCTGGACCCGCACGGTGTAGGTCGTGCGCAGTGGCCGCACGCCGACGACATCGAT
Organism: Nocardia sp. NPDC058480; assembly: GCF_042720495.1. NCBI lineage: Bacteria > Bacillati > Actinomycetota > Actinomycetes > Mycobacteriales > Nocardiaceae > Nocardia > Nocardia sp. NPDC058480. The sequence continues at coordinate 474,802 of NZ_JBHXMN010000005.1, read as the reverse complement.
GGCGATGTAGCCGGAACCGATGACGAGCAACCCGATCATGCCGAGCATGGCCCCGGCTGTCTTGTGGCGCTCGGCCCAGCGTGCCAGCGCGACGACCAGGGTAGCGGCGCGCGCGATCATCGATGACCTCCCTGCAGCCGGCCGAGCACCCGGGCCAACACCTGGGAGAGACTGCCGATGAACGCGGTGACGTCGGTGCCGTCGGGCAGCCTGCTGCCCTCGGTGTCGGTGAGCGCGCCGATGTCCAGATACGAGATCCGTGCCGCGACAGCCAGACTCGACCCTCGCATCGACGCCCGGGCCACCGGGCCCAGTGTGTTGAGCCTGTCCAGCGTGGTGCCCAAGTTGTCCCCCATCCGGGTGAATCCGGTCATCAATCCCTGCACGCTGTCGAACAGACTGAGGAATTCGGGGCCGGTGGTCGAGGTGAAATCGCCGAGCGCGGCGGTGACCGTGGACACCTTCGTCGTGAGATCGGTGATGGCGCGATTGTTCTCGGCGATCACGGCGATCAGATCGGGGAAGGTATCGGCTGCCTGACCGAGTTCGGCCTTGCGGGCGCGCAACGTGGAGGTGAGCCCGTCGAGTCCGTGCAAGACCGAATCGATCTGCCCGGTGCGCTGATTCAACGCGCTCAGCGTCGCGGTGAGTTCGGTGAGCAGGTGCGACAGCTGGGGTCCGCGTCCGCCGACGATCGCGTTCAGTTCCGAGGTGATGCGGGCGACCTGGTTCATCGCGCCACCGTCGAGCAGCATCGACATCGCCATCATCAACTCCTCGACCGAGGCGCCCGCCGAGGTGTGCTCGCGGTCGATGACATCGCCGTCGGCGAGCAACGGAGTGCCGGGGCGGTGCGCTGGCAGCACGATGGCGACGTGGATGTCGCCCAGTGGAGTCGGCTGCCGCAATTCGGTGCGGGTGCCCTGCGGCAGTGCGATATCGCGGCGCACCTCGAGCTCGACATCGGCCAGGAAGTTCGTCGTATCGATCCTGGTGACGACTCCGACGTCGGTGCCACCGATCTTGACCCTGGCCCGTTCGGGCAGGTTGAGCGCGTTGTCGAACACCGCGTGCAAGCGGTAGGAGGGCCCGTCGACACCGGGGCGTGGCAGCGGGACGTTGTCGACGGTGACCGTGCACGAGCACAGGCTGATCGCGGCCAGCGCGGTGACGGTGAGGCGCGTGGTTCTGTTCATTCGGAGAGTCCCAGCAGTGCGGCAGTCAGACCGAAGTCCGGACCGAAGTCCATGAGTTTGCCCGTCCGGCAGCCATCGGCGCGCAAGGCGACCCGCTCACACAGCAGCGACAGAGTTTCGTTGTCCAGCAACGATTTGTCGGTGAGCAGATGTAGCCGCAGCGCCTGCTGGTCGGTGCTGACCGCGCGGGCGAAGTTGTCGGCCATCAGCGGCGTCACATCGACGATCTCGGTGAGCCCGCGTGCGTTGTCGCGCATTTGGCCGGTAATGGTGACCAGGCGGTTCACCGCGTCGGTGAGTGGTACCCGATTCTCGGCCAGCACCGTGGAGGTGTTGGCGATGAAGTCGTTCACCTGGGTGAGGACCGCGGCCAAGCCCGGTGCCTGCTCGGCGAGCAGGGCGACGAGTTCGGTCAGCCGGCCGCTGAAGTCCCGGACGGTCTGGTCGTTTCCGGCGATCATGGTGGTGAGCTCGTTGAGTTCGACGATGGTGCGTGAGATCTGGTCCTTATTGGCCAGCGACACCTCGAATGTCGTGGAGAGGACGTCGAGTGTCTCGCGGATGCGATCCCCGTTGCCGTCGAGCATCGGGAACAGCACCCGGCTGGCCATCGGGCCATTGGCGTTGTCGCCCTTCAACGCTTCGCCGAGTTGTTCGAAGTTGCGCAGGATGCGGTCGAGTTCGACCGGAGTCTTGGTGCGCGCCAGCGGTATGTGGGCGCCGTCGGCGAGAGTGGGCCCTTCGCCGATGTAGGCGGGAGTCAATTCCACGTGCCGGTTGGTGATGAGCTGGGGGGAGACCAGGGCGGCCATGGCGTCCGCAGGCAGCTCGACGCCTGGCTCGATCGTCATCCGCACTTCGACGAAGGCGCCCTTGGGCACGATCGCGTCGACTCGCCCGATCGGGACGCCGAGGACCGAGACGTCATTGCCGACGAACAGGCCGGCGGCGCCTTCGAAGTCCGCGGTGAGGTGGATGGCGTCGGGGCGCAGCGACACTGGGATCGAGGAACAGCCCGCACCGATGCCGGTGACGATCACCAGCGCGAGGCATTGGAGCACTCTGCGCATCATTTGCACCCTTCTACCGCGTCGGCCAGACACAGCCAGTTGTCCGGGAAAATCCACGGCAGGTAGATGTCGCCGTAGGGTCCCTGCGCGAACGAGTTGTTGAATTGGCGGACCGCCACCGGCATCACCTGATACAGCGCGTCGAGGTGTTCGCGGTTCTTTTCCAGCCCTTGCGACATCGTGTTCAGACTGTGGATGAGCGGGCCGAGCCTGCCGCCGTCGTCGACGCCCATGTCCTGCAGGATCTTCGAGGCGGCCGCGATGTTGTCGAGTAGCGCTCTGATCAGATCGCGGCGCTGGATGACGGAGTCGCCGATCGCCTGGCCGTTGGTCAGCAGCACCAGCACGCTGTTCTGGTTGTCGGCGATCAGGCCGGAAACCTGATCCATGCTGCCCAGCAGCTGGTCCACTTCGTCACGCCGGGAGGCGATCACCTTGGCCAGCGCGCCGACACTGTCGAGCGCCTGGGCGGTGAGCTGCGGTGAATCGCCCAGCTGCGTGCTCACCGCGTCCAGGCTCGCGCGCAGCGCGTTCGGATCGAGTCGTTCGAGATGCTCGAAGGAATTGCGATACTTCGGATCGTTCACGACCTTGGCCAGGTTGTAGGGAACGGTGGTGGCCGACAACGGGATACGTGAAGCTGGTAGTGGCCCCTCGGTCCCCGGATCGAGCTCGACGTGCATCTTGCCGAGAATGGTCGACATCTTGATCGCCGCTTTCGCGTCGTGCCCCACGCCGAGGTCGGGCCGCACACTCATCGTGACCAGCACGCGGTCGCGTTCGAGCCGCACGGCGGTGACCGTGCCGACTTCGATTCCGGCCACATCGACGCTGTTGCCGGTCCGCAGGCCCGCGGCCTGGGCGAATTCCGCGTGGACGGTGTCCTCGCCGAGGTGTGCGCGGGAGAGGATCCCGGATCCGAGGACGAGCACGATCACCGTGACCCCGGCCGCGATGCCGAGGGTGAAGTTCCGGCTGCGGAACGCATCGCGCAAGGTCGTGAGGACAAGGGAGAACAGGAATTTGATCATCGGCAGACTTCCGAGTGTTCGTTGCCGCCGACCTGGGAGAACATTCCGTGGGGAAACAGCACGCCCCACAGCGAGACATCCAGGCTGCAGACATAGGTATTGACGTAGGTGCCGTTGCCGCTGATCCGGGCGAGCCCGGCAAGGATCAGCGGGAGTTCGATTGCCGACTGATCGAGGCGCGCACGTTGGACAGCAGCAGGTCGACGCCCTCGCTGGCCTGTCGCTGTGCCTGCGCCATCCCCGGTGCGACCCTGGTGATGAGGTCGGTGAGTTTCGTCGTCGACTCGGCGATGCCGGTGACCGAGCCTTTGAGCACCTCGCCTTGTTCGTACAGCCCGCTGACCAGGGCACGGGACTGGGTGATCAGGGTCTCCAGCTCGCCGCTGCGGTTGGCCAGGCTGGTGATGACATCGCTGAGGTTGGTGATCACCGCGCCGAGGATCTCGTCGCGTTCGGAGAAGGTCGTTGCCAGCGCGGCGGCCTGGGTGATCAAGGCCGACAACGACACTCCGTCACCCTGCAGCGCCTGCACCAGGGTTTCCGACAGTGAGTTCACCTCGTCGGGTTGCAGCAGGCTGAACAGTGGTTCGAAGCCCGACAGCATGGTGGAGACGTCGAACGATGATTCCGTGCGCGCCAAGGGAATCGAGCCGCCCGCGGGTAATGGTTCACCCGCCGATTCGCCCACGGCCAGCGCGACGTAGCGCTGGCCGATCAGATTCTGGTAGCGGATCAGCGCTTTCGTGGTGGTGCTCAGGTGCTGGCGGGACTGTACGGACAGGGTCACCTCGGCATTGCGGCGGTCGACCAGGTCGATCGCGTCGACCCGGCCGACGCGCACGCCGGCGATCCGCACGTCGTCGCCGGTGCGCAAGCCGAGCACGTCGGTGAAGGTGGCGCTGTAACGATGGGTGTCCCCGGGCACCGAACGCTGCAAGGTCGACCAGATCGTGTAGGTCGCGATCATGGACAGTGCGACGAAGGCGGCGAGACCGAAATGGATAGTACGGGTGCGCATCTCAGTGATCTCCTGATGATGGTGGTGCGACCGTCACGGTCGCCCCGGTGAGGACGGCGCCGAGCAGCAGCTGCTGGGTGGTGTTCGGGCGCTCGCCGAGGAACGCGGCTACCGCGGCGGGGCCGGTGAGCGCGACCGGTCCGGCTCGGTGGCCGGGTTGCGGAGCCGAACTCGCCGGTGCGGTGATGCCGGGGATCACCAAACCGGGTAGCGAGAGTCCGGGGATGATCGGCAGCGCCGGAAGATTCGGCAGGGTGGGCAGGGCCGGCATGGTGGGAATCGGCGCAGGCCCTGCGGAAGCCAGCCAGCCGGGAATCAACTGGGCCGGATAAGACTGTGGTGCAGCCGAATCCGGGATGCTGCCGGTATCGCACCGTGGTCCGGCCTGGCTGCCATAACGCGGGCAGTCGGCCGCCGTGTACTGGCGGAACGGCGTGAACGAGACCGTGACGTCCCACTGCATCTGCTTGCTCGGCCCCCAATGGAAGACGGTGGCGAGGCGACTCAGGGAATCGCCGAGCGCGGTGACGGTGTCGGTCAACGCCGACGGATCCGCCGCGAGCGCGCCGAATGTCTCGTCCAGTCCGACGACGAGCTCCTTGCCCGCGTCCGGGTTCCGGGCGAACAAAGCCTGGGTCGCGTCGGTGGCCGCGCCTGCCGAGGTGAGCAGATCGATCACCTGATTGCGGCGAACGGTGATCGTGTGTGCCGTCTGCACCGATTTGCCGAGGGCATCGGCGAGTTCGGGTGCCGACTGATTCACTGCCGCGGTGGCCGCGCCGAGGTCGCCCAGCAGATCGCCGATCCCGGGCATCGCGCGGACCTCGGTGATCCACCGGTCGAGGCGCTCGATCGTGGAGCCGGGCAGCCGGGCGTCACCGTCGAGTGCCTCGGCCAGGGTGGCCAGCACCCGGGCGAGTTTGGCGGGCTGGATGCGATCGAGGACGTCACGCAACGTGGTGAGCGTGGTCTGGAGGGCCACGGTGGCGCGGCTGGTGTCCTGCTCCACGACAGCACCCGCGCGCAATGGCGTCGCGGCCGGGCCGTTGTCCACGAGTTCGATCGAGGTGACGCCGAAAATGTTGGCAGGCACGACACGAGCCGTCACCGAGGCCGGGATGGCCGAGGCAGCGGCAGGTTCGAGGTCGAGTTCCACCCGCTGGCTCAGCCCCTTCTCCGCGATCTGCACCTGCGACACCGCGCCGACCAGCAGTCCGCGGAAACGCACGTCGGCGCGGGCAGGTAGCCCGTCGCCGGTGCTGGTCATCCGTGCCGTCACCGCGACGGTCTCCTCGAAATGGCCTGCGTAGCGCAGACCGAGCAGCGCGACAACACCGGAAAGGCTCAGCGTCATCGCTACACCGGCCACACTGAGCCGCCCGCGCGACCAGCCGCGTCCACTGGGATCCGGATACATAGCAGTCCCCCTATCCGGAGATCCGGATACCGGAGTCGACGCCCCAGATCGCGAGTGTGAGAAGCAGATTGAGGAAAACGACGACGATGATCGTCATCTTGATCGCGCGCCCGGCCGCGACCCCGACGCCTTCCGGTCCGCCCGCGGCGATGTAGCCGAAGTGGCATTGGATGAACGTGGCGACGAGCACGAACGCGACCGCTTTGAGGACCGAGTAGACGATGTCGCCCGGGTCGAGGAACTGGTGGAAGTAGTGGTCATAGGTGCCGATGCCGTTGCCCCCCAGGAAGAACGCGGTGATCTTGGTGGTGAGGTAGGCGGTGGCCATGCCGACGCTGTAGAGCGGCAGGATCGCGACCGCGGCAGCCAGCATGCGGGTGGTGATCAGGTAGGGGAGCGGGCGAATCGCCATCGACTCGAGCGCGTCGATCTCCTCGGCGATCCGCATCGAGCCGATCTGGGCGGTGAACCGGCAGCCGGCCTGGGCGGCGAAGGCGATGGTGGCCAGCAGGGGCGCCAGTTCGCGGGTGGTGGCGAAACCGGAGATCGCGCCGGTGAGCGGGCTCATCGTCAGCAGATCCAAGGCGGAATGCGATTCCATTCCCACGGTGATACCGCCGAAGCCGCACAGGATCAGGATCACGCCGACCGTGCCGCCACCGACCACCAGCGCGCCGTTTCCCCAGGTGACGTCGACGATCAGCCGAACAACCTCTTTGCGGTAGTGCCGAAGGACGAACGGGATCGCCAGCAACGTTTCCACGAAGACGACGCCCTGATGTCCCAGTCTCGCGTTGGCCTCGGTGATCGGGTCGGTCGCGGCCTTGACCGCGCGGAGCGGACGCAGCAGGGGCGGTAGGTAGTTCGTCATGTCACAGCACCTTGGCGGGGAACAGGGTGTTGTAGATCTGGGTGAGCGCGATATTGGCGGCGAACAGCACGATCGCCGAGCTGACCACCGCGGAGTTGACCGCGTTCGCGACACCTCCCGGTCCACCCTTGGTGTTCAGGCCGCAATCGCAGGCGATGATCGCGGTGAGTGCGCCGAATACCGCTGCCTTCACCAGCGCGACCAGCAGATCGCTCGCGACGGCGAACGAGGCGAAGGTGCTGATGTAGGAACCGGGTGTGCCGTCCTGGATGTAGATGTTGAACAGATAGCCGGTGGCGAAGCCGATGAACACCACGAACCCACACAGCAGCACGCTCACCAGCACCGCGGCGAGCAGTCGCGGCGCGACCAGCCTGCGGACCGGATCGACGCCCATCACCCGCATGGCATCGATCTCCTCGCGGATGGTGCGGGAACCGAGATCGGCGCAGATCGACGAGCCGACCGCGCCCGCGATCATCAGGGAGGTGACCAGCGGCGCGCCCTGGCGGATGATGCCGAGGCCATTGACCGCGCCGATGAAGGTCGTCGCGCCGACCTGGCTGACCAGCGAACCGATCTGGATCGAAACGATGGCCGCGATCGGGATGGCGACCAGCAGAGTCGGAGTGGCTGAGACACCTGCCATGAATGAGCTCTGACGGAGGAATTCTGCCATCGGAAAGCGCCGGTGAACCAGTGCCCGGACTAGCTCTGCGGTAGCTTGCCACGCCATGGTGACCTGTCGGCCCGCGGTCTCGGCCGACTGTCGCGGATGATCACGCCACCAGTCGAGACAGAACCTGACGATGAGTTCGAAATCCGTTGTAGCAGCTACTTTGTTGTCTATCGATACCATGTCGATCACCCCGTGTTCAATGCGGTCGCACACTGTTCGACCGAATCTGACCGCTGATCCACACGGATGTTTACAAAATATCTACGCATCCGTAGTCAGCTGTCTGGGACTGTATCAAGCGGGTGCCACCGCAGGTGACGAAACGACGCCGTTGAGTACTCCGGCGGCTCGAGGCGCGAGATCCCACCCGACTATGCTGTATGTCAGGGTGGATAGTTTTGTGCCCTCGACGTGGAGGAAAACGTGGCGGCACGGAGCGGGACCAAGCAGAAGATGCTCTACGGCGCGGTAGAACTCCTGCGGGAACGGGGAGCCGCGGGAGTCACCGTCGATGCCGTCCTGACCCGTAGCCAGACTCCCCGCGGCTCGGTGTATCACCACTTCTCCGGTGGCCGGAATCAGATCATCGCCGAGGCAGTCGAACTCGCGGGCAACGCCATCACGGCGATCATCGACGAATCGGTGCGCGAGGGTTCGGTCGGCGCCCTACGACGATTCGGCGCATTCTGGACCCAGATCCTGCATGAGAGCGACTATGCGGCGGGATGTCCGGTGGTGTCGGTGACGGTCGGCGGATCGGAAGACGATCAGCAGCTGATCGCGGCTGTCGCCGACATCTTCCGGCGGTGGCAGGACGCGGTGATCCGCTCCTTGACAGCGGAGGGCGTGGAGCAGGCTCGCGCCGCCCGGCTGGCCACGATGGCCATCGCCGCGATCGAAGGCGCGGTCATCCTGTGCCGGGCCTCGCGCTCGACCGTTCCGCTCGACGACGTCGTCAGCGAACTCGAGGTGATGCTCGCGAATTCCATCCGCCCGCGGAAAGTGTGAACGTGCAGATCGGTGTCATGATCGGGCCGCGACTTCCGGTGCGGCCGATTTCGCTCTCGCGGCCGGCGTCTCGTCGCCGTGTGAACACCGGTGGCGCAGGACCTCGAACAGCTCGCGAGTCTCGGTAGGTCGAGCGCGGTCGGCGCGTAGATTCGACATCGCTGCTGATCGTGAGTGCTTCCTCAACGAAGGGATCGCCGTCATGAGCGTGTCGCCCCTGCCTCGCGGAAACCGCAGAGCATGTGCGGTGCTCGCGGTCGTGCTAGCTATCGCCACGGGCGGCTGCACTGCGCAGGAGAAGTCCGCGGACTCCCCGTCCTCGCAGGTCGAGAGTGCCGAAGCGTCGAAGATCGCCGACATCGTCCGCGCCGAGATGGCCGAACTCGACCTCAGTTCCGCGGTCTACGGCGCCTGGCGGGGTGCCGAGCAGCTCGCCCTCGGCGCGCTGGGCGGATCACCGCTCGGTGTGCCCGCGACAGCGGATATGCGGTTGCGGGTCGGCCAGCCCATGGAACCCATGCTGTCCACCGTCCTGTGGCGACTCGACGGACAGGGCGTGCTGAAACTCGACGAACCCATCGCTCGCTGGCTGCCCGACTTCCCGCGCGCCGACAAGATCACCCCGCGAATGCTCGCCGACAGCACCTCGGGGATCTCCGACTATGTGACCGAACCGGAGTTCCTGAAGATCTTCGGCGAGAACCCGATCCGCGAATGGACCGCACAGCAGCTGCTCGACCGCGCCAACGCCCGCCCACCCCTGTTCGAGCCGGGCACCAACTTCGGCTACGCCCACAGCGATCTGGTCGTCCTCGGCGAAGTCCTGCACAAGGCCGCAGGCAAGCCACTGGGCGAGCTGATCGCCGAACACATCACCGACCCACTGGGCATGCACGACAGCAAAGTCGTACTCGACCCACAGATCGACGAACCGATCCTGCACGGCTACACGAACGAACGAAACGTCTTCGAAGACTCCACCTTCTGGAACCCCACCGCCTTCCTGCACAGCGGCAACATGAACTCCACCGTCGCCGACGTCGGCCGCTGGGTCCGCGCCCTCGGCACGGGTGAACGTCTCACCCCGGAGCAGTTCCAGCAGATGATGGGTCCGTCGACCGCGGGCCTCGGCCCCTTCACCACCGAGAAATACTTCGCCTTCGGCGTGGTCCACCTCGCCGACTGGCTGTTCATGAACCCGTCCTACGGCGGCTACGACGGCGTTGCCTTCTACGACACGAAAACCGAGACAACCGTGGTCGTCTACGCCACCCTCGGCCCGACCTCCGATTCCAACAAGAACAACGCCGTCGGCATCGGCACGGCGATCGCCGCCCTTCTCGTTCCCGACCGCCCACCGATGGTTCCCGAGTAGCCGCGACGCGGCGATGTTTCCTCGAATTCGGCTGGGAATCGCCGCGCTTCGCGTGGTGTAAAAGTCCGGTTCGGTAGTGCATTCTGGCTGGTTTGCACTGTCCAGTGGTTGCACCGAACGGAGTCATCAGCTTTGACCTGCGGTTACATCACATTCTTGGTGTCGAATGCGTTAACCCGGTGTTGTGGTGAGATCGGGTCGTATAGTTCCACATTGAACGAACAGCATCGAGTCGGCGCTCGAGTCGCAGCGCCACAATGGGTTCGACAGTGAAATGCGTGCACCGGTGGATCTCGGCGAATCACAGGGGAATAGATGAATTCCACGCCAGCGGAACCCGCTTTTCGGGGTCGGGGATTCCACTTCGGTGGGGCGGTGGGGGCATTGGTGTTGGTCTGGTTGTCGCTGACGCCGTCGCTGTTGCCCCGAGGACCGCTGTTTCAGGGAATCGTCACCGGTGCCGCGGCAGCCTTCGGATACGGCCTCGGCCTCGCGGTCGCCGCGCTGCTGCGGTGGATGCTGCAACGACCGCCAAGGCCGACGCCGTCGGTGTTGCGGTGGGGGTTGGGCGTCGTGGCCTGCCTCGGATCGGTCGCGGTTCTCGCCTGGTATGCCGATTGGCAACGTGATCTGCGTTCGCTCATGGGGGTGAGCGGCCTTCCCTGGCACGCCTATCCGATCATCGTGGCGATCGCCGCCGTGATGTTCGCGGTATTGATCGCGGTGTCGCGGCTGTGCTGGGCGATGTCGCGATGGGTCGGTGGGCTGTTGGGGCGGGTGATGCCCACGCGCGTCGCGGCGGTGCTCGGCGGGGTGGTGGTGGCCGCCGTAGCTGTGGCCGCGGTCAACGGGGTGGTGGCCGACGTGGGGATGTCGATGCTCAACGAGACATTCAAGGCCGTCAACCAGGAGAGCTCGCCCGAGACCGAGGAACCCGTCATCGCGGAGCGTTCCGGTGGCCCCGGGTCGCTGGTGAGCTGGGACTCGCTGGGCAGGCAGGGCCGAATCTTCGTGTCCAACGGTCCGACCGCGCTGGAATTGACGGCATTCAGCGGACGGCCGGCGCGCGAGCCGATTCGCGTCTACACCGGCCTCGACTCGGCGGAGACGGTCAGAGCCGAAGCGGATCTCGCGGTTGCCGAGCTGCGGCGGGCCGGGGGATTCGAACGAGCGGTCCTCGGGATCGCGACCACCACCGGTACCGGGTGGATCAACGAGTCGACCGCCTCGGCGTTGGAGTATCTGGCCGGCGGTGACAGTGCGCTGGTGAGTATGCAGTACTCGTACCTGCCGAGTTGGCTGTCCTTTGTCGTCGACCAGGAACGCGCTCGACAGGCCGGTCAAGCATTGTTCGAGGCGGTGCACGCCGAGTGGGACCTGTTGCCGGTCGACCGTCGGCCGAAGCTGGTGGTTTTCGGGGAGAGCCTCGGATCCTTCGGTGGTGAGGCGGCGTTCTCCGGCATCCAGGACATGGCGGCCCGCACCGACGGCGTCCTGTTCGTCGGCCCCACCGCAACCAATCCGGTGTGGCGCGATGCCACCGCACGCCGCGACCCGGGTTCCCCGGAGTGGTTGCCGATCTACCGTGACGGGCACACTGTCCGATTCGTCGCAGGCGCACCAGATCTCGCCCGCCCCGACACCCCGTGGGCCACCCCCAAAGTGGTCTATCTCCAGCACGCCTCCGACCCGATCACCTGGTGGACGCCGCGGCTGCTGTTCCAGAAACCGGACTGGCTGAGCGAAGAACGCGGTCGCGATGTCCTGCCGAGCACCCGCTGGATCCCAGTGGTGACATTTCTTCAGGTGTCGGCGGACATGGCCGTCTCGGTCGATGTGCCGGACGGGCACGGCCACACCTTCCAGGCCGATATCGCCGATGCGTGGGCGGCGATCCTGTCGCCCGCCGATTGGACTATCGCCGACACCGAGCGTTTGCGAGAGATCCTGCGTGGCGCCGAATGAACGCCACCCGTCGAAAGGAGGACTCTGATGAACGATGCCGCCGGTAAGCGGTCCCTGCTGAGTCGCGTCTCACCAACCCAATGGCTCGCCATCGGGTTGAGCATCGTCGCCATCGTTTTCGTGGTGGAGAACAGAGGAAAGGTATCTATCGAATTCCTGTTGATCTCGGTTCGTTCCCCGATGTGGTTGATCCTGTTGGCGATGTTCCTCGTCGGCTGGGTCACCGGAGTTCTCACTACCCGTCGTTCGCACAAATGACAGGCTCGGCTAGCAGAAGTGAGGGATCGCTGTGTCCACACCGACATCCGACGCAAAGGTCGAGCAGGCCGTCAGCGCGTTGTTTCCGGACCTGTATTCCGAGTTGATCCGGTTGGTCCGGATTCCGTCGATCGCCACCGAGGGATATCCACCGGAGCCGTTGTTCCAGGCACATGACCTGGTCGTCGAATTGTTGCGAGACAGCGGCGTCGAGCAGATCGAGGATCTGCGGATCGAAGGCAAGACCGCGCCGGTCATCATGGCGACGATCCCGGGACCGCCCGGCGCACCGACTGTGCTGATGTACACCCACTACGACGTCGTCCCCGCTGAGGACCTCGAGCTGTGGGACACCCCACCGTTCGACCCGGTGGAACGCGACGGTGCCATCTACGGGCGCGGCACCGCGGACTCCAAGGCCAACATCATCAGCATCATCGGGGCCCTGCGCGCCTTCGGCGGCACACCGCCGGTCACCGTCAAGCTCGTGCTGGAAGGACAGGAGGAATTCGGTAGTCCCTTCGACTTCTATCCTGTCGAGAATCCCGGCCCGTTCCTGGCCGACGCGATGGTCATCGCCGATGTCGGCAGTGTCCGGCCGGGCGTACCGACCTTGACGGTGGCATTGCGTGGGTCGGCGCAGGTTACGGTAGCAGCGCGAACTCTGGACGCGGACAAGCACAGTGGTCTCTACGGTGGTGCCGCCCCGGATGCGCGGTTGGCGTTGATCCGGGCCCTGTCCTCGCTCCACGACGATGCGGGCGACGTCGCGGTAGACGGGCTTCGCCGCGAGGCGTGGACCGGCAACTCCTACACCGACGACGAGTTCCGTGAACTGGCCGAAGTGGTGGACGGAACGCCGTTGCTGGGTACCGGCGGGATCGGTGAACGGATCTGGTCGGGCCCGGCGATCACGGTGATCGGATTCGACGCGCCGGCACCCGATGCCTCGGTCAACGCTGTCGCCGGATCGGCACGCGCGGTCCTGAATGTGCGGGTGCATCCGGAGCAGGATGCCGCCCAAGCGCAAGCCGCGGTGATCGACCACCTCAGGGCGCTGCGTCCGTTCGGGATCGAACTCTCCGTCACCGCGGGCGAAGTCGGCAACGGTTTTGCCGCGCCGACAGGCGGTCCTGCCTTCGACGCGGCCGTGTCCGCGCTGGGGCAGGCGTGGGGCGCCGAAGCCGGACAGATGGCAGGCGGCGGCTCGATCCCGTTGGTCATGGCGCTCCACACCGCGGTCCCCGGGGCCGAGAAGCTGCTGTTCGGCGCGACCGATGGTTACGCCAACATCCACGGACCCAACGAGCGTGTGCTGCTCGACGAGGTGGCCAAAGCGACGCTGGCCAAGGCCTTGTTCCTGCGTGAGTACGGCGAGAACTTCGCCGCGGCGCGAAACGGAGCAGGTCGATGAGTGCCGGCATCACCGCTGAACCGACACCGGAGGTTCAGCCACGCAAGAAGTTCGAGTTCCCCGGCGCCGTCACCGTGTTGGCGATCGTCATGGTGCTGGTCTGGATCGCGGCCCTGTTCATTCCGGCAGGCAGATTCGGTACCGACGCCGACGGTGCGCCGATCCCGGGAACATTCGAGGAGGTCTCCGCGCCGCTGTCCTGGTGGGAACGGATCCAGCAACTGATCCTCGCCCCGGTCAACGGACTGTACGGAGTCCAGGACCTGACAACAGGTTTCGTCGACCCCGACAACCTGGGTCGGCTTTTCGGCTCGGTCGGGGTCGTGCTGTTCATCATGGCACTGGGCGCGTTCATCTCCGTCAGTTTCGCCACCCGCAGCCTCGAGGTCGCCGTCGGGCGGCTGGGTGCGCGATTGCGTGACAAGGCATGGCTGCTGATCGCGGTCATCATGGTGCTGTTCTCGGTGCTCGGCACGACCATGGGTTTCTCGGTGGAGACCTTCGGCTTCTACGCCTTGGTGATTCCCCTGATGCTGGCCCTTGGCTACGACCGGATGGTCGCCGCGGCGACCATTATCGTCGGCGCGCTCGTCGGCAATATGGCCTCGACGGTCAACCCGTTCTCGATCGGCGTCGCCTCCGGTGAGGCGGGCGTCTCGATCGGTGACGGTATCGTGCTGCGGTTCATCCTGTGGATTGTGCTGACCGCGGTCGCGGTCGCGTTCGTGCTGCGCTACGCCGCGCGGGTGCGACGAGACCCGGCCGCCTCGATCGTCGGATTCGGCGAGGAGCCAGATCCCGACGACGAAGCCGACAGCGCCCTGGACGAGCGGCTCAGCACCACCCAGAAATGGGTGCTGGCCATCACCGGGTTCACCTTCGCGCTGATGATCTTCTCCGTTATCCCGTGGTCGGCGATCTTCGGGGCAACCACCGGTCCCGCCGAATACGACCAGTATCACGAAACCCTCACCGAGCCTTACTGGTTCGAACTCAACTGGTGGTTCCCGCAGTTGGCGATGCTGTTCATCATCGCCGCGATCATCGTCGGCGTGGTCGCCAGGATGGGGGAGAAGCAGACCGTCTCGCTCATCACGCGCGGCGCAGGCGACATGGTCGGGCCCGCGATCGTCATCCTGCTGGCGCGCGGCGTCTCGGTCATCATGACCAACACCCAAACCCTCGACACCGTGCTCAACGCCATGGAGCAACTCGTCGACGGCGCCGCGGCCGGGGTGTTCGCGATCCTGGTGATGCTCGTCAATATCCCACTGGCGGTGCTGATCCCGTCGTCGTCGGGGCATGCCACGCTGGCGATGCCGCTGCTGGCGCCGCTGGGCGACTTCGCCGGCGTCAGCCGAGCACTGGTGATCACGGCGTTTCAGATGGGCCACGGACTCACCATGCTGATCGCACCGACCAATGTGGTCGTCGTGGGCGGGTTGGCGATGGCGAAAGTCGGCTATGACAAGTATCTGCGTTTCATCTGGCCGCTGATCGCCGTCAACTTCGTCATCGTCTGCGTGGTTCTCGCGATTGCCGCTGTCGTCGACTGACGTGCCCTTTCCTGCCAGAAGGAGAGCTCGAATGGACCTCGATGTGGGGAATATCGAACAAGCGGTCTCCACATACATTCCCCGCCTGCGCACCCTGAAATTCGGTTTGCTAATCCTGGCCGGACTCAGTGCCCTCGCCATCGTGCCCGCGAGCCACCTGCCCAACTACCGCCTAGCCGAAATCCCTGACCCGCCCCGCACCACCACACTCGACTCGACAGCAGCCCACCGATAGGCGACAACCGTTCACTCGATCCGCAACCACTCACACGGAGGCAAGATGCTGCACACCGACCTACCGACCCGCCGTGAAATCAGCACTCTCGCATCGACTCTCGTCTCGGCGTGTGTATCGATTTACACCCCGACCGAAGGAGCTCCGGCAAATCCCGACGCCCACCGCGTCGCCTTTTCCAACCAGGTCCGCGAAGCCTTGACCGCGGTGACCGCCTCCGATGCGCGTGCAGCATTGAGCGAGGCGTTCGACGACCTGATCAATGACGACGAATTCTGGCGCTACCAGTCGCGCACCCTGGTCGTGCTGGCCACCCCGACCAGGGCTCGGATCTACCGACTCCCCAATCGGCTCACCGAATCCACCACTGTCGGTGACCGATTCCAGCTCACGCCACTACTACGCTCGCTGACCTTCCCGCAGACCGCGTTCATCCTCGCCCTGTCCGACGGCGCTGCGCGCCTGGTGGAAGCAGATGCCGACCGACCGGCCGCCGATATCACTCCGAAGAGCATGCCGACCAGCGCGGCGGCTCATGCCGGCAAATCGTCGTTGGGTGATCGTGCGCCGAAAGGTCGTGTCCAGGGCAGCGAAGGCCGCAAAATGCGAGTACGCCAATATGCCCGCGCGGTGGACCAAGAGCTGCGCCCGATCCTCGCGGGTCGAGATACTCCGCTGATTCTGGCCGCGACCGAGCCGACCGCGGCACTGTTCCGTTCAGTCAACAGCCACACCGACCTGCTCGATGAAACCCTGCCCGGCAACCCTGAGCATCTCAGTGACGAGGAACTCGCCGCACGTGCCCGCGAGATCCTGGACCGCCACTACCACGCTGAACTCACCACACTGGCCGAACTGTTCGACACCCGACGCGGAGAGGGCCGAGCCTTGACCGACCTGGCCGATATCGCCCGCGCCGCGACGTACGGCGTGATCGACACACTCGTTGTCGACATCGATACCACCGTCACGGGTACCATCGCCGCCGAGGACGGTGCTGTGAACTTCGGGGAATCGGCCGAGAACGGTCCGGACATCCTCGACGAGATTGCCCGGCGCGCACTGCTGACAGACGGCCGCGTTCTGGCGGTACGCGGTGCCGAGGTCCCTGGCGATGGCCCCGCGGCCGCAATTCTTCGATACCAGATGTAGGAGCGGACGGCGGCTGGCAACGATCAATCAGCGGCGCACTCGGCCCTGTCGAACTCGATCTCACCGGAGCCGCGCAAACGCAATTCCCCGTCGAGTCGGCACGAACGTGCTAATGACCATGGCACTGGAATCGCAGGGTCTATCACGATCCGGCGACGATACCGCCTACTGGTACCCAACCCTCGCGGCTTCCAATGCTCCGCATTAACATTCAGCTTGCTCCAACCCGTCACATCCAACAGGTTGACCCGGGGGTTGCAGATGACGAAGACCGAAGAAACCTCGACGAAAACGATGCCGCTGCTGACTTTGTCGGCGATGGTCGTCGGGTCGATGGTGGGAGCGGGAGTCTTCTCGCTGCCCCGCAATTTCGGACAGGCCACCGGCGGTTTCGGTGCACTGATCGCGTGGACCATCGCTGGAACCGGCATGCTGATGCTGGCGTTCGTATTCCAGACCTTGGCTGTCCGCAAACCTGAACTCGATGCCGGTGTTTACGCCTACGCCAAGGCCGGGTTCGGACAATATCTGGGCTTCTTCTCGGCGTTCGGATATTGGGCGAGCGCGTGTGTCGGCAACGTTTCCTACTGGGTGCTCATCAAATCGACGCTCGGGCAAGTTCTCCCGGTCTTCGGTGAGGGCAACACCGTTCCGGCGGTCTTGTTGTCCACGGTGTTCATCTGGGCGTTCCACTTCATGGTGCTACGCGGGGTTCAGGAGGCGGCGGCGATCAACAAGATCGTCACGATCGCCAAGCTCGTGCCGATCCTGGTCTTCATCATCGTGTTGCTGTTCTATTTCGACGCAGGCGTTTTCGCCGATAACTTCTGGGGCGGGGACGAGTATTCGGAATCGCTGTTCGAGCAGATCCGCTCGACCATGCTGGTGACGGTGTTCGTCTTTCTCGGCATCGAAGGCGCGAGCGTCTACTCCCGATACGCACGAAAGCGCTCCGATATCGGCCGCGCCACCGTGCTGGGGTTTCTCAGCGTCCTAGCGATCTTCGCGACGGTGACCATGGTGTCGTTCGGCATCATGCCGCGCGAGCAACTGGCCACCGTCCAGCAGCCCTCGATGTCACCGGTGTTCGAGTCTGCGGTCGGCACCTGGGGTGCCTGGTTCATCAGCATCGGCCTGATCATCTCGGTCCTCGGCGCCTACCTGGCGTGGACGCTGATGGCCGCCGAGGTTCTCTACGTCGCCGCGGCCGACAATGATATGCCTTCCTTCCTGGGGCGAGTGAACAACCACAAGGTTCCTGTCGTCGCATTGACCTTCACCTCGGTCCTGATCCAGCTGGTCCTGCTGACCACGCTTTTCTCCGACGACGCGTTCACGTTCACGCTCAAGCTGTGCAGCTCGCTGTCGCTGGTGCCTTATCTGCTGGCCGCTGCCTATGCGCTGAAGCTGGCCATCACCCGCGAGACCTACACCGACCTGCACCCAGAAGACCGTCGCAAAGAACTCGTCATCGCCGCGGTCGCCACCTTCTACACGACATTCATGATCTTCGCCGCCGGCCTCGAGTTCCTGCTGCTGTCGTTCATCATCTACGCCCCCGGCACCATCCTGTTCATGCTGGCACGACGTGAGCAGAGAAAGAAATACTTCCAAGGCTGGGAGATAGTCCTGCTCGTCGTCTCGATCGTCGGCGCGATCGCCGGAATAATCGGCCTGGCCACCGGTTTGATCTCCATCTAGACGCCGCAATCACCAACGCTCAGGAGGGAAGAAACATGACCGGAACGCAACCTTCCGCCGCCTACGGGGTGCACTCCGAGGTCGGAACGCTGCGCAAGGTTCTCGTCTGCGCGCCGGGGCTGGCCCATGAACGTCTCACCCCCACCAACTGCGACGACCTGCTCTTCGACGACGTGCTGTGGGTGCAGAACGCCAAACGTGACCACTTCGACTTCATGACCAAGCTGCGCGACCGCGGAGTCGATGTCGTCGAGCTGCACAACCTGCTGGCCGAAACCCTCGCAGTCCCCGGGGCCAGAGACTGGATCCTGGACCGCACCGTGATCGGAAACCAGGTCGGCCTCGGACTCATCGAGCACACCCGCGGATACCTCGAATCGCTCGACGAACGCACGCTGGCCATACATCTTATCGGCGGACTCGCCGTCGCAGACGTACCCGACTGTGGCCGCGGTTATCGCGCCATGGCCGACGGGCAGGCCGGAGTACGCGAGTACTTGCTGCCGCCGTTGCCCAACACCCTCTACACCCGCGACACCACCTGCTGGATTTACGGAGGGGTGACGCTGAACCCGCTGTTCTGGCCCGCGCGTCACGACGAAACCCTGCTGATGAAGGCGATCTACACCTTCCATTCTGATTTCACCGGATCCCAGATCTGGTGGGGTGATCCCGAACGGGATTGGGGCCTGGCCACATTCGAAGGCGGCGACGTCATGCCGGTCGGCAACGGCGTCGTCCTCGTCGGAATGAGCGAGCGCACGTCCCGGCAGGCCATCAGTCAGGTCGCCAAGGCCTTGTTCGATCAGGGCGCGGCCGAACACGTCATCGCCGCCGGCATGCCGAAACTCCGGACGGCGATGCACCTGGACACCGTCTTCACCTTCGCCGACCGAGACCTGGTGACCGTCTTCCCGGACATCGTCTACGGCATCCACGCCTTCTCACTGCGTCCCGGAGACAAGGAACCGGTCGAGGTCGTCGACGAATCCGATACGTTCCTGACCGTTGTCGCCAAGGCGCTCGGTATCGATGCCCTGCGCGTAGTGGAGACCGGCGGCGGCTACTACGCCAACGAACGCCAGCAATGGGACAGCGGAAACAACCTGGTCGCCGTCGAACCCGGCGTCGTGTTCGCCTACGACCGCAATACCCACACCAATACCGAGCTCCGTAAACAAGGCATCGAAGTCATCACCATCGTCGGCTCCGAACTCGGCCGCGGCCGCGGCGGTGGGCACTGCATGACCTGCCCGATCATCCGCGACCCAGTCGAGTTCTGAGGCATCGACTCCGACGACCCGGCTGGCATTTCCACGCACTCCGCCGCTACAAGCCGATCTGTTCTGGGTTGGACCGCAAGTGCACACTGCGATCCGTCACCAGGGAACCCACCCCGCATTGGGCCACAAACGGATAGGCGCCCTATCGTCGTACAGGACAGCACCATCAATCCGCAAAGACCGGACAAACTGATCCACGGCCAGCTGTCGATCGCGTCCGCAGTCGATCTCGAATACCGCCTGCCCTGCGAAGACGATCGCAGCGAGCCCGAACGCCAGGACATCTTACGGAACTACCCGCTGGCTCCTGGCCGGACTGCCGCGGGATCCGGTTCTACACGCACGACAGCGCCCGAATCATAGGCATTTTCTCCTTCACGCTGACCACCGGTGCCCTGATCTGGCTGGCCTACGTGGTGAACAACAACTGGGAGACCTTGCCGACGATCGCCGGACTTATCGTGTTCGGCATCGGCCAGGGAGCACTCGTCACCCTCGTATTCAACGTTCTGGTGACCTCGGCGCCCAAGAACCTCCGAAGTCAACGAAGACGCCCGCCTGCGCACGCTCAAACTCGGGCTGCTCATCCTGGCCGGTATCAGCGCTACCGCGATCGTCCCGGCAGGTCGGCTGCCGAACTACCGGCCAGGCGAGATACCGGATCCCTCGCCGGCCAAGGACTGAAACGCGTTCAGTCCGTGGACTCGAGCCGGCGCTTGAGGTTGCGCAGGGTGCGGTGGATGTTCTTGCGCTGGAATTCCACGAAGGTGTCGCCGCCGGTAGCGATCCGGTCGAAGACCTGAACCACCGCGTTCGGCCAGGACTTGCGATCATCGTGCCAGGTCTCGGTGACCAGGGTGCCACCGTTGTCCGGCTCGAATCGGTACTCCCAGGTCGCGATACCGGCGCGGATCCATGGTCGGCGCACGCCGATCGCCTCGACGCGGAACGCGAACCGCGTCCCCGGCTCGGCCGCGATCACCACGCAGCGGGTCACCCAGCGAGCGAAGCCCCGCTTGTTGAACCCTTCGAATTCCATTCCCACGTAAGTGGACTCGCGCGGCTGGGTGACCTTCGCGCCGCGGTTCTCCGGACTCCACCGACCCATCAGGGTCGGATCGCTGACCTGCTGATAAACAGACACCGGGTCGGCAGCGATGTGGATGCTGTCGAAGACGGCCGTGGTGCGACTCATGGACAGAACCTATAAGACGATCACCCCGCCACGGCGCGTCGGCCTATCGCCGGTAGTCGCGGAACGTGGCACGCAAGTCGTCGACGATGAGGTCGGGTTCTTCCATGGCCGCGAAGTGGCCGCCTCGATCGAACTCGGTCCAGCGCACGATGTTGTGGTTGCGTTCGGCGATCCGGCGGACAGGAATGCCGAGATCCTGTGGCATGACCGCTACCGCGACCGGCACATCGGTCTCCGGTTCGGGTCGGCCCCAGGTGGCGGCGCCCTCGTAGTAGTAGCGGGCCGACGAACCGGCGGTGGCGTTGAGCCAGTAGACCATGACGTTGGTCAGCATCGCGTCACGGTCGACGGCGTCCTCCGGCACGTCGGTCGAGTCGGTCCAGTCCTTGAAACGTTCGATGATCCACGCCAATTGGCCCACCGGGGAATCGGCGAGCGCGTACGACAGCGTCTGCGGGCGGGTGGCTTGCAACAGCGCGTACGCGCCGAGTTCGTACTGGGCCCGTTGTGCCAGCTGCAGTGCCCGCTTCTCGGCGGGATTGTCGAGGTCGGCCGTTTCGGCAGTGACGGTGGCGGAGGCGATCATCGTCAGGTGCAACGCCACGACATGGTCGGGGTCGATCACCGCCAGTTCTCGCGAGATGGCCGCGCCGGTGTCTTCGCCGTGTGCGACGTAGCGCTCATAGCCGAGCCGGTGCATCAGTTCGGCCCAGGCCCGCGCGGCCCGGCTCGTCGACCAGCCGACCGCGGGGCCGGAGAACCCGAATCCGGGAATCGTCGGCACGACGACGTCGAACGCGTCCTCGGCCCGGCCGCCGTGCGCGACCGGATCTGTCAGCGGTCCGATCACCTCGAGGAACTCCACGATCGATCCGGGCCACCCGTGGGTGAGGATCAGCGGCATGGCACCGGGTTCGGCCGACCGGACGTGGATGAAATGCACATCGTGGCCGTCGATCTCGGTGCGGAACTGCGGGAACGCATTCAGTCGCGCCTCCTGCGCCCGCCAGTCGTAGCCGGTGCGCCAGTACCGCACCAACTCCTGGGTGTAGTCGAGCGGGATACCTTGCGCCCAGCCGACTCCGGCGACGCCGTCGGTCCAGCGGGTGGCGTCCAGGCGCCGATGCAGGTCGTCGAGCTGGGACTGCGGGACGTCGATGCGGAAGGGAGTGATTGCTTCGCTCATGAGAACCACACTATGAGGCGGCTAGGACAGTTCCTGCCCTAGCTGTAGTGGAGAATGCGAAGTGTGTTGGAAACTTCGGCTCGCCTCCTCGAACTCCTGTCACTGCTGCAGACACCCCGGGTGTGGACCGGCCCCGACCTGGCCGAGCGCCTCGCGGTCGACGCTCGCACGGTCCGCCGCGACATCGACAAGCTGCGCACTCTCGGCTACCCGGTGCACGCGATCGCCGGCACGGCCGGATACCGGCTGGGCGCGGGCGCCAAGCTGCCACCGCTGTTGTTGAGCGATGACGAGGCGGTCGCCGTCGTGCTCGGGCTGCGCACGGCCGCGGGCGGATCGGTCACCGGGATCGAGGAGAGTTCGCTGCGGGCGCTGGCGAAACTGGAGCAGATCCTGCCGTCCCGACTGCGACATCGCGTCTCGGCCTTGCAGGCCGCGACCGTCACCATGCCCGCCGGAGCCGCGACGGTGGACCCGGACGTGCTGACCGCGATCGCCGCCGCGATCCGTGACCACGAACAGCTCCGTTTCGACTACCGCACCCACGACGGCACCGAGATCCGGCGAGCAGCGCAGCCTCATCGACTCGTGCACACAGGGCGGCGCTGGTATCTGGTCGGCTGGGACATAGAGAAGCAGGATTGGCGCACCTACCGCGTGGACCGCCTCCAGCCGCGCATCCCCAACGGGCCACGCTTCACCCCGCGCGAGGCGCCCGAGGTCGACCTGGCCGGCTGGGTGTCCCGCGGTGTCAGCACCGCCGCCTACCGCTATCAGGCCCGCATCACACTCGAGGTATCGGCGGCCGTGGCGGCCGATCGCATCCCGCCGACTGTCGGGGTCATCGAAGCGATCGACGAAGGACATTGTCTGCTGCACACCGGATCGAACTCGCTCGACGAAATAGCCGTCTACACGGGGCTTTTCGGCTTCGGTTTCCGGGTAAACGAGCCACCCGAACTCATCGACCACCTCCGCGCGCTGGCGGACCGAGTCGGCGCGGCCATCGCGCCCGGCGATGACGCGCCTGATGCGGCTCACCGCGCACCGGGCTGACCTGACCGACCGGCGCCGCCGGGGCCAGTTTCCTGAGCTGGACTGTCTCGATGTCGAACTCTGAGTGCTCCGGGCCGACGGGGGAGACGGTGTCGTCTGTTTTCCGCCGGATCCGTGGTCGCGGGATTCTTAACGTCGGTGCCATGGAAAACAAACGGGTTCCGGAGATTTCGAGCGCGGTGTTGCGGGCGCCGATCGTGTGGTTCATGGCGCTGGCGGCCGCGCTCGCGACCGCCAGTGTCTACCTGCTGCATCCGGCCGTCGCCGAGGTCGCCGGATCGCTGGACACCTCCGCGGCGGTGGTCGGCACCGCGTTGGCATTCGGGCCGATCGGCTATCTGGTGGGGCTGGTGTTGCTGGTGCCGCTGGTGGACCGGTTCGCGCCGCGGACTGTGGTGGCGGCGCACTTCGCGGCACTGGCGGTCGCTTCGGCGGCCGGGGCGATGGCGGGTTCGGTGTGGGTGCTGGGAGCCGCCGTCGGCGTGGTCGGGGCGGGATCGGCCGTCGGCGCTCAATTGAGTTCGGTGGCAGGGCGTTTCGCGGGGCCGCGCCGCCAGGCCACCGTGTTGGGGATCGTCACCGCGGGTATCTCGACCGGAATCCTCGCGGGTCGCATCGTGGGCGGTTGGCTCACCGAGGTGATCGGCTGGCGCCCGACGCTTGTGGTGTTCGCGGTGCCCTGTGTCGCGGTGGCGGCGATCGCGTTTTCCGTCCTGCCTGCGGTCCGCGGTCGCACGCGTGCCGGATATCTGGATACGGTGCGGGGGATACCCGGGCTCTTCGCGCGCTTCGCGGCCCTGCGTTGGGCGGCGGCGCGGGGTGCGCTGTGGTTCTTCGCGTTCTGTGCGGTCTGGGCGGGTCTCGCGGTGGCGTTGTCGCAGCCTCCGTACTCGTATTCGCCCGAACGGATCGGTCTCTACGCCGGAGCCGGGCTGGCCGGTGTCGTCGCGACGCGGATCGCCGGCAGCTGGACCGATCGAGTCGGTCCGAGGAAGGTGATCCTGGTCGGGCTCGCGCTCGCCTTCGCCTCGGCAGTTGTTCTGGCGGTCGCGCTCTCGAACACCGTGGTGACGCTGATGTGTCTCGGTCTCTTCGATGCCGGCCTGTTCGCGGCGCAAGTCGCCAATCAGAGCACGGTACTGGCCATCGATTCCTCGGCACCGGCCCGCTTCAACAGCGCGTATATGTCGGTCTATTTCGTCGGGGGCAGTCTCGGCACGGCGTTCGGGGCCGCCGCGGTCGGCTGGTTCGGCTGGTCGGGTCTGGCCGCTGCCGCCGCGGCGGCCACGGCTGCGGCGGGCGTGGTCGCCCTGGCCGACCGGGCACGCATCGACTCCGGTTCGGTCGGCGAACATGATGGTTGCGCGACCGTTGCCGCTGCCCGCGTCGAGCGGTAGTCGGCGAAGGGCGGCGCGATTGTTCCGCGCCGCCCTTCGGGTCAAGCGATCTCGTGCACGGGTTCGCCCACCCGAGGCGACCGCGTTGCCGCCGCTTCCAGCGCCGCGCGGATGACCGTGGCTCCGTGTTCGACGGACTCGGCGATCGACGCGGCGAGCGGTTCGGGAAGAACGTCGGTGTGCCAGATGAACCGTGTCTTGTCCTCGGCCTCCGGGAGGGCCTGCATCCACGCATGGTGATGGGAGGGATGCAGACTTCCCCCGACCACCGTGTAGGCGACCCGCCTGCTCACGGGGTCGAGGTCGACGAGCCGCTCGGCGACGATGGTGCCGTCGGCGAAGGTGACTGTGCGGGTGTCGGCGTCGAGTCGGGTATCGGTGACGAAGCCGGGAGCGAGGCGCTCGTGCACAGCGCCGAAGTCGCGCAAGACATCCCAGACCTGGTCCGGTGTGGCGTCGACGAGAAATTCTTTGTGAACAGATGCCATGGTGTACTCCTGGTCAGGCTGCGGTGATACAGAACAGGTGGGTCCTCGGCGAGGACCGTGAGTTCTGCGGGGCGGTCGATGTCCGGTGTGCGTTGCTGCCCACTCAGCATTCAGTCCGGACCAGCCCCCGGTCTTGAAGATCCTTGCGGGGTCGAGGTGTCATAGCCCCGGCGTACGGTCAGCCCATGCTGTGCGCCGTTCCCCTTGCCGCCCGGCCGGACTTCACCGTGACCACCGTGACCTGCCACGCCGACCACACCCGATGGTCGGCGCCGGAGGCGTGCGGTGATCACCGCCTTGTTCTCGTGCGGCGCGGCAGGTTCCGGCGTCGAGCCGACGGCGTCGACGCCGACTTGGACCCCACCCTCGGCTACCTGGGCGCACCCGGGGAGGAAGAACGGTTCGCGCATCCCGCCGGTGGCGACGTGTGCACCTCGGTGAGCATCGGGCCCGAGTTCTGGGAAGGGCCGGCGGCCGCGCGATCGGTATACATCGACGCGCGCGTCGAGCTGGCCCACCACCGGCTGCTCGGTGCCGCCGCCGTCGGCGATATCGACTACGCGCTGACCGAGGAACTGCTCCGGCTCGTCGCTGTGGCCACCGGCCGCTCGACCCCGCGTCCCCGTCCGGCCGACCAGGCGATGGTCACCGCGGCGCGCCAAGCGATCCTCGCCGGTGCGACGGAAGCCGCCGGGTTGCGGTCGCTGGCCGGACTGCTGAGGGTCTCGCCGTACCGGCTGAGCCGGGTGTTCTCGCAACACATGGGCGTCTCGCTGACCCACTACCGCAACCGGGTACGCGTCGGCTACGCCATCGATCGGCTCACCGACGGCGAAACCGGCCTCGCCGATCTCGCCGCCGACCTCGGTTTCGCCGACCAGCCCCACCTGACCCGGACCGTGCGCGAGCACCTCGGCCACACTCCTGTCGCGCTGCGCCGACTACTCACCCAGCGAACGGACGACGCCCCCGTCCTGCGTGCGAGCTGACCCGTCGCGCTCGGCGGCCAGGAACGGCACCCACCGACTATTTGCAGGTTCTGAAATATTGCAGTTTGTGCTAATTTATCGGGTGTGACACAGGAACCGGTCAAGCAGGCCACGCTCGGTCTGCGCGAACAGAAAAAGCAACGGACCCTGCTCGATCTCTGCCTCGCCGCACGGCGGCTGGCGGTCGAGCGGGGGCTCGACGCGACGAATGTCGACGACATCGCCAAAGCGGTCGGCGTCTCGTCGCGCACCTTCTTCAACTACTACGACACCAAACTCGACGCGATAGTCGGTCCGATCGGTGAGATCGGCACGCCCGAGGCCAGACAGCAGTTCGTCGCAGGCGGTCCGACCGGTGTACTCATCGAGGACCTCACCTGGCTGCACGCCGCCGGCTACCAGCCGGAAAGCGAAGTGCGCGAGGGTATCGCGCTGGTCACCAAGATCATCATGGCCGAGCCGAGGGTGCTTGCCGCGTTCATCGCCTCCGGTGTTCGGATGGAGGCCGCCACCGCCGAGCTCCTCTCGGCCCGGCTCGGTGCCGATGTCACCCCCGAATTCGCCTCGCTCACCGCGGGAATCATGACGACCATCACGACGCGGGCAGCAATGTCGCTGGCCGCCGACCCGAACGGGTCGCTGGCAGCAGCGCTGCACGAGCACTGCGCCATGGCCGCCCGGCTGTTCGATCAGCTGGACGACGATACAAGGGAGACGCTCCGATGACCACGACGGCTGACTCGCCGCCCACCCCGATCGTCCTGACGCAGAAGCGGATCTGGCTGATCTTCTCCGCGCTGATCGCGGGCATGTTCCTGGCCAGCCTCGATCAGATGATCGTCGGCACCGCGATGCCGACCATCGTCGGCGAACTCGGCGGGGTCTCGCACATGGCCTGGACCGCCACCTCGTATCTGCTCGCCACCACCATCGTGATGCCGATCTACGGAAAACTCGGCGACATGTTCGGCAGGCGCTGGCTGTTCCTGTTCGCGATCACCGTGTTCACCGCCGCATCGATCGGCGCCGCCGCGTCGACCGGGTTCTGGGAGTTCATCGCCTTCCGCGGCCTGCAGGGTGTGGGTGGCGGTGGTCTGATGATCCTGGCGCAGGCCATCATCGCCGACGTGGTGCCCGCCAAGGACCGCGGCAAGTACATGGCGCCGATGGGTGCCGTCTTCGGTATCACCTCGGTCGCCGGACCGCTGCTCGGCGGTCTGTTCGCCGACCATCTCGACTGGCGCTGGTGCTTCTGGATCAATGTGCCGATCGGTATCGCCGCGCTGTTCATCGCCTTCCGCTACCTGGACATCCCCAGCCACCGGCCCAAGTTCCGGCCCGACTACCTCGGCATCGTGCTGATGTCGAGCGCGACCACGTTGCTGATCCTGATCACCGACTGGGGCGGCAAGCAGTACGAGTGGGGCTCGACGGTGATGGTGTCGATGATCGCCGCGTTCGTCGTGGTCGTCGCGGCCTTCGTGTTCGTCGAGTCGCGGGCCGCGGAACCGATGCTGCCGCTGTGGCTGTTCCGCAATCGCACCTTCGTGCTCACCTCGCTGATCGGATTCCTCGTCGGCCTGGTGATGTTCGCGGCGATCGGCTTCATTCCGACCTATCTGCAGATGGCCAGCGGAACCTCGGCCTCGGTGTCGGGCCTGCTGCTGATCCCGATGATGGTCGGCATGATGCTCACGCTGATCACCTCGATGAACATGGTCACCAAAACCGGTCGCTACCGGGTGTATCCGCCGATCGGCGCCGCGCTCATCGGGATCGACATGCTGTGGCTGACCCGCCTGGACGCCAACACCTCGATGTGGCTGGTCTCGGCCATGCTGTTCGTCATGGGCGCGGGCCTCGGCCTGATCATGCAGATCATCGTGCTCGTGGTGCAGAACGCGGTGGCGCCCGACCAGATCGGCACGGCGACCAGCGCGAACAACTACTTCCGTGAAATGGGTGGCGCGCTGGGCATCGCGATCTTCGGTTCCATCTTCACCAGCAGGCTGACCGAGAATCTCACCGGCGCGTTCCAGGCCAACTGGCAGGAAGCGATGGCGGCGAAAATCGACCCGAGCGCGCTGATCCCCTCGGTGGTCAAGAACCTGCCGGACAAGCTGCACGACGCGATCGTCGGCGCCTACGTCGACGCGCTGGTCCCCGGATTCTGGTACCTGATTCCCGGTGCGGTGCTGGCGTTCGGGCTCGCGTTGTTCATCCCGCACCTGAAGCTCTCCGACGAAGCGGGCATGGTCGCGCGCGGTGAAGCGGTGATGGCCGAGGAGACGCCGGAACTGGTCAAGGAGGCCTGAGCGGGCGGTCTCGGCGGCGAGCCACCTTCCGGTGGTACGCCGCCGAGACCCCTACCAGGGCTACTGGCCCTAGCGATCGTATGGTCAGGAATCCTGATGTGCGGCATCGAGCAGCGGCTGCCCGATGACACCCATCGCGTGCGATGCGCCACCGAGCACCCACCCACCATCCGCCGGCAGTACAACTCCGGAGACGAAGTCCGCGAGCGGAGACGCGAGGAATCGGCAGACATTGGCGACGTCACGGGGAGTGCCGTAGCGGCGCAGCGGCACGCTGCCGGTGACCAGGGCGCGATCCTGCTCGGTCGGCGCCAGCCGGGCCATTCCCTCGGTGCCATCGATCGGGCCCGGAATCACGCCATTGACGCGAACCCCCTGCGGACCCCATTCCATCGCCAGGACCTTGGTGAGCATGTCGACGCCTGCCTTGGCGGCACACACGTGCGCCTGGGTGATGGTCGGCAACTCCGACTGCGGCGCCGAGATATTGATGACCGAGGCGCCCGGCTTGCGGAGGAACTGGTAACTCGCGCGCAGGACGTTGAACGTGCCGAGCAGATCGATGTCGACCACCGATTTGAACCCGTTGGCGGACATGCCGAGCGCGGCGGCGGGGAAGTTGCCCGCCGCACCGGAGATCATCACATCGAAGTCGCCGAACTCCTGATGCACCGATTCCAGGACCGCCTCGGTCGCGCTGTAGTCGCGCACGTCGGCGCTACCGCCGAGCGCTTGGGCACCGAGCGCGCGTAGCCGTTCGACGGCCGCGTCAACCTTGTCGGCGGAGCGACTGAGAACCGCGACCCGAGCACCTGCCCGCGCGAAGTCCTCGGCCACACCGAGATTGATGCCGCTGGTACCGCCCGCGACGACGACGACCTTGTCGGTCAGGTCGATCTTCTGGATGAATTCTGACTCCATGTCGGGCAGACTATCAGTAGTACGAACTATTTCTTGTCGTGATGATCGGTGACTGCGGTTGTCGATGGAGGGTGTGGTCCCGACTACTATCGGTCTGCTGTCCAGTCCAGAAATCGAGGTTTCCACCAGTGACCGAACCGTTGATCCCGGATATGGTCGCCGACCACATCACCTGCCTGCTGATAAAGCTCGGGCAGGTGACATTCCGCGTGAGCGAGGATCGCCTCGCCACCCTGGGTCTGCGGACGAGGCACTTCATGATCTTGAAGGTGCTGGCAGGCGACAAGGCCAGTTCTCAGCTCGAACTCGGAACGCGGTTGCGGATCGACTCGACCACGATGGTTGCCGCGATCGACCACCTGGAGGCAGCGGGTCTTGCCGCCAGGATTCGCGATCACCGCGACCGTCGGCGGTTTCTCGTCGAGATCACCGAGCAGGGGATGCGCACAGTCGAGCAGGCCGACGAGCTGGTCCGCACGCTGAACGACGACCTACTCGACGGCCTCGACCCGGATGAGCGCACAAACCTGCATCAAGCGCTGCTGGCGCTCAATTCCGGCGAAGCGTTGCCACTGGCCTACGATGCTGTCCGGCAACGCTGATGGTGAGCTGGCCACTAGCCATTCCCGCCGAGCGACTCGTCGACGGCGAGGTGTCTTTGCGCAGCTACGAATCCGCCGACGCAACAGGACTATTCGCCGCGATCGGCGACGCGCGGGTGTGGGAGCACATCCCGCGGCTGATCCCGCGCGATGCCAGTGAACTCGATGCCACCATGGCGCCAGGACTCGGTGCCGCGCAACGTCTGGCCTTCACAGTGTTTCGAGAATCCACGATCGTTGGAACGACCTCGATCTTCTTCGAGTCGGCCACGCCCGACGGGGTCGAGATCGGTGCGACCCTGTTCGCTCCGTCGGTCTGGGGCACCGGCATCAACGCGCGGGTGAAGTCCATACTGGTCCGGGAGGTGTTCGAGCTCGGGGCGCAGTGGATTTCGCTGCGGACCGATGAACGCAACGCCCGTTCGGCCGCCGCGATCCGCAAGCTGGGCGCCCTCGATCTCGGTGTGCGCCACGACGATGTCGTCCGTCGTGACGGCAGCGTTCGCCGGAGTCGGTTCTTCCGCCTCGAGCGTCCTCGGCGTAGCCGCCGAACGGAGCGGGCCCATGAGCGCCGTCGGCGGCCGGTGGCCCACGCGGCCTGCCCGACCGCATAGTGCCGTTGCTGGGCGTCGCGCAGATCGCCGGTGCTCTGACCGCCACGAAGGCTCGGTTCAACCGTGCCAGCGACGGTAGACCTCGACGGCGCCCGGGTGCAGCGGGACGGTTCCGGTGCCGATCAGGAATCGGCCGTCGAGGAACTGGGTGCCTGCGGCCTCGGTGGGGACGAGGCTGTCGGCGTGCCGGACCAGCAGGTCGACGATGGCGGCCGCGGTCTCGTCGGGCAGGGTCGCCGCGGCCAGTAGCAGGTTGGCGACGCCGATGGTGTGGATCGCCGGGCCCGCAGGATAGGCGTCGGCGGGAATGGCGACTCGGTCGTAGACGGGCCCGTACTGTTCTCGCATCGGTGTGGCGAGGGCGCCGAGGTCGATCAGCCGCATCGGGTCGGGCACGGTGAGGGCGGCGGTCGGCACGCCACCAGCCCACAGCAACGCGTCGATGGTGCCGTCCGTCAGTGCCTGTGCGGCGTCCCTGAGGGGGCGATGCTCGACCACTACATCGGCGGCGGGATCGAGACCGGCCGTCGCCAGCAGCCGCCGACCGGTGACCGCGGCGCCCGAGCCCGCGGCACCGAGATTGACTCGGCGGCCACGCAAGTCGGCGACCTCGTCGATCGGGCTCTCGGCGCGGACCGCCAGCTGCAGGTAGTTCTCGTACACGCGGCCGAGCGCAACCACTCGACCCCCGAAGTCGCTCGCCGAATCCGCCAGCGCGAGTGCCATGCCGACATCGCCGTCGGCGACCATCCGCAGATTCTGTTGCGATCCAGCGGTTTCCACCGGTTCGATGCGCAGGGTGCCGGTTTCGTTCGCGGCCGCGGTGGCCAGGAGTCGAGCGAAGGCGTAGTAGAAGCCGCCGTCCTCGCCCGAGGCCAGGCGCACCGTCACCGAATCGCTTGTGCTGCAACCGAACATGCCCGCCGATGCGAGCGCGGCCAGGGCCAGCATCCGGCGACGTGACATCGGCGAACCGCCCTTCATCGCGCCACCACCGGCACACGGACCGCCACGGCGAGGCCGTGCGGCCGCACCGCCTCGACCGTCAGAGTCCCGCCCCGCGCCTTGGCCAGCGCCTGCGCGATCGACAGTCCCAGGCCCGTTCCGCCGGAGGACGCGGTTGTCCCGCGGAAGAACCGGCGGTGAGTTTGTCGAGTTCGTCCGATGGAACACCGGTCCCGTTATCGGCGACCCCGGACCGTCACCCATTCCGGCTCGATCGTCACACCGACGACCGTGTGCGCGCTGGGTCCCCCGGTTCCTGACCTTCCCTTACAGCGTGTCTGGAAATCTAGATGGTTTTCAGACACCGCCCTTCTCGGGCGTCGTCGGTTCACGCCACGCAAGTGGCGTGAACCTCGGTTCCCGCGTCAACCGGGACGGTTTCACCGACACCCATAAGGTGTCGGTCAGCGCCTTCCCGTCGGCGGACATTGGTAACCCGGCCTCCTGCTCGGGGGTCCGGGGATCGTGAAAAGTCCTTTCGCACCGTCGGCCACAGCGCGAGATTGATCGCCGCGTTATGGTCACGGTCAGCACGAAACCCACACCCGCAGACGAACACTCGATCCCCCAATGACAGCGTCAGGTTGAGTGTGCCGCAGGCCGAGCACCGTTTACTCGACGGATACCAACGATCCGCGACGGTGACCGTGCCACCACGCCACGTCTGTTTGTAGACCAACAGCCGGGCGAAGTCGGCCCATCCGACATCGCTGATCGCGCGCGCCAAGCAACGGTTGCCGAGCATCCCCGCCACGTTCAAGTCTTCGACAATGAGCCGGTCGTGGGTCTTGACCAGCCGGTTGGCGACCTGATGAGCGAAATGACGACGAATATTGGCGACCCTGTGATGGTGGCGGCCCAACCGGGCGACCGCCTTCCGATGGTTGTGGGATCCCTTCTGTTTCCGAGCTATCGACTTCGCCAGGTGTCGTTGCCGATCCAGTCCGGCGGCCAGTGGTTTGGGAGCGGTGTCGATACGGGCAACCTCGCTACCGTCGGCATTCGCGGCGACAACAAACGCGTTCAGCCCGCGGTCGATCCCGACCCAGCCACCGTCATCGCTGTGTTCGCGGGGCCGGTGATGGTGGGCTGTGTGTAGCTCGGATGCTTCGGTGGTCAGGTTGATCCACCAGCGTTGCGCCCGATAGGAGACGGTGGCGTGGAGGATCTTCGCCCGGCCTTTGGTGAGCATCCGCCGCAACCGGCGGGTGTCCTCGCGCACCCGGACTGCACCGATCCCGGGCAACGCCACCGACCGGGCTCTTGCCTGGTCACCGATCCGGATCGCTGCCCGCCCTACTTTGGTGTGTTTGTTGCGGATCCGAAACGCCGGGACGGTTTTATCCCTCTTCTTGAAACGAGGGAACCCAACCCTCTTGCCTGCGCGTTTGCCGGTTCTGGAGTCCGAGAACGCGGCCAGCGCGCGACCGCAGTCGACGGCGGCTTCCTCGAAGACTTGCTGACATACCTCGGCGCGCCACGCCAGCCCGGTCACCTGGATCTCGGCGACCCCGTCCGCGCCGACAGCGATGACCCTTCCTGCGGCTTCGGTCTTCTTCCAGGTGTTGAACGTGTTGATCAGATCGAACCGGGTCCACGGGACCGGACATTCTGGGCGGGTTCTACGTTGGGCGAGAGCGGTTCTCACGAAGTCGAGGCTTTGGTTGAACGCGAACCGGGCCGCTCCGGCATGCCGGGCGAGCGTGACGGACTGCTCGACCGTGGGGTCGAGGCAGTACCGAAAAGTCGTGTGGCGGCTCATCATCGACGAGTGTGACACAAGCCACCGACACAGATAGACGAGCTGCCTGGCGCAGTCGCCTCAGAGCGCATCTGAGAACTCGGTCAGGTACGGGCGAGGCGGCGTGACATGACGGCGATCATGGCGATATAGACGATCGCTTCATGATGATCGGGTCGGGTCTCGTAGTCACGGATGCAGCGGCGGTGGTTGGTGATCCAGCCGAATGTGCGCTCGACCACCCAACGACAGGGCAATACCTTGAATCCGGCAAGATCGTCGGTGCGTTTGGCGATGTGGATCGTCAGTGCCAGGATGGTTTTCGACCAATCCGCCAGTCGCCCGGTGTAACCACCGTCGGCCGACGAGGGTGATCGTGGAGAACTTCGCCCGCATCGCGACCAGCATCCGGATCACGCCGTCGCGGTCCTGGATCGAGGCGACGGTGACGACTACGGCAGCAGCAGGCCGTTGGTGTCCACGGCGATGTGACGTTTGCGTCCGTTGGTCTTCTTGCCGCCGTCATAGCCCGGCTACCGCGCGGCACAGTGTCGGAGCCCTGGACTGATTGGGAGTCGATGATCGCCGCTGTCGGAGTCGGCTTGCGTCCGCCTCGCGCCCGCGACCGGTCGCGCAGTGCGTCATGGATGCGCTGCGATGCGCCTGTGGCGACCCATCGCTGGTAAATGTCGTAGACGGTCTTGGCTGGGGGGAACTCTGACGGCATCGGTTTCCATGTGATGCCGCCGCGCACAACATAGAAGATCGCATCCAGAACAGCACGGCGGCAATGTAATTCAGGTCGACCGCCTCGACCGCCTCGACCGCCTCGACCGCCTCGACCGCCTCGACCGCCTCGACCGCCTCGACCGCCTCGATCGCCTCGTCCGCCCTTGCCAGGATGTCGGCCATGTCGGCCATGTCGGCCATGTCGGCTCGATTCGGTGACGGACTCCTGACGGTGCGCTGTTGCGATCGCCTCTACCGAGGATAACTTCGTCGATTGCCCGAGTCCGGCGGGATCACCCCGTCCGGTATGCCCGGAGAAACGCACGCACGCCTTCGACGATGAGTGGCCGGATTCGAGGGTCCTGCACGGCATTGGCGGACCCGAATCGGCTGATCGCGACTCCGAAGGTCAGCGCGATGAAGTGGTCGGCCGCGCGTCGCGGTCCAGGACCGTGCTGCCGACGCGGGTCAGCTGAGGAGCCGATTTTCCGCTTGCTTACCGCTGTCGCCCCCGAAGTGGTTTCGACATGCGGCAGCCCCGTTGACGTTCGGCCAACCTGGTACTCGGGTATCGAACCGCACTGCGAATCCTCGATGATCCGGACAATTTCCCGCGGATCCGCGCCGTGCGCGCCCCTGTTCGTCCCCTAGGCGGCCCTACCGCGGGGTAAGTTGCCTACTAATGTGGCGAAACTGGCTGCAGCACCGTCGATTACGGCGCTGTGGCCCTTGGTATGGAGGAGATTGTCATGGAACCGATCGTGCTGGATTCGACCGGGGCCGACATCCAAGGTGAGTCGGCCCGCATTCAGCAGCGGGGCCCGGTGGCGCTGGTCGAGCTGCCGGGCGCCGTGCCCGCCTGGTCGGTCACCGATCAGGCTGTGCTCCGGAGCCTGCTCGCCGATCCTCGGGTGTCGAAGGACCCCAGGCAGCACTGGGCGTCGTTCATGAACGGCGAGATCACCGAGGCGTGGCCATTGCTGCCTTGGGTGGCCGTCGACAGCATGTTCACCGCCTACGGTTCCGATCACCGCAGGCTGCGCAGGCTGGTCTCCCCGGCCTTCACTCATCGCCGCACTACCGCGCTGCGTCCGCGGATTGCTGAGATCACCGAGGGCCTGCTCGATGAGCTGGCTGCCGTACCTGTCGGCGAGCCGGTCGATCTGCGCGAGCGCTTCGCCTACCCGGTCCCGATCCGGGTCATCACCGAGCTGGTTGGTGTGCCCGATGAGCTGGGGCCGGCTATGCACAAATGCGTCGACGGCTTTTTCGACGGCTCGTTCACTGCCGAGCAGGCACAGGCCAATTACCTCGAAATGTACCGATTGGTCAGCGAACTCGTCGCCTACCGTCGGAAGCACCCGGGTGATGACGTCACCAGCGTGCTGATCGCCACGCGCGACGAGGCCGACGATACCCAGCTGAGCGAGAAGGAGCTCGTCGACACGTTGATGCTGGTCATCAACGCCGGCCACGAGACGACGGTCAATCTGCTCGACCAGGCGATTGTCGCCATGCTCACCCATCCCCAGCAGCGGTCCGCAGTGGCTGCGGGCCGGGTGTCGTGGTCGGACGTGGTGGAAGAGTCACTGCGCTTCCAGGCGCCGGTGGCGCACCTGCCCCTGCGGTATGCCGTCGAGGACATCGACATAGCGGGCGGGTACCGGATCAGTAAGGGCGAGGCCATCTTGGCCTCCTACGCGGGCGCCAGTCGTGACCCGAAGGTGCACGGCGCCACAACCGCCGAGTTCGACCCCACCCGTGCCACCCGCGAGCAGCACCTCGCCTTCGGCCACGGGGCACACCATTGCCTCGGAGCACCGCTGGCCAGGCTGGAGGCCGCCGTCGCGTTGCCCGCTCTGTTCGACCGATTCCCGCAGATGCGCCTGGCCGCGAGCCCGGCCGCGCTGGCGCCGGTTCCCAGTTTCATCTCCAATGGGCACGCCACCGTTCCGGTGCTCCTGCACGCGGACCAGGCCCAATAGAGGTTCGTGATCTTTCCTCGCTGAAACGGGCTGGTCAGTTCGACCTGCCGAAGTCTTGTCCGCCACGTCCGGCCAGCGCGCCGATCTGGTCGGCCAGCATGCCCATCATGGCATCGGCGGTTTCCAGGAATACTGCGCGGTCAGCCCATTCCAGTCAGGCGGTCGTGTTCGAGAGCGCCTGGCCGATTAGCACGAGGAACCGGTCGAGGAGGCCGCGAACCACACCGTCTTCACGCCTACCTCGAACTTGACGACAAACGAGCGATACTCGAAGGGACGGGCGAGATCATGAGCAGCGATGCAGCACAGCAGAACCGGCGAGACGACTACTCCGCCATGTATGGGCAGTTGATCCTGCACGCCGAAAACTCCGTCAGCGCGGTGCGGAAGCGGACCGTGCGCTGGGCACTCCTCGTCGCACTATCACTCGTGATGGCGGGCGTCGTTGTGCTGTATGTCTTCCGTGTCGCCGAACCGGGCAGTGGCCCGCCTCCCTGGTGGATCTACGTCCCGCTCTTCTCCGCCGGAGGGCTGCTGTTCTGGGGCTTCTGGGAGTTCCTCGACCTGCTGTCGGCGTGCCGGCATGCGGGCTGGTCGGTCGACGTGTACGAGCAGGGCGTCATCGAGTCGCGCTTCGGCACGGCGCGACAGGCCATGCCGTTCTCCGGCGGCGTGCTCGACCTACACCGCACGCTCTTTACCTCTCCGCATCCCCAGCACGGATCCGGCAGACTCACCGCTCCCTGGCGCGGCGAGCTGGCACAGGCGGCGTCCAAAATCGACATCGCAGCGAAACCGGTCCTCGTGCGAGAGACACTGGCACAGCTCCGGACAGGACACCTGGTCTCCTTTCCCGGCAAGCGAAACGGCAAGCCCGGGATCACTCTGACCCCGAACATGCTGAGGCTTCCCGACGGGCGAGAGTACGTGTACACCTCGATGCGGATGCATTACTCGATCTCCGACGGCACCGGTGGCTACACCGCCACCGACGATCCCGCCCGGGCGAACGTGTTGGGCTTCAGCGACGATCGAGGAGATGGCGTTCGAGGCCTGCAGCGAACCAGCCCCAACCTCGCGGTGGTACGCGAGGTGCTCCACATTCTCATCGACCCCGACGGACACACGACGTACTACGAGAAATTTTCCCACCAGGAGCAGGAGAAGCAATGACCAATCAGCAGGCCGAGACACGGAACGCCGGCACACAGACGGTCTACGCCGCTCCGACGGCTCCGGGACGCGATTGTCGGCGAGTTCACCCCACCGCCGACCCCATGCCCTCGGCTATGACGTCAATTATCTCCACAACGTGCCGCTCTGGCTGCCGTACTCCCGGACATTCCCGCTCGAATCCGGCCCTTCAAATGCCCGGTGACATACCACCATTCCATCTGCTTGCTGTGGCTGGATTCGTTCTCGGCGACGAACTGGGCCGGTGTCTGCGCGGCGGCCTGGCCTGACATGCTGATCGACAACGCGGCTGCGAGTCCGGCAACAAGCACGCGAATCAGGCCGGGGCGCCGGGATCGCTGGGACTGGGGAATGAACAATGGAGCCTCCTCGGGGGCGAACAAGCACAAAGTAATCGCCGCCGAAGTTCGACTACAATTCGCATTCGCGATCGTCGATGACCCGCATCGCACCACCGAAATCGCCAGATCAACGCAAGGATTTGTCACCGTCGGCGACGGCACAGTGACGTTCCGTCGAACGATGCTCGTGTTTACGTCAGAGTTGCTTCGACGGACGATATGTTGGCTAGCTCGGTGAAGCCGAGGCGATGACTGATCGCGGCGCCGGGGAGGTTTGGTTGGACGAGCAGGCGTTCGGGCGCGCCGCCGCTTTGCAAGCAAATGGTGATTCGTTTGTATGGCATGATGGAACCGGTTTCCAGTAATGTCACCATCCTGACCGGTTCGATGAGTCGTTGATGAATTGATGACCGTTGGCGCCGCCACCGGTCGTGGGATCTATATCGGTGTGAGTGCACCCGGTGTGCGCCGTTCATTTGTTTGCGGATTCAGGTATTCGGCGTTCTCGGTGCTTGTACCCAGATGATGCCCGGAAAACGACACCACAGGAGCCCCCGACAAATGCTGCCTGCCATGACCCACGACGAGCGCGAACGATTCCTCGCTGCCCCCCGCGTCGGCGTTCTCGGAGTCGCCGACCCCAGAGGTGGCGCCCGTGCTCCCCTGGTAGTACCGATCTGGTACGGCTACGAGCCGAGAGGTGAGATCGTGGTCGAGATGGGCCGCGAGACGATCAAAGCCCAATTGCTGTGTGCCGCCGGTCGGTTCAGCCTGTGCGTGCAGGACGAGCAGCCGCCGTACCGGTACGTCAGTGTCGAGGGACCCGTGACGTCCGTCGAGGATCCGATCGACCCGGCCGTGCGCGAGACGCTGGCCCAGCGCTATCTGGCCCCCGAGGAAGCCCGTGCCTATCTGGCGGCGACCGCGGACCAGCTCGAGCAAGACATCGCCTTCCGGATGCGCCCACAGCGCTGGCGCACCGCCGACTTCGCCTCCTTCGCCGCCGAATTCGCGGAAGTCGGCGCCGAACCGGGCCGCGACGGCCGCACCGGCTGAACAGCACACCGCACGCACCGAGCAACCGAAGCCGTACGAACGGAGAAGGACTTGGTGACCTACATCAATGGTTCGTCATGCCCGCGTACCGCATCCCCGACCTCAGCCGACATACCGTTGCCCGCCTATCCGCGCGACGCATGCATACCGGAGCTGTTCCAGGCGCAAGCCGCCGCGCGCCCGGACGAGCCCGCTGCCCGGCACGGCGAGCGCGCCCTGACCTATGGGCAGCTGGCCGCCCGGGCCGAGGATGTGGCGGCACGGCTGCTCGCCCAGGGCGTCGAGCCGGGCGATCTGGTCGGCGTATGCGGGAGCCGCTCGCTGGAAGCACTGGTCGCGCTGCTCGGCATCCTCGTGGCCGGCTGCGTGTACGTACCGCTCGACGAGGACCTCCCACCGGCCCGATTGCGGGCCATGGCCGAGGACGCGGGACTGCGGGCCGCCGTCGTCCTCCCCGGCAGCGCGCATCGCATGCGCGGGCTGCGCGTGCGCATCGAGCTCGACGACCACACGACGGGCGGGGAGATCCACGCACCGCAGCGCAGGCAAGTCCGCGTTGCCTGCGCCACTGACCCCGCCTACGTCGTTTTCACCTCCGGCACAACCGGTCGCCCCAAGCCGGTGGCCGTTCCACACCGGGGCGTGGTCCGGCTCGTACTGTCCGACCATCGACTGCCGTCGCCCGGGCCGGGCGACCGGGTCCTGCACGCCTACGGACTGTCCTCCGATGCCTCGACGATCGAGATCTGGACCGCGTTGCTCACCGGCGCGTGCCTGGTCATCGCGGACCGGGAGGAACTGCTCTCGCCCATCGCCCTGGCGGAGCTACTTCGCGCGCGGGATGTGACGTTCGCGTACCTGACGACGAGCGTCTTCCATCTCGTCGCCCGCACCCGCCCCGAGGCGCTGGCCGGGCTGCGTTTCGTCTCGGCGGGCGGGGAGGCGATGGATCCGCCGCTGGCGAATGCCGTCCTCGCGGCCTGCCCCGGCACCACCGTGGTCAACTTCTACGGTCCGACCGAGAATTCGGTGGTCTCCACCGCCCACGTGTTGCACCCGCTGCCGGCGGACGCGACGCACGTTCCCCTCGGGCGTCCTTTCGGCGCCTCCACCTGTCACGTCGTGCGGGCCGATGGGTCGGTCGCCGGGCCCGGCGAAGAGGGTGAGCTCTACGTCGGCGGGGACGGGTTGGCCCTCGGCTACCTCGGCGACCCGCAGCTGACCGCCGAACGGTTCGTGCGACTGCCCGCGGTGGAACCGGCCGGGCTGCTGTATCGGACCGGCGATCGGGCGGTGTGGGCTGACGGTCTGCTGGAGTTTCGTGGGCGGCTCGATCGTCAGGTGAAGTTGCGCGGCGCGCGCGTCGAACTCGACGAGGTGGAGGCCCGATTGCGGGCTCACCCGGCGGTCGGTGAGGCCGTAGTCGAGGTCGCGGACGGGGCGCTGACCGCGTACGTCACCGCCGCTCGGCCGGGCTGCTCACTGCCGCTGCCGGAGCTGCGCGCGTACTGCGCGCAGTGGCTGCCGCCGCAGGCCGTGCCGGTGCTGGTACCCCTTGACCATTTCCCGGTGACCAGCGGTGGCAAGGTGGACCGTGCCCGGCTGCGGGCCGCCGCGTCCGGGGTGGAGACAGCGGAGCAGGCCGTGGTCGATGGCATGCTCGGTGTGCTCACCCAGGTCTGGCACCAGGTGCTGCGCGTCCGCCCCACGCCGCGAGACGACTTCTTCCTCCTCGGCGGTGACTCCCTGCTCGCCTCCGAGGCCGTTACCCGCACCCTCGCAGTCCTGAACCTCGACGCCGCCCGGGGCTCCGGCCTGATCAGGGCGCTGCTGACCGCACGCACACTGGAGGGCTACGCGGCTGCCGTCGATCAAGCGCGCGACGGCACCATGGCGACAGCCGAGGGAGTCGTCGACTTCGTGAAGGAGACCGAGCT
This sequence comes from Nocardia sp. NPDC058480, assembly GCF_042720495.1. Lineage (NCBI taxonomy): Bacteria > Bacillati > Actinomycetota > Actinomycetes > Mycobacteriales > Nocardiaceae > Nocardia > Nocardia sp. NPDC058480. The sequence goes on along the minus strand of NZ_JBHXMN010000005.1, from coordinate 434,822 downwards.
CGGCTTCGACCTACCGTCGGCCCATGGCCCGGATCCGAGCCCACATGCCCCGCGGGAGGTGTTGCTCACGGGCGCTTCAGGGTTCGTCGGCGCCTTCCTCCTCGACCGGCTGCTGCGCTCGACGTCGGCGCGGGTCCACTGCCCGGTGCGGGCGGTCGGCCGGGTGCGCGCCGAGCAGCGGGTGCGCACGGCGCTCGCCCGTTACGGGCTGCGTCCGGACGCGGCCGCGTGGCGCCGGGTGGAATGCTTCCCCGGTGACCTGACCGAGCCCCGGCTCGGCCTGTCGCAGGCGCACGCGGATGAGCTGGCCCGCACCCTGGACCTGGTGGTGCACAACGGCGCCCACGTCAACTTCCTCTATCCCTACGAGCAGTTGCGCGCAGCGAATGTGGACGGCACCCGGGAGGTCGTCCGGATCGCGGCGCCACGTCGAGTGCCGGTGCACTTCATCTCGACGGTCGCCGTCGTCGCCGGGTTCGGCGCGGCGGGGGTCCGCGAAGTGGCCGAGGATCTGCCGTTGGCCCACGCGGACGGACTCACCCTCGGTTACGCGGAGAGCAAGTGGGTCGCCGAGGGCGTGCTGCGGCAGGCGGCGGAGCAGGGCCTGCCGGTGGCGGTGTACCGGCCGTACGAGGTGACGGGCGACCGGACACACGGCGTGTGCAACACCGAGACGGCCATCTGCTCGCTGTTCAAGACGATCGCCGAGACCGGGCTCGCCCCGGACATCGAGCTGCCCATGGACTTCGTGCCAGTGGACCACCTCGCCGAGTCCATCGTCCACATCGCCACCCACCGGCCGGCCGAGGGCCGCGTCCATCACCTCACCAACCCGCGCCGGGCAATGCTCTCCGACGTCCTCGACCGGATGCGCGCGGCCGGCTTCGTGCTGCGGACGCTGCCCTACGCGCAGTGGGTCGGCGAGCTGGTTCGCTATGTCGGCGAGCATCCGACCAGCGCGACAGCCCCGTTCGTGTCCTTGTGCGTCGACCGGAGCCGCACGGCGGATATGTCGGTCAAGGAGATGTACCTCGAGGACACGTTCCCGAGGCTGGGGCGGGTCAACACCGAGGCGGCGCTGTCGGGCAGCGGACTGCACTGTCCGCCGGTCGACTCGGCCCTGCTCGACCGCTACCTGGAGTACCTCTTCACCTCCGGTTACCTCGCCCGCCCCGCCGCCGTGCCTTCGGTGACCAGGTGGTGAGCGACGTCGATGCCGTCCTCGGAGTCCCTGCCGTCGAACCGGGAACCGCTGGTCCGCCGTGCGCCTACGCCCGGCTGCGCGACGAAAAGCCCGTCGTCCGAACGCGATTGCCCAACGGCGAGACGGGCTGGCTGATCAGCCGGTACGCGGATGTGCGGGCCGCGTTCGCCGATCCGCGATTGGAGCGGCCGCTGCTGTCCGCCTGGCCGCGCAGCGATGACGACGACGAGCCGCCGCCGTGCCTGCCGACCTTTCTGGAGATGACCGGGGAGCACCACGAACGGGTACGGCGAGCCGTTCTGCCACTGTTCGGCCGACGGCGGCTCGAGTTCATGGGACCGCGGATCCGGGCCATGGCGGAGGAGTTGATCGACACGATGGTGGCTGGGGCCGCGGACGGGACGGCGGATCTCGTCGCCTTCTACGTCGAGCCGCTCCCGCTGCGGGTGTTGTGCGAGACCACCGGACTGCCGCACGAGGACCGCGACATCTACCTGCCGCACACCCTCACCCTTCTCGGCGCGTCGGGGCTGTCGAAGGCGGAGGTGCTCGCGGCACTGAACGCGCTGCAGGACTACGCGTCCGCGCTCGTCTCCCGTAAGGAGCAGGCGGGCTTCGTCGAGCTGCTCCTCGCTCAGAGTCGTTGTCCGGGTAGCGATTTGACCCGCGACGACGTCGTCAGCTTCGTCGTCACGATGATCATGGCCGGCTTCAAGACCACTATGCAGCACACCGGCAACGCCCTGCTCGCCTTGCTCACCCATCCCGGCGAGCTGCGGCGATTGCGCGAGGAACCGGCCGGAATCGGCACGGCGGTGGAGGAATTGCTGCGGTACGTGCCGCTGATGAACGCGATCAACATCCTCGTCGCGAAGGAGGACTTCACGCTGCACGACCAGCACATCCGCGTGGGCGACGCGGTCGTGCCCGTGCCGGCGTCGGCCAACCGCGATCCCGGGGCGTTCGCCGACCCCGACCGCCTCGACCTGACCCGATCGCCCAACGCGCACATCGCATTCGGGCACGGCCCGCACATGTGCACCGGCGGGCACCTGACGAGGCTTCAGCTCGCCACCACGATCCAGGTGCTGGTGGAGCGGCTGCCCGGCATCGAGCTCGCGGTGCCGGTCGATTCGATTCCCTGGGACGAGTCGACTCCGCTGCGCGCCCCGGCACGGCTGCCGGTGCGCTGGTGACCGGTCGAACCGAACCGTCGACGATTTCAGGAGAGAGAGGGCTGCCCACCGTGACCGAATCCGACCGAGGACGTCCTGCGGGAAGCGTCGAATCCCGCTATCCGTTCAGTACCAAGGGCGACCGCCTCGCCCCGGAACTCACCGACTTGCAGAGCCGATGTCCCGTAGCCCGGGTCGGCACCAACTCCGGCGGCGAGGCATGGCTGGTCACCAGCTACGAGCTGACCAAGCACGTGTTGCGCGACCGGGCGTTCGCCCGCTCCGTGCTGGCCGAGGCCGACAGTCCGGCGCAAGACACCCCGGTCTTGGCGCCCGAGTTGCTCGACGTCATGGACCACCTCCAGCGGGCCGGGCTGCGCGAGGAGGTGCTGCGGGCACTCGGCCGTAACCAGCCCGATCTACCCGCCGACTGGGTCGCCGAGGTCACCCGTGCGGGCCTGGACGCCATGGTCAGGGAGGGCGACCCGGGCGATCTGCAGCGCCACTTCGCGGAGTGGGTCGCCGCGCAGTGCATGTGCCGGCTGCTCGGCGTGCCCTTCGAGGACCACAAGTGGCTCGCCGAACGGGCCGACGTGGACTTGACGATGGTGACGTATTCCCAGGAGGAGCTCGCCCGCAACTGGGAGGAGATCCGCGCCTATATGCAGGCGCACATGGCCGCCCGCCGCCCCGGCGAGCCGCGCGGCCTGGCGGACCGCCTCGCCGATCTCAACGCCAGAGGGCACGGGCTGACGGATCGCCAGTTGTCGAACATCGTCGTGGTCCTGTTCGTCAGCGGCTATGAGGATTTCGCGGGCTTTCTGGGGGTAGGGGCGCTCAACCTCCTGCAGCGGCCCGAGGTGATCGGGGAGGTACGGGCCCGACCGGAGACGATGCCGCAATGCGTGGAGGAACTGCTGCGGTACAGCGTCGTGCTGGGCAATGCGATCCCGCGCTACGTCACCCGGGACGCGGAGTTGGGTTCGGTGTCCGTCGAGGAGGGCGACCTGGTGTTGTTGTCGCTGGACGCGGTCAACGTCGACCCGGCCGCGTTCGTGGATCCCGGCGTCTTCGACGCGGCCCGCTCGCCCAACCCGCATCTGCGGTTCGGTTACGGCCGCCATCACTGTCCCGGTGCGCATTTGGTCCGCGCTCAGTCCGGCACGGCGTTCCGGGTCCTGCTCGACCGCCTGCCCGGCATCCGGCTGACGGTGCCGGTGGCGGAGGTGGGATGGCATCCCAACCGGATGGCGATCATGCCTGCCGCGATCCCGGTTGGCTGGTGAGGATTTCGGCCGAATTTCGGCCACTGCGTCGGTTATGCCGCCAGGAATGGAGTCGTGGGTGTTTTCATTGTTCGCTACGTTATATCTATGTAGCCAGAAATTCACAAAGAATAGGATCTGACCACATTCGGTATCGTGCTAGGTTTATGCCGCAAGTATGCAGTCTCCGAAATGTAGTACACGACTACGAATTTGAGGAGCATTACATGCGGTTCGTCAAGACAAGTGCTTTCGCTCTCGCCTTTGCCGCCGTTTCGGTTTTCGGTGCGGGAATGGCGCAGGCCGCCACCATCGAGGTGACCGGTGAACTTTTGGGTTGCGCTTTCGAGACCGGCGTGTCCAATGAAACGATTGTGGAATTGACCCGCAATCTAGGCGGGAGCGTCGAACTCTCGGCGGCAGCGAAAGCCGAACTCGAGGGCTGCCTCTAGCAGTCCCGATATCGTGCAGGTCGGTCCGGCTACTGGGAAGCAGTAGCCGGACCGGCTTGTTCTCGCCGGTCGATGCCTATCGAGAGGAACGCCGAGATGTACGAGGGCGAGCTCACCGAAATCTACGACTGCATTCAGGCCGACCGCGGCAAGGACTACGCGGGTGAGGCCCGGCTTGTCGCGGATCTCGTCCGTGCCCGCAACCCCGAGGCCGGGTCCGTGCTCGACGTTGCCTCGGGGACCGGCAGCCACCTGCGTTACCTCCGTGCGGACTTCCCGGACGCGGCCGGCCTGGACCAGTCGCCGGAGATGATCGCGCTGGCCGAGCGGCACATACCCGAGATCACCATGCACCAGGGTGACATGCGGAACTTCGATCTCGGGCGCACGTTCGATGTCATCACGTTGATGTACAGCTCCATCGCCTACGTGGACGACTACCCCGACCTGGTGCGGGCACTGGCCGCGCTGGGGCGGCACCTCGGCCCCGGCGGAGTGTTGGTGATCGAGCCGTGGGAGTTCCCGGACTCCGTCGCTGTCGACGACCTGGCCACGGATCTGATTCAGAACGATGAAGGTGCGCTGACCCGCTTCTCCCATGCCGTGCGGGAAGAAGATGCGGTCGTGATGACCGTGCACTACCTCGTCGCAACTCCGGAGCGCGGGATCCGCCACCTCACCGACCGGCATCGGCTGGCGCTCTTCACCCGCGAGCAGTACCTCGCGGCGTTCGCGGCGGCGGGGTGTCCGGCGGAGTTCGTTCGGCCGGAGCCGTTCGGCCTCGGCTTGTTCATCGGTGTGAAACAGTGATCGAACCCCGTACAGCCCCAGTCGATCCCGGCTGGGGCTGTACGAGTTCCGGCTGAGGTGGCGGGTTACCCGACGTTGACGATCTCGGCGGGCGGGTTCTCGGCGTAGAGCTCGTCGATCTGCGCGGTGTACTTCTCGGCGATGACCTTGCGCTTGAGCTTCAAGGTGAGCGTCACCTCGTCGCCGCCCGCCTCCCAGAACGTGGGCAGGATGCGGAAGCGCTTGACCTGCTCCACCCGCGACAGCTTGCTGTTGCCCACGGCCACACCGGCTTCGATGGCGGCGAGCACCGTGGCGTCGACGGCCAGCGCGGCGGCGGAGGCATCGGGCAGCGCGTGCTCGCGCGCGTACGGCTCAACGGATTCGGCGTCGAGCACGATCAGCGCGGTGTTGTAGGACCTGCCGTCGCCGAGGACGGCCATGGCGCCGATCAGTGGTGTGGCGGCCTTGACCGCGTTCTCGATGTTGTTGGGGGACATGTTCTTCCCCGCCGCGTTGATGATCATCTCCTTCTTGCGGTCGACGACGCGGAGGTAGCCCGCGTCGTCGATGCTGACGATGTCACCGGTGTGCAGCCACCCCTCGGCGTCGATGGCCTCGGCGGTCTGCTCGGGCAGCCCGCGGTAGCCCTTCATCACCAGCGGCCCGCGCACATGCAGCTCACCGTCGTCGGAGAGCCGGGACTCCATGCCGGGCAACAACTTTCCGACCGCGCCGAGCTCGGCGGGCACCGGTTCGTCGGCCAGCTGGTGGGCGCTGCGTGCGGCGGCGACCGACATGGCCCACGCCATGCCCTGGCGGCGGGTCTCGTCGGGTTCGGCCGCGACCTTGAATTCGAAGGCGGCCTTGAGCTTTTCCCACACTCGCGGTACCGCGCCCCAGATGGTCGGGTGCAGGTCGGCAAGGGCGGCGGCGATCTGCTTGGGGTCGCCGACGCTGGTCACCTGGGTGCCGAGCACCTCCTGGACATAGAGCGCGGTCAGCCGGTCGGCGATATGGGCTGTCGGCATGAAAGAGGTGATGGTGTCACCGAATTCGATGCCGAGGATGTCGGCGATGCCGTGCACCTGGAACAGCAGTGCGGCATGGGTGGTTTCGACGCCCTTGGGCGCGCCGGTGGTGCCCGAGGTGTAGATCAGGGTCGCGACATCATCGCCGCGCACGGCACGCCAGGCGGCATCGAAATCGAAGTCGGCGCGGCCGCTTCGAGCAGGTCGGCCACCGGATCGATGGAGGCGGTGTGCTGGAACGCTGCGGGCAGGGTGCCGAAACGGGGAATGCTCACGAGGCAGGCACTTTCTGGGTCATGACCGCCGGGGCGGTGTCGAGATGGGCGGCAACGAAGCGAGCGGCCGCGCGATAGGCCGTTCTGGATTCGGGGACGACGATGGGCAGCGTCTGAAAGGCATGCATCTGATCCGGCCACACCTGCAGTTCGCAGTGCGTTCCGGTGTCGCGCCAGCGGCGCGCCAGCACGGTCGCGTCGGCGCCGAAGTACTCGGTGTCGCTGGTGTGGATCAGGGTGGGCGGCAACCGCATTCCGTAGACGGGCCGCAGTTCGAACGGTTCGGCGGTGAAGGCGGCGATCGCCTGCCTGGCGATCTGGGTGGACAGCAGCCCGTCGCGGTGCTCGTTCTCGTGGCCGATGGCGATGGTCAGACGCAGGTCGGCCATCGGGGAGAACAGCACGAGCGCACCCGGTTCGGGCAGCCCGGCGCGCGCGTTCTCGATGGCCAGATGAGCCGCCAGGAATCCACCGGCCGAGTCCCCGGCGACGACGATCCGGTCGGCGCGATAGCGCCGGGTCAGCCACTGGAATGCTGCGGCGACATCCGTTGGCGCGGCGGGGAACGGGTGCTCGGGGGCGAGCCGGTAATCCAGGGTGAACACCGGAAGTTTGGTCGCGGTGGACAACCGGGAGGCGACGCCGCGGTACCCGAGGACCGAGCCCGCGACGAACCCGCCGCCGTGGATGTAGAGCACCACCGCGTCGCAACGGTCGGCGCGCGGCCCACGCACCCACTCGCCACGGATCCCGTCCTCGTCCACCGGCTCGGTCGTGGTCGCGCGCAACGGCGGCGCGCCCGCCCGCAGTGCCTGTTCGATCAGCAGCCGTGACGGCGGCAGCGTGTAGGCGTTCACCGGCGCGAGCGCGGCCAACTGGCCCACGGTGAACGCCGACACCTGCCGGACCGTACGAGCCCGCAGCGATCCGCGTTCGGTCACCGGCGTTGCTCGATCGCCCGGATCAGCCCGTGCACCGTGGCGTCGGCGGCGAGCCGGTGATCGAGGACGACGTTGATCGCCCCGCGAAACAGTGCGTAGGGCTCCCAGCCGCTCGGCGCGATGGTGCGCGGTGCGCGGCGGGCGATGCCGTCGGCGATCGTGCGGGCCGCGTCCTCGGCGGTGATCCGCACATTGAGCGGCCACGGCAGCATCCCGTCGAGCTCTTTGCCCAGGTCGTCCACGTCGAGCATGTCGTGGGTCATCGCGGTGTCGACGATGCCGAAGTAGGCGACGCCCGCGCTGGCTCCGCTCGCGGCGAGTTCCACGCGCAATGCCCGGCCCAGCTGCTCGACCGCGGCCTTGCTCACCATGTACGGCGACCCGCCCATCCCCGGTGCGAACGCCGCGCACGACGACACGACGACGACATGTCCGCGCGCGCGGACGATGTGGTCGAGCGCCGGATGCACGGTGTTGAACACACCGGTGAGGTTGATGCCGATCACCCGGTCGAAGTCGGCCGGATCCATCGTGCGCACGGTGGCGGGCACCGGGGTCACACCCGCGTTGGCCACGACCACGTCGAGCGTGCCGAACCGCTGCACGACCTCATCGACTGCCGCCGACATCTGTGCCCGGTCGGCGACATCGGCGCCGATCCCATGAGCGTCGCCGCCCAGCTCGTCGGCGGCCCGGCGGGCCGCGACGGCGTCGACGTCGATCACGACGACCTGCGCGCCGCGGTGGGACAGGATCGCGGCCAGCTCACGGCCGATGCCCTGGCCCGCACCGGTGATCAGGACGACCTTGCCCGCCACGTCGTAGGAGGGGGCGAACCAGCTGGCCGGTGTGAGATCGGGCAGGCGCATCATGCCGACACCTCGTAGGACTCGATATCGAATCGACGGGTGCGGCGGCGGTATTCGAAGCTCCAGCTCGGATACAGCCCGGCGTTGCCGCCCTCGGCGGTGGTGTAGTAGCTGTCGCAACCGCCGGTCAGCCAGACGGTGTCGGTACTGCGCACGCGCATCTCCTCGACGAAGTCCTCCTGCACCTGCGGACGGACCTCGACTCGGGTCTCGCCGCGGGCCCGCAGCGTGGTCAGCGCGTCGACGATGTAGGCGATCTGCGACTCGATCATGAAGACCGCCGACTGGTTGCCCACCGCACCGAACGGGCCGAGCGTGCAGAAGAAGTTCGGGAATCCGGCGACCGCCGCACCGAGGTAGGTCTGCGGCCGCTTCCGGTAGAGCTGGGCGATCGAGTGCCCGTCGCGGCCGATGATGCGGTCGAACACACTCGGCGTGGAGGTGAAGCCGGTGCCGTAGATGATGGTGTCCACGGGGATCTCGACCCCGGCGCGGGTGAGGATGGAGCGCGCGCGGACCTCGGCGATGCCGTCGGTCACCACATCGACGTTGTCCTTGTCGAGGGCGGGCAGGTAGGCGTCGGAGAAAATCGCCCGCTTACAGCCGAGCATGTAGTCCGGTGTCACCTTGGCGCGCAGCTTCGGGTCGCGGATCTGGCGGCGCAGCTGGATCCGGCCGAGCAGCTCGTAGGGGTGGCGGAACCGGTTGTCGACGAACCCGGCCAGCCCGAAGCTCTCGATCAGCGAGTACCAGGTGCCGCGAACGGCCTTCTGCGCCAAGGGGAGCTGGCGCAGCAGTCGACGCTCGAGTCCGATGGTCGGCCGGTCCAGCCGTGGCACGATCCACGGCGCCGACCGCTGGAACACCGTCAGCGCGGCGACCTCGGGCTGGATCTCCGGCACGAACTGGACCGCGGAGGCGCCGGTGCCGATCACCGCGACCCGCTTGCCGGTCAGATCATGGTCGTGATCCCAGTGCAGCGAGTGGAAGGCCGTGCCTTCGAAGGTGTCGAGACCGGGCAGCGACGGATACTTGGCCTCGGCGAAAATGCCTGCCGCGGAAAGGAAGTAGTCCGCGGTCAGCTCGCCGCGCGAGGTCTCGATCCGCCACACCGAGTGCTCGTCGTCCCAGCGCGCGTCCAGCAGTTCGGTGCCGAGGCGCACATGCCGGATCACCTCGTTGTCCTCGGCGACGGTGCGCAGGTAATCGAGGATCTCGGCCTGCTTGCCGTAGGTGCGTGACCACTCCGCGTTGGGCGCGAAGGAGTAGCTGTAGAGCTGGGAGGGCACATCGCAGGCGCAGCCGGGGTAGGTGTTGGCCTGCCAGGTGCCGCCGAGGTCATCGGCGCGTTCCAGCACGACGATGTCGTCGAAGCCGGCTTCGCGGAGTTTGATCGTCAGCCCGATCCCGCCGAAGCCGGCGCCGAGCACGACGATGTGCGTATGTTCTGTGGGCATGGGTCAGCCGATCCTTCCGTGCAGCACCGAAACCAGCCGATCGACGACGGTGTCGATCGCGGTGCTGCGGGTGAACGTCGTGAGCGCAAGCGGCGAGGAGAACCGTTGCCGCGTGGTCGCTTTGGCGTAGGTGAACTCGCGCAGGCCGTCGGGTCCGTGCACCCGGCCGAAGCCGGAGGCGCCGACCCCGCCCAGTGGCAGCGCGGGGATGGTGGCGTGCGCGACGAACGCGTTGATCGAGGTGGCGCCGGCTTCGATCCGGTCGGCGATCGCGTCGCCGTCGCGGCGGGCGAAGACAGTGGCGCCGAGCCCGTACTCGGAGTCGTTGACCCGCTCGATCGCCTCGTCCATGGAGGCGACCCGGGTGACGACCAGCGTCGGGCCGAAGGTCTCCTCGGTGACCGCGGTCGAATCGTGCGGCACGTCGACCAGGATGGTCGGCTGCACGAACTGGCCGTCGATGGCGTCGGGCCCGCCCAGCAGCGCCCGGCCACCGCGCGCGATGGCGTCCTCGATATGGCGCTGGATCACCGCGAGTTGCTTGGGCATCGTGATCGGACCGATCTTCTGGGGGCCGGGTCCGGCCCGCAGTTCGCGTGCCCGATCGAGCAGTTCGGTGAGGAAGCGGTCGTAGACGTCGGTGTGCACGTAGACCCGTTCCACGCCGAGACAGGTCTGCCCAGCATTGGCCATGCCACCCCACAGCGCGGCGTCGGACGCGGCGCCGAGGTCGGCGTCGGAGTGCGGCTTGCCCATCTCCTGGCTCATGACGCGGGCGAGTTCGTCACGGCCGCGCGTGATCTCGGTGCGCCAGCGATCGAGGCGGCGGGCACGTTCGTCGAAACCCGCTGCCCGCCACCAGATCGCGGCACCGTGGGCGCGCTCGACGGCGGCCGCGACAGCGCTCTCGTCGTGGCTGGGATAGGAACCGACCAGGGCACCGGTCGCCGGACTGTGGACGTCGAAGGTGAGTGTGGTGGTCATGGGACCATGCCTTTCTCGGTCAGAGGTCCAGCGTGAGTGCGTCACCGGCGGAACGGGATACGCAGGTGAGGATCTGGTCGGCGCGCTCGCCCGGCGGGAGCAGTCGGTCGCGGTGATCGATCTCGCCCGCGACGACCCTGGTCTTGCAGCTGCCGCAGAACCCCTGCCTGCAGGAGTAGGCGACGTCGGGTCGCACCCGGCGGATCGCGTCGAGCGCGGTCTCGGTGCTACCCACCCGCACGGTCTCCCCGCCGCGGGCGAGGGTGATATCGAATTCCTTGCCGTCGATCACCGGCCGCGCGGAGAACAGTTCGGTGTGCAGCGAGGCGGTGGGATTGCCCGCGAACAGGCTGCGCTGGGCGGCATCGAGGACCGGGGGCGGGCCACACACGTACACCGCCGCGCCGGGGGCCGCGGTGGCGAGCAGCGCGGAGATGTCGGGTGTGCCGGTCTCGTCGTCGGGGCGCAGGTCGGTGCCCGCGGGGAGTTCGCCGAGGAACGGCATGGTCGCCCGCGACCGACCGAGGTAGACCAGTCGTCCGCGAGCACCGGCCGCACGTGCCATCGGCAGGATCGGGGTGATCCCGATCCCGGCGGCGATGAACAGGTACGACGGTGCGGTCTCGATGAAGGTGAAAGCGTTGCGCGGGCCGCGGATTCGGAGCACGTCACCCGAGCGCAAGGCGTGCATCTCCCGCGATCCGCCGTCGCCGTCGTCGATGCGGCGCACCGCGATGCGGTAGCGGTGCCGGTCGCGTGGGTCGCCGCACAGGGAGTACTGGCGTTGGCGGCCCGAGGCGAGGAAGACATCGATGTGGGAACCCGGCCGCCACGACGGCAGGTACCCGCCTTCGGTGTGGGCCAGGGTCAGGCTCACCACATCGGTGCCCTCGGCATGGACCGCTTCCACGCGGACGTCGAGGTCGAAGCCGTTGTGCCGCACAGGATGTGGTGGTGACAGCGTCGGCTGGGTGAAGACCTTCTTGTAGATGTCGACGGCGGCGCCGAGCGCTCGCAGGCTCGGCGTCGCGACATCGGCGACAGGGTTCACGCGCGCGCCGCCGGCGAGTGCGCCAGGTACCGCAGGGCGTTGTCCATCGAACCCAGTTGGGAGGGGTGGAAACTCGGCCGCAGATAGCGCGGCATCTCGGTGACGAAGGTGGTGAAGTTCGGGATCACTCCGCGCGCCGTCGCGCTCACGAACTGCCTGGCCCAGGACCGTCCCTTGTTCTTGCTGGGGTCCTGGCGATATAGGTAGGCGGTCGAGACGATGAACAGCGGCAGCAGGGTGCCACTGGCGAGCAGCCCGGTGCGCAGTCGCCGGGCGTAACCGCCGTCGACGTGCATGTACGCGTCGAACACCACGCTGCGATGCTCGACCTCTTCGGCGCCGTGCCAGCGCACCAGATCGAGCATGGTCGGGTCCATCCCGAGCTCGGCCAGCACATCCGACTCCAGCAACCATTCGCCGATGACGGCGGTGAAGTGTTCCATCCCGGCGAACAGGCCGAGGCGTTCCTTGAGCCATTCCTCCTTGGCGCGGCCGGCGAGGCCCTGGTCGCCGAGGAGCCGATCGACCATCCAGGCGATCTTGGCGACATAGGACTCGACATCGAGCCCGATCGACTGCAGATGCCGCCGCGCGCCTTCGTGGCTGCTGGCGTGCATCGACTCCTGGCCGATGAACCCGGTGACCTCCTCCCGCAGCCGCTCGTCCTGGATATAGGGCAGGGCCTCGGCGAGGCAGGTGGCCATCGCTCGTTCGCCCTCGGGAAGTACGAGATGCATCACATTGGTGACATGTGTCGCGAGTACTTCGCCCGGGATGTAGTGCATGGGCACCGACGTGAAGTCGAAGTGCACATCCCGCGCGTGAATTGCGTGCGCTTCTTCCTGATAGGAGCGCGCCGTTGCACCGTTATCAGCCATAGGGAGACCGTACAGTGCAACAAATAGCTTCGCAATGTTGCGCAGTGATCTGATCCACGTCTGTGACCGTGGCTCGCCGCGCCTGATACCGTCGAACCGTGCTCTCTACCGCCGCGACCTCGGGGAATTCGCCCACCGCCGACTCGGTCGAAGAACGAATTCTCGATGCCGCCCTCGTGCAGTTCGAGCGGGTCGGCGTGCGCAAGACGACGATCGAGGACATCGCCAGGGCCGCCGACGTCGACCGTGCCACCATCTACCGGCGCATCGGGTCGCGCGATGACGTGGTGAGCGCGGCGTTCGAACGGGAGGTGCGCAGGCTGCTCGCCGACCTGGGGGAGATCCCGGCGCGCCACGACACCTTCGACGACATCGTCGTCGACGTCTTCACCACCGTGATCACGCGCTGGCGGGCGCACCCGCTGGTCGAGCGGCTGCTGACCCTGGAGGCCGACCGGCTGCTGCCGCAACTCACCGTCGACGGCGCGTCGTTCTTCCTGCTCTCGGTCGCCGCATCCACCGAGATCATCCGAAAGGTGCTCGAGGGCAATCGATTTCCCGACATCCCTGATCTCAGCGCCCGCGTGGAAGTGGTCTGCCGGGTGGTGCACTCGCTGATCCTGCAGCCGGTCGGCACCATCGATACCGGCTCGGAGCAGGCCCTGGCGGCGTTCGCCCGCGCCTACGTGGTCCCGATTCTGGTGACCGGTTCGTAGCCGCGGGCCGACGCGTCAGAGGAAGCGGGCGATCAGGTCCTTCATGACCTCGTTGGCGCCCGCGTAGATGCGCGAGATGCGCCCGTCGATCCACATGCGGGCGATCGGGTACTCCTCCATGTAGCCGTAGCCGCCGTGCAGCTGGACGCACCGGTCGATCACCTGGGACTGCTGATCGGTGGTCCAGTACTTGATCATCGCGGCGGTCTTCACATCCAGCGCGCCGCGTAGGTGCTTGGCCACCGCGTCGTCGACGAAGGTGCGCACGACGGTCGCGATCGTCGCGCAGTCGGCCATTTCGAAGCGGGTGTTCTGGAGGGCGAACAGCGGCTTGCCGAAAGCGTTGCGCTGCTTGACATAGGCGAGCGTCTCATCGACCGCGGCCTCGATCGCGGCCGCGGCGGCGACCCCGCAGATCAGCCGTTCCTGCGGCAGTTGCTGCATGAGCTGGATGAAGCCTTGACCCTCGGCGGTGCCGAGCAGGTTCGCCTGCGGCACCCGCAGTCCGTCGAAGAACAGTTCGGTGGTGTCCTGGCCCTTCTGGCCGACCTTCTTCAGCAGTCTGCCGCGTTCGAATCCGGGGGTGTCGTCGGCGACCTCGGCGACCACCAGCGACACGCCCTTGGCGCCGAGGCTGGGGTCGGTCTTGACGGCGATGATCAGCAGATCGCAGTTGCGGCCGTTGGAGATGAAGGTCTTGGCGCCGCTGATCACGTAGTCGTCGCCGTCCTTCACCGCCTTGGTCGCGATGTTCTGCAGGTCCGAGCCGGTACCGGGTTCGGTCATGGCGATGGCGCCGATCCACTCGCCGGAGGCGAGCTTGGGCAGCCAGCGCTTCTTGTTCTCCTCCGAGGCGTAGGACAGGATGTAGTGCGGCACGATGCCGGTGTGCACACCCAGCTGCATCGAGGAGTCGCCGCCCTTGACCTGCTCGGTGAACAGCACGGCCTCGTGCGCGAAAGTGCCACCGCCGCCGCCGTATTCCTCGGGAACCGACATGCACAGCAAGCCGAGCTCGCCGGCCTGCCGGTAGACCTCACGGCTGGGATATCCCTGCGCGGCGAACTCCTCGCGGTGCGGCGCGACGGTGTTGACGAAGAAGTTGCGGGCCAGCTCGGCCAGGCCCTGCAGCTCCGACTCGGCGTCGGTGTCGACGGTGCTCATCGAGTTCCTCTCCTTGTTTCGATGGACTGCGCACCAGAGTGAACACTCTGTTGGCAATCTGTCAATAGTGCGGGTCGGGCATTGACAAACATCAACCGTACTGCGAAGGTTCCAATTGCTTGGACATCCAACTATTGGATAACCTCCAACTGCGCGCACCGCGCAACCGACATCAACGGAGTAGGACTGGCATGGTTCGCGAACTCACGCACTTCATCGGCGGCAAGCACGTCACCGGCACTTCCGGCGCCTACGGCGACGTCTTCGATCCCAACCTCGGACAGGTGCAGGCCAGGGTTCCGCTGGCGAACACCGCCGAGGTGGCGGCGGTGATCGCGAACGCGGCCGAGGCCCAGCGGGTGTGGGCGGCGTTCAACCCGCAGAAGCGGGCCAGGGTGCTGATGAAGTTCGTGAACCTGGTGAACGACGAGATGGACAGCCTGGCCGCGCTGCTCTCGTCCGAGCACGGCAAGACGATCGCCGACGCCAAGGGCGACATCCAGCGCGGCCTCGAGGTCATCGAGTTCGCCATCGGCATTCCGCACCTGCTCAAGGGTGAGTACAGCGACAGCGCGGGCACCGGCATCGACGTGTACTCGATGCGGCAGCCGCTGGGTGTTGTCGCGGGCATCACGCCGTTCAACTTCCCGGCGATGATCCCGCTGTGGAAGGCAGGCCCGGCACTGGCCTGCGGCAACGCATTCGTGCTCAAGCCGTCCGAGCGCGATCCCTCGGTGCCGCTTCGCCTGGCCGAGCTGTTCCTCGAAGCGGGTCTGCCTGCGGGTGTGTTCAACGTGGTCAACGGCAACAAGGAAGCCGTCGACGCGATCCTGCACGACCCGCGGATCAAGGCGGTCGGTTTCGTCGGTTCGACCCCGATCGCCCAGTACATCTACGAGACCGCGACCGCCAACGGCAAGCGCGCGCAGTGCTTCGGCGGGGCCAAGAACCACGCGGTCGTGATGCCCGACGCCGACCTCGACGATGTCGCCGATCAGCTCATCGGCGCGGCGTACGGCTCGGCGGGTGAGCGCTGCATGGCGCTGTCGGTGGCCGTGCCGGTGGGTCAGGAGACCGCGGATCGGCTGGTCGCGAAGCTGACCGAGCGCGTGCACAAGCTCAATGTCGGCCGCTCCGACGACGCGGGCGCCGATTTCGGGCCGCTGGTCGGGCTCGACGGTGTGAACCGGGTCAACGACTACGTGCAGATCGGTATCGACGAGGGCGCGCAGTTGCTGATCGACGGCCGTGGGCTGACCGTCGACGGCGCCGAGGACGGCTTCTTCGTCGGTGCGAGCCTGTTCGACAACGTCACCGCGGACATGCGGATCTACAAAGAGGAGATCTTCGGCCCGGTGCTCACCGTGGTGCGCGCGGGCGACTACGAAGAGGCGCTGCGGCTGGTCGACGAGCACGAATACGGCAACGGTGTCGCGATCTTCACCCGCGACGGTGACACCGCCCGTGATTTCTCCGCGCGTGTGCAGGTCGGCATGGTCGGTGTGAATGTGCCGATCCCGGTGCCGATCGCCTACTTCACCTTCGGTGGCTGGAAGGGTTCGGGCTTCGGCGATCTCAACCAGCACGGCCCGGACTCGATCCGGTTCTACACCAAGACCAAGACTGTCACCCAGCGTTGGCCTGCCGGGCTCAAGGAGTCCAACGCGTTCGTCATCCCGACGATGGACTGACGCGGCGATGTTCACCCTCGATGAGGACGAGCGCGCGATCGGTGAGACCGCGCGCCAGTTCGCCGACGAGTTCCTGGCGCCGAACGCGCTGGATTGGGATGAGCGCAAACACTTTCCGGTCGATGTGCTGCGCAAGGCAGGCCCGCTCGGGCTCGGCGGCATCTCGGTGCGCGGCGACGTCGGCGGGTCCGAACTGCGCAGGCTCGACGCGGTCCGGATCTTCGAACAGCTCTCCACCGGATGCCCTTCGGTGTCGGCGTACATCTCGATCCACAACATGGCGACCTGGATGATCGATGCCTACGGCACCGAGCAGCAGCGGCACCGGTGGGTGCCGGGGATGGCGTCGATGGAGCTGCTCGGCAGTTACGCGCTCACCGAACCGGGCGTCGGGTCCGACGCGGCGGCCTTGAGCACCAAGGCCGTTCGCGACGGCGAGGACTACATCCTCACCGGCGCCAAGCAATTCATCTCCGGCGCCGGCGCCAACGATGTGTACGTGATGATGGTGCGCACCGGCGGGGACGGCCCGCGCGGCATCTCGGCGCTGATCGTCCCGGCCGACACACCGGGTCTGACAGTGGGGCCGAACGAACGGAAGATGGGCTGGAATGCCCAGCCGACCCGGCAGGTGATCCTCGACGGCGCCCGGGTGCCGGTCGCCAACCGCCTCGGCGAGGAGGGCGACGGATTCTCGATCGCGATGAACGGACTCAACGGCGGCCGGCTCAATATCGCCGCCTGCTCGATCGGCGGCGCGCAGGCCGCGCTCGACAAGACGGTGCGCTACCTCACCGAACGGCACGCCTTCGGTAAACCCTTGGTGCGCAACGAGGCTCTGCAGTTCGAGCTGGCCGATATGGGCACCGAGCTGGAGGCCGCGCGGACCCTGCTGTGGCGGGCCGCCGCCGCGCTCGACGCCGACGCACCGGACAAGGTCGCCCTGTGCGCGATGGCCAAGCGATTCGCCACCGACACCGGTTTCGAGGTCGCCAACAAGGCACTGCAATTGCACGGCGGCTACGGCTACCTGCACGAATACGGCCTGGAGAAGATCGTGCGCGACCTGCGAGTGCACCAGATCCTCGAGGGCACCAACGAAATCATGCGGGTGGTCGTCGCCCGCTCACTGATCGGAGCAGCATGACCGACGAGCCCGAAGTCCTGATCACCGTTCGTGACGGTCTTGGCCTGATCACCCTGAATCGGCCCAAGGCCATCAACGCGCTCAATCACGCGATGACCCTTGCCATCACCGACGCGCTGCGGTCCTGGGCCGACGACGACGCGGTGCGCACCGTCGTGGTCACCGGCGCGGGCGAGCGCGGGCTCTGCGCGGGCGGCGACATCGTGGCCATCCACGCCGACGCGAAAGGCGGTACGGCGGGCGCCGATTCGCCGACCGGGCGGTTCTGGCGCGACGAGTACCACCTCAACGCGCTGATCGGCAGCTATCCCAAGCCGTATGTGGTGATCATGGACGGCATCGTGATGGGCGGCGGGGTCGGCCTGTCCGGGCACGGCAGCCACCGCGTCGTCACCGAACGGTCCAAGATCGGGATGCCCGAGGTCGGTATCGGTTTCATCCCCGACGTCGGCGGCACGTACCTGCTTTCGCGCGCGCCCGGTGAACTCGGCACCCACGTCGCGTTGACCACCGCGCGCATGGGCGCGGGCGATGCGATCGCCGCCGGCTTCGCCGACTACTACGTGCCTTCTGGCGATCTCGACGCTTTGCTCGACGCGCTGCGCACGGCGAGCGCCGACGAGGCGATCGCGCAGTTCGCCACGGCCGCACCGGATTCGGAGTTGCTCGCCCAGCAGAGCTGGATCGATGCCTGCTACGGCGCGGACACCGTCGAGGAGATCGCGGCCGGGTTGCAGGCGCACGAGTCACCCGATGCCGCCAAGGCCGCCGGTGATCTGCTGGCCAAATCGCCGGTGGCGCTGAAGGTCACGCTGCGGTCGCTGCGCGCGGCCCGCGAACTGACGAGCCTGGAGGCGGTGCTCGACGAGGAATACCGGGTCTCGGTCGCCGCGCTCGGTTCACACGACCTGGTCGAGGGCATCCGCGCCCAGGTGATCGACAAGGACCGCAATCCCCAGTGGCGGCCGGCGACGCTCGCCGAGGTGACCGACGATCAGGTGGCGGTGTACTTCGCCGATCTGGGTGCGGCGGAACTGGGTTCGACGACAGCGGAGGCGCAGCGATGAGCAAGAAGATCGGTTTCCTCGGGCTCGGCCACATGGGCGGCCCGATGGCGGCGAACCTGGTGCGGGCGGGCTACGAAGTGCTCGCCTTCGACCCGGTGCCCGCCGCGCAGGAGCAGGCCCGCACCGACGGCGCGAGGGTGGTGGCCACCGCCGCCGAGGCCGCCGCCGACCGTGACGTGGTCATCACCATGCTGCCCAACGGCAAACTCGTCCTCGACGTCTACGCCGAACTGCTGCCCGCCGCCACGTCCGGCACCCTGTTCATCGACTGCTCGACCATCGACGTCGCCGATGCGAAAGCAGCTGCGGCACTGGCTGTCACGGCGGGCCACCGCCCCCTGGACGCGCCGGTCTCCGGTGGTGTCGCCGGCGCCACCGCGGGCACCCTCACCTTCATGGTGGGCGGCGCGGCCGCCGACTTCGCCGACGCGAGCGAGGTACTCGCGGTGATGGGCGGCAAGGTCGTGCACTGCGGCGACGCCGGGGTCGGTCAGGCCGCCAAGATCTGCAACAACATGCTGCTCGGGATCTCCATGATCGGGCTGTCGGAGGCGCTGGTGCTCGGTGAGCAGCTCGGCCTGAGCCACCAGTCGTTCTTCGACGTGGTGTCCACCGCGTCGGGCCAGAGCTGGGCACTGACCAGCTACTGCCCGGTGCCCGGCCCGGTGCCGACCAGCCCGGCCAACAACGACTACCTGCCCGGCTTCGCTACTGCGTTGATGTCGAAGGATCTCACCCTGGCCGCGAACGCGTTGCAGGCCAACGGGATCGACGGACAGCTCGGCGAACTCGCTGCCGCGATCTACGCGCGGTTCAACCAGACCGACGCACACCGCGACTTCTCCGCCATCGTCACCGACATCCGCGACCGATCCGGCGAGGCCACCGCGTGAGCGACTACGAAACGATCCTGGTCGAGACCAAGAACCGCGTCGGCTGGATCACGCTGAACCGGCCCAAGGCGCTCAACGCACTCAACACCCAGGTACTCGACGACATCGTCGGCGCGCTCGACGAACTCGGTCGTGACGACGAGGTCGGCGCGGTCGTGATCACCGGCTCCGCCAAGGCTTTCGCGGCGGGCGCCGACATCAAGGAGATGCAGCCCAAGTCGTACATGGACATGTTCATGGACGATTTCTTCGCCCGCTGGGACCGCCTCGCGCAGTTCCGCAAGCCCACCATCGCCGCGGTCGCGGGATACGCGCTGGGCGGCGGCTGCGAGCTCGCCATGCTCTGCGACATCCTGATCGCCGCCGACACCGCGCAATTCGGTCAGCCCGAGATCAAACTCGGCGTGATCCCCGGCATCGGCGGCTCCCAGCGACTCACCCGCGCGGTGGGTAAAGCCAAGGCGATGGACATGGTGCTGACCGGACGCACCATCGGCGCCGAGGAAGCCGAGCGCGCCGGCCTCGTCTCGCGCATCGTGCCCGCCGACGACCTGCTCGATGCCGCGGCCGAGGTGGCCGAGACCATCGCGGCGAAGTCGTTGCCGGTCACCATGATCGCCAAGGAAGCGGTGAATCGGTCCTTCGAGACCACCCTCGCCGAGGGAATCCGCTTCGAGCGCAGGGTCTTCCACTCGCTGTTCGCGATCGAGGACCAGACCGAAGGTATGAGCGCCTTCGTCGACAAGCGGCCACCGCGCTTCACCCATCGCTGATCTTGCATCACCCGACACACTCTTCGAGGAACCATGACCGAGGCATACATCTACGACGCGATCCGCACCCCGCGCGGCCGCGGCAAGAAGACCGGCGCCCTGCACGGCGTCAAGCCGCTCGACCTGGTGGTCGGACTCATCGACGAACTGAAGACCCGCCATCCTGAACTCGATCCGGCCGCGATCGACGACATCGTGCTCGGAGTGGTGTCCCCGGTGGGCGACCAGGGCGCCGACATCGCCAAGACCGCCGCGATCGCGGCCGGACTGCCCGACACCGTCGCCGGCGTGCAGCTCAACCGGTTCTGCGGCTCGGGCCTGGAAGCGGTCAACACCGCCGCGCAGAAGGTGCGATCGGGGTGGGAGCAGCTCGTCATCGCCGGTGGCGTGGAATCGATGTCGCGGATTCCGCTCGGCTCCGACGGCGGCGCGTGGGCGCTCGACCCGATCACGAACTACCAGTCCTACTTCGTGCCGCAGGGTGTCAGCGCCGACCTGATCGCCACCATCGAGGGTTTCACCCGCGAGGACGTCGACGCCTTCGCGGTGCGGTCGCAGCAGAAGGCGGCCGCGGCCTGGTCGGGCGGCTACTTCGCCAAATCTGTTGTCCCGGTGCGCGATATCAACGGCGCGGTGCTGCTCGACCACGACGAGTTCATGCGGCCTGGCACCACCGTGGACAGCCTGGCCGGGCTGACGCCGTCGTTCGCGGCGATGGGGGAGATGGGTGGCTTCGACGCCGTCGCCCTGCAGCGCTACCACCACATCGAGAAGATCAACCACGTACACCACGCCGGCAACTCCTCCGGCATCGTCGACGGCTCGGCGCTGGTGCTCATCGGCAGCGAATCCGCGGGCAGCGCAGCGGGTCTCACCCCGCGCGCCAGGATCATCGCCTCCGCCGTCAGCGGCAGCGACTCCACGATCATGCTGACCGGACCGGTCCCGGCGACCGAAAAGGCCCTGGCCGTGGCCGGACTCACCGTCGACGACATCGACCTGTTCGAACTCAACGAGGCCTTCGCCTCGGTGGTGCTGAACTTCCAGAAGAAGCTCGGCGTGCCCGACGAGAAGATCAACGTCAACGGCGGCGCCATCGCCATGGGCCACCCGCTGGGCGCCACCGGCGCCATGATCACCGGGACCATGGTCGACGAGCTGGAGCGCCGGGGAGCGCGCCGCGCGCTGATCACGTTGTGCATCGGCGGCGGCATGGGTATCGCCACCATCATCGAGCGCGTCTGAGCGCCGGACCCGGATACAGAGGAAAGACCATGAGCGAGAACATGATTGCCTGGGAGCTGGGCACCGACCGGGTGCTCGTGCTCACCATCGACGACCCGAATCAGTCGACGAACACCATGACCGAGGCGTTCGCGCGCGACCTCACCGCGACCGTCGACCGGCTCGAGGCGGAGAAGGACACCTTCGACGGCGTCATCCTCACCTCCGGCAAGGACACGTTCTTCGCCGGTGGCGACCTGAACCTGCTGATGAACGCGACACCCGAGACCGCACCGGACATCGCGCTCGGTCTCGACACCTACAAGGCCGCGTTCCGTCGCCTCGAGACGCTGGGCAAGCCGGTGGTCGCCGCGATCAACGGCACCGCACTCGGCGGCGGCTTCGAGGTCGCGCTCGCCGCCCACCACCGGATCGCGCTCGACGCCAAGGGCAGCCTGCTCGGCCTGCCGGAGGTCACCTTCGGGCTGCTGCCCGGTGCGGGCGGTGTCACCCGGACCGTGCGGCTGCTCGGCATCACCAACGCCGTACTCAATGTCGTCGGACAGGGCCAGCGGATGAAACCCGCAAAGGCGTTGCAGGTCGGGATCATCGGTGAGGTCGCCGCCACCCGCGAGGAGATGTTCGCGCAGGCCCGCGCCTGGATCGCGGCCAACCCCGAAGCGGCCCAGCCGTGGGATGTGAAGGGCTACAAGATCCCCGGCGGCCTCCCGTCTAGCCCGGCGCTGGCGGCCAACCTGCCCGCGTTCCCGGCGAATGTGCGCAAGCAGCTCAAGGGTGCGCCGATGCCCGCGCCGATCGCGGTGCTGGCGACGGCGGTCGAAGGCGCGCAGGTCGACATCGACACCGCCTTCGCCATCGAGACCCGCTACTGCACCAAGCTGATCTGCGGCCAGGTCTCGACCAACATGATCAAGTCCCTGTTCTTCGATCTGGGCACGATCAACAAGGGCGGCAGCCGCCCCGAAGGCTTCCCCGTGCGCACGCCGGAGAAGGTCCTCGTGCTCGGCGCGGGCATGATGGGCGCGGGCATCGCCTATGTGCAGGCCCGCGCCGGCATGCAGGTCGTGCTGAAGGACGTCACCATCGAGGCGGCCGAGCGCGGTAAAGGTTACGCGCGCAAGCTGCTCGACAAGGCGCTGCGCAAGGGCGCGCTCACCCAGGACAAGTACGACGAGATCCTCGGCCGCATCCACCCGAGTGCCGATCCGGCCGACGCCGCGGGCTGCGACTTCGTCGTCGAGGCGGTGTTCGAGGACCCGGGCCTGAAGAAGAAGGTGTTCGGCGAGATCGAGGCGCTGGTGAACCCGGATGCCCTGCTCGGCTCCAACACCTCCACCCTGCCGATCACCGACCTCGCCACCGGCGTGGCGCGGCCCGCGGACTTCATCGGCCTGCACTTCTTCTCGCCGGTGGACAAGATGCCGCTGGTCGAGATCATCGTCGGCGACCAGACCAGCGACGAAGCGATCGCTCGCGCCATCGATTACACCCTCGCCATCAAGAAGACCCCGATCGTGGTCAACGACAGTCGCGGCTTCTTCACCAGCCGGGTCATCGGCCAGTTCATGGACGAGGCCATCGCGCTGGTCGCCGAGGGTGTGCACCCCGCCAGTGTCGAGCAGGCGGCCACTCAGGCGGGCTACCCGGTCGGCGCGCTCGCACTGGCCGACGAGATCAATATGAAACTGGCCCAGAAGATCCGGCGCAGCCTGAAGGAGAACCTGCTCGCCGAGGGCCGCGACTGGACCGATTCGAAGGCTTACCCGCTCGTCGACGCGATGGTCGACGACTTCGACCGGCCGGGCAGGCTCGAAGGCCGCGGCTTCTACGACTACGACGCCGACGGCAAGAAGCTCGGCCTGTGGCCGGGACTGGCCGAGAAGTACACCCGCGACCACGACATCCCGTTCATCGACATGCAGGAACGGATGCTGTTCGCCGAATCCCTCGACACCGTGCGGTGTTTCGACGAGGGTGTGCTCCGCACTGTGCCGGACGCGAACATCGGATCGATCTTCGGCATCGGCTTCCCCGCCTGGACCGGTGGTGTCATCCAGTACATCAACCAGTACGAGGGCGGCCTCGCCGGATTCGTCGCGCGGGCAGACCAGCTACGCGCGGCCTATGGCGAACGCTTCGACGTTCCGGAGTCGTTGCGCACCAAGGCCGCGGCCGGCGCAACACTCGGTTGAGTACCGGTCTTCGATGACGACGATGCGCGGCGACACCCGGCACCCGGTGACCCCGGGTGCCGGGGGATCGG
Organism: Nocardia sp. NPDC058480; assembly: GCF_042720495.1. Classification (NCBI taxonomy): domain Bacteria; kingdom Bacillati; phylum Actinomycetota; class Actinomycetes; order Mycobacteriales; family Nocardiaceae; genus Nocardia; species Nocardia sp. NPDC058480. Next base: position 411,492 of record NZ_JBHXMN010000005.1, on the reverse strand, counting down.
CCAGCTCTGCCGCCGACCTTCGTGGGCCCGTCGCGCGGGCCCACCGGCGGCAGACGATGCTGGTCGCCGCGCAAGCGGTCTTCGTCGCCAACGGGTATCACGGTGCCAGGATGGACGAGATCTGCGCACGGTCCGGGATCAGCAAACCGGTGCTCTACGCGCACTTCGCGAGCAAGCTGGACCTGTATCTCGTTGTGCTGCAACTTCATCTGGACCGGATGGTCGACGGTGTCCGGGCCGCTCTCGCAGCGGACACCGAGCCGCGCGGCCGGGTCCGTGGCGCCGTGCAGGCCTATTTCGACTTCGTCGAACACGACCTCGGCGGGTATCTGCTGGTGTTCGAATCTGCGGTGCCCAGCGAACCGTGCGTCGAATGGCGGGTGCGCAACGCGATGCGCGAATGCGCCGTCCTGGTGAGTGCTGAACTGCGGGCGGCGGGCGTGGACGCGACCAGGGCCGACATCCACGCCTGGGGACTGGTCGGCCTCAGCCGCCTCGCGGCAGGCCACTGGCTGGAGGCCGGGCGGCCGATCCCGAAAACAGACGCGGTGGATACCGCGTCCGCCCTGTGCTGGAACGGATTATCGACAGTGGATCGACAACAGGAAGTACACCGACCCTCGGACGCATCGCCGCGCTGACCGAACGTTTCTACCGCTGGGATGACCAGCGGCGCATGACCTTTACCGTCGACGCCGCCTCGATCCCCGGACTCCGCTTCGCCGAGGACATCGAACTGGCACCAACCGCCACGGGAACCGGCTGACATGGACCTTCGCCGTGGAGGGCAAGCCCGCCCTGCAACTGCTGTTGCGTTCGACGAGCGCGGTGACCGACCGGGTCACCGGCTCCATCGCCAAGGGCATCGTCGGTCATGTCGCCGCGACGGCGCCGACCGGGGGAGAGTGACGCCGACCGCTGCGCTGTGATCAACGACCTGGCCGCCACCATGGTCGTTGTACCGCTCGATGGGCTCGAGGCCGTGCCGCCGGTGCTCAGTGCTGGATCAAACCGCCGACCGGAGTGGTCGTGACGTGACCGGTTGCCGGAAGGGTCTGTGCCAGAGCCAGGCCGTTATCGACAAGCGATGATCGGCGCAGAGAAGTCACCTCGCCGATCGGAGTCCAGGTCGGCTCGACAGTTGCCCCGTTCAGTTCGGCCCGGAGCCGACCACCGGTGACTCGGACGCGGTAGAAGATTCCAACGTTCTGATGCTCGACTCCCGCGTGGGCAACGGCTGCGGAAATCACCCTCGAATCCACGCCCAGCAGGCGTTCGACAACCCCGAGATAGCCGGTCTCCTCGGCGAGCTCCCGGGTCACCGCATCGAAGGGATCCTCCGCATGCTCTACCCCACCGCCTGGAAGTGTCCAGGTGGTTTCGCCGCTTGCCGCCACGTGACGAGTGAGCAGCACCCGCCCCTGTTCGAGGCAGACGGCGTAGGCCGCGATTCTGAAACTCATCCACTGAACTGTAATCCCGCCATCGGGGTTGCTCGGCGACGACGAGGTCCGTGCGGTCGGTGACGAGGTCGCGCCACGCCCGAGTCGAAGATGCCGTCCTCCTAGCCGAAGATCGTGCGCTGTCCGGGCGGCCACTCCCGCCACCTGATGTCGTGCTGTCCTGGCACCGATATGCGGTGTCCACGTTCATGTCCGCACGGTCAGTGTGGCTACACCCATGGCGGCCAACGCTGCCGAACTCAACTTCGTCAGTGTTTGCCCGACCCGGGGCCGACGTAGCCAATGGACAGCGCGGGCCGCGACGACAGAGACCAAGAGCAGCCAAACGAACGCGACGACTCCATCGATCGCGCCCAGAACCATCGTCACGCTCACCGCCGAGGACCCGACGGGCGCGAACTGAGGAACGACGGCGAGGAAGAACAGGCCGACTTTCGGGTTCAGTAGGCAGGAGACGACGCCATCACGAAACGCTGTTGTCGTTGTGGGCCCTGACTTCTGTTCGGCGCCAGCAACATCCGGTTCTGCATCGACAGGCATGATCGTGTTGCGGTGTATGAATCCGCTGATTCCCAAGTAGATCAGGTAAATGCCGCCGATGATCTTCAGCGCCAGCAACGCGGTCGGATATGCGGTGAGCAGCGCCGCGAGTCCCACAGCGACCGCACCGGCCCACACCAACGATCCGAGACCGGACCCCGCTGCGGCGGCGACACCTAGGCGCGCACCGGAAAAGGAGTAGCGCAGCACAAGAAAAGTGTCTGGTCCCGGGGTGATGGCAAGTAGCAGGCAGAGTCCGGCGAATGCCGCCAGAGTCGGGGCTGTCATGGTGGCCTCTCCTACCCGCCGATGGTGATTCCGCGTTCTTCTCCGTACTCGCGCATTCGTCCGCGGGCCTCTGCCGGGTCATCCAGGCATAGTCCGGGCATCACAGAGTCCACGTAGTCGACCATGGCCCCTTCTCTATCAACGATGTCCTGTCGCGCCACTTCTTTTGCGCGCTACGCGTGGACGTTGGTGCCGCTGGTGGTCAGGCCGAGTTGGTGGGCGCAGTCGGATCCGAGAGCATCGCGAAGTCCATCGAACCCGGTTCAGGTGACAGGACCTCCACGTCGAGGGACGCGATGCCGCCTGCCCCTGAGTCGAGGAGCGCCTTCATCGGGCGAGCCGGAGGTTGTTGTCGCCGCGGGGGCGTTGAGCATCCGCTTTCGTGGGTCAATACTGCGGTTTCGCCGGTCATGGTGGTCGGGCTCACGGGGCCTTTCCATCCGCACCAGCCACCGCAGGCGGCGATGGTCTGGCTCTCGACTACGCCGTCGTCGAACTGGGCGGTGAGGTGCCATGCCTGAGCCGGATAGTCACAGATCGGGCATCTGCCGAAGTAGTTGAGAACATCCTGGACTTCGGAAGCGATGACGGTGCGTTTGCGGCTGGCCATGGTTGGTTCCTCCCTGATGAGGAGCGTATGCCGGTGAGGCCGCGCTGATGCGGGGAATGTGTTCTGTGGTTCACCCTTTGAGTCGCAGCACCGCCAGCACCCTGCGGTGGCGCGTATCCGACGGTGGCAGATCGAGTTTGGTGAAGATGTTGCCGATGTGCTTCTCGACCGCCCGCTCGGTGACGGTGAGCGAGGTCGCGATGGCGTTGTTGGTGAGTCCCTGGGCCATCAGTTCGAGCACCTCTCGTTCGCGCGGGGTGAGGCGGGTGAGTGAATCCTGTTGCCGAGACGCACCCATCAGCTGACTCACCACCTCGGGGTCGAGTGCGGTGCCACCGGTGGCGACCCGGTGTAGTGCGTCGACGAAGTCACCGACGTCGGCGACGCGGTCTTTGAGGAGGTAGCCGACGCCGCTCGCTCCGGCAGCGAGAAGTTCTGTCGCGTAACGGGTTTCGATCCATTGTGAGAACACGAGTACGCCGGTGCCCGGATGCTTCCTGCGCAGTTCGATGGCTGCCAGCAGGCCCTCGTCGGTGAAGCTGGGCGGCATCCGCACATCCACCACCGCGACATCGGGTTGGTGGACGCCGACCACCTCGCTCAGCGATGTCGCGTCGCCGACCATCGCCACCACCTCGTGTCCGCGTTCGGTGAGCAGCCCGGCCAGCCCGTCGCGGAGGATGGCGCTGTCCTCGGCGATCACCACTCGCAGGGGTCTGTGCGGGGCACCGCCCGCGGTCACTGCGGGCCCTCGTTCGGCAGGATCATGGTCACCACGGTAGGCCCGCCGGCGGGGCTGTCGACGGTGAGTGTGCCGTCGACGGCGAGAGCACGGGCGGCGAGCCCGGCCAACCCGCTGCCGGTCATGGTGTGGGTGCCGGGCCGGGGCGCGCCGCCGATTCCGTTGTCCCACACGGTGACCGCGATGGATCGCACGCTGTCGGGCAGCACCGACACCGTGGCCCGGTTCGCGTGCGCGTGTTTGACCACATTGGTGAGTAGCTCGGCGACGGAGAAGTAGGCGATCGCCTCGATGGCCGGGCTCGGCCGCTGGGGGATGTGCACACGCAGGTCGACCGGCACCGCGCAGCGGGCGGTGAGCGTCTCGAGCGCCGGGCCGAGGCCGAGCTCGAGCGCGGGTGGATGGATGCCGCGTACCAGTTCGCGCAGTTCGGTCAGCGCCTCTTTGGAGTTGGCGCGCGCCTCGGCGATGAGGTCGCGGGCGTCGCCGCCCGCGGCCAGGCGTTCTTCGGCCCTGCCCAGCGCCATGGCGATGGTGACCAGCCGCGCCTGCGTGCCGTCGTGCAGGTCGCGCTCGACCCGGCGCAGGGTGGCGGTCGCATCGTCCACCGCGGCCCGTCTGCTGGCCCGCAGTTCCGCCAGTTGCCGGTCGCGCGGTGTCGCCGCCAGCAGGTGGACGATCAGCATCCGATGCAGCCAGCAGACGCTCCGGACCAGCCACGGCAGCGCGAAACACAGCACGAGACCGATACCGGACAGCGCGAGCGCCCGCGGCCAAGTGTCGATGTAGAACGAACCGAACTGGGCGAGACTGTGGTGCTCGACGCCATTGTCGTCCACCTGGATCGGATCGAAGAGCACCCACGGGATGGGCGAGATCGCCGTGAACCCGACCATCGCGATCACCACGAGCACGACGTAGCCGACCGCCACGCCGAGCACGGACTGCGCGATCAGGAACAGCACGGCCCGCCAGCTCGGCCGATCGGTGAACGCGCTCTTCAGGAAGCCGAACAAGCCGCTCGCCCTGATGAATTCCGGTGGCGATTCCACCTGGGCGCCGAGCAGTTCACGGCCGAGGAACCGATAGATCCGGCCCCACATCCGTCCGCCGAGCAGAACTGCCGCGAGCAACGGAATACCGATGAGGAGGATCGATGCGTACAGCCCCCCGCCGAACCCGAAGAACAGGTAGCACACGGCAACGCAGCCGAGTACGAACGACAGGACCAGGTAGGCGAGCTCCTTCCAGGTCCTGGCCTCGATCGGCGCGCGCAGCACCGCGGCGAGCGGGCCGGTCCGGCGCGGCGACGGGCGACTCGGTTCATCGTGCGCGGTCGGTTCGCCGGCTATGTCGACCACGAAGGTCGGCTCGACTGGTGTCTCGGTCATGACTCCATGGTTGTCGTCGCGGCGCGGAAATTCGATCGAGCTGTCCACCGAGTCGATGGTGTGGCGAGCTACACCGGCTCGAGGGTGATCGAACGGCTGACCGGATCTTTCGCGCCCGTGTATTAATGCGGGTCCAGCGAGGATCGACACTCCCCGTCATCGAGCAGATCTCGAGATTCTTCGACGAAACCGAGATCGGACGACGCTGAGTTACGCATCGGGTGATTTCGAATCCGGTGCGTATTCGGTAGCGGCAGGGGTAAGCGCTACCTACTTCTGTTCTCGATGATCGGAGGCGTCATGGTGGATTTCGAGGAGAAAGTCTCGACCGGGGCGGGCGGACGGATGCGTATTCCGCGTAGCAGGGGCGCGCTGGGCGGGCTGGTGGTGTTGCTCCTCGGGATCTGGGGCGCACTCATCCCGTTCATCGGTCCGTATTTCGATTTCGCGTACACCCCTGACGAGGCCTGGGTGTGGACGGCGGCTCGCGGCTGGCTCCAGGTGCTGCCGGGTGTGGTCGCGATAATCGGTGGGTTGCTCATGCTGATGAGCCGGAACCGGGTGGTCGCCAGTTTCGGCGGCTGGCTGGCGGTGGCAGCGGGTGTGTGGTTCGTGATCGGGCCGTTCCTGGCCGCGCTGCTGCGACTCGGCGACATCGGTGAGCCGGTCGCCACCTCGGATCTGAAGCGTGCGCTGCTGCAGCTCACATTCTTCTACGGGCTCGGCGCGCTGATCCTGTTCTTCGCCGCGAGCTCGCTGGGACGACTGTCGGTGCGCAGTGCCAGGGACATCGCCTTCGTCGAACGCACGCGTGTCGTCGGCACCGATCAGCGCCGGGTGGTCGAGGAGGAGGTGGTTCCCGCTGACGGCAAGCGTTCAGCGACCCGCCGCCTGCATCACCCCACCGACATCCGGCATCGGCCCGTCTGACGGACTATGCCGTTTTGACGGTGACCATCGTGTCGGCGCTGGGGAAGTCGAGCACGCGCAGCCTGCCGCTGACCAGGTCGACCGTGTCGGCGACGACACGACCGGCGCGGCGCGCGTCGTCGGCGAAGCTCGTGCTGACCACCCGGTAGCTGCGCTTGGCGGTGAGCACGATGTCGCCTGCCCGCAGCGACCCGGCCGAGGTGGGGGGCTCGGTCGGGATCGTCGACTGCGCCGGTCTGCGTATGAGCTCGATCAGTTTCAGCAACCTGTTCTCCACACTGTGAAACGCCTGCTAGGACGTTGTTGTCCGCCGGATTCGCGAACAGCATCGAGATCTTTTTACCCACGATCGTCATGTTCGAACCCTCGGATTCGCGCACGTGAACTCGAGTGCCGGTGATGTGCGGGTCCTCGCTGGAGATCAGAAATCACCCCGCAGTCCGATTCCATCTCATACCAAGGGATTACGGCCGACGAGAATCCGGCCGATAGCTTCGGGGCATGACGACATCTGCTCTGGTCCCCGGGCCATCTCCACGGTCACCGCGGCGCGGCGCCGACGGCGATTACGCCCGCCTGTTGCGTCGAATCTCCGACGCGGGGCTGATGGGCCGACGCCCCGTCTACTACGCCGTGCGGCTCAGTCTCGTCGGGATCGCGTTCGTGGGCGGCTGGGCGGCGTTCGTACTCATCGGCGATTCGTGGTGGACGCTGCTGGTCGCGGCGTTCATGGCCGTGACGTTCGCGCAGGTCGCACTCGTGATGCACGATGTCGCGCACCGCCAGGTCTTCCGGTTACGACAGCCGACGGAGCTCGTGGGACGAATCGCCGGGAACGCGGGCATCGGCCTCGGCTACGGCTGGTGGCAGGACAAGCACACCCGTCACCACGCCAACCCGAACCACGAGGAGCTCGATCCCGATGTCGCGCCCGACATCCTGGTCTGGTCGCAGCAGCAGGCACGGTCCAGCCACGGTCTGCCCCGTCTCATCGGGCGGGCGCAGGCGTACTTGTTCTTCCCGCTGCTGCTGTTGGAAGGCCTGAACCTCCATGTGGCCGGTGTCCGCGCGCTCAGGAACCGCTCGGTCAAACACCGTGGATGGGAAGGTGCGCTGCTGTTCGGGCACTTCGCCCTCTACCTGACCGCGCTGTTCGCGGTTCTGCCCGCCGACAAAGCGCTCGTGTTCCTCGCTGTTCACCAGGGTCTTTTCGGCCTGTACATGGGCTGCATCTTCGCCCCGAACCACAAGGGCATGCCGACCTTGACCGGCGACGACCGCCCCGACTACCTCCGTCGCCAGGTCCTCACCTCCCGCAATGTGCGCGGCGGACCGTTGACCGACCTTGCCCTCGGCGGACTCAACTATCAGATCGAGCACCACCTGTTCCCGAGCATGCCGACACCGAACCTGCGCCACGCCCAGGTGATCGTCCGCGACTACTGCGCCGAAATCGGCGTGCCGTACCACGAAACCGGTCTGATCTCCTCGTACCGCGAGGCCCTGACCCACCTGCACCACGTCGGCGCCCCATTGCGCCGACCCGATCAGCACTCGGATGCCGAAGTGCCGCAACGTAATCGTTGAATACGGCCCCTGGCTACGTGTGCGGAACGGGTTCGACCCGGGCGGGGACGTGTTTGTGCCAGGGGGTGGCGGAGAACTGATCGCGGCGTCGCAGGTCGGTGAGGTCGTTGGGCGCTACGCCGGTGCGCTGGTCACTTCCGGGGAGATCGAGCCCGAAACCGTTGGGCAGGGAGATATGGCCGTCCTGCATTCGGTCGTTGAGTTCGACTGTCGCGGTAGCGGAGCCGCGGTTGGTGGTGATCAGTGCTCGCCCGCCGTCGGCCAATCCGAGGCGCTCGGCATCGGCGGGGCTGATACGCAACGCGCCGGTGGCGTCGCGGCGCCGCCAGCTGTCGTCACGGAAGATCGTGTTCGCGGTGAACGCGCGGCGCTCGCCCGCGGAGAGCACGAAGGGGTATTCGCCGCTGGTGTGCGCCCATTCCATGCGGTCGAGACCGCGCAGGGATTCGAGCAACGGAGTGATGGACAGGGGGATCGGCCGATTGTCTTCGGGGACGTAGGTCCAGCTGCCGCCGTCGAGTTCGTCGACGGTGATATGGACGCCGGATCGCTCGGAGAGCATCGCGGTGAACAGCGCTTCGGGGTCCGCGTGCCCGGCGCGGCGCATCGATTGTGGGTGCCGACGCGCAACGCCTTGCGCCAGTGCCCACAGCACCGCTGCTGCGCGTGCCCCGCCGGGCAAAGTCGGGCCGAGCGTTTCGTAGAGCAGGTAGGGGGCCAGGCCTGCTGCCTTCCGGTCCAGTTTGAGCAACGCCAGAAATGTCAGCCCATAGGCTTTGCGGCCGAGGCGCAGGGCGCCCCTCAATACCGACAACGACAGCGGGCTGGCGACGCCGAGCTCACGGATGATGCGGGCGTAGATTTCCGGTTCGGCCAGCGTACCGGGCAGTGGCTCGAGCAGCGGGGCGCGAAGCTGGAAGGTATTGACCGGAAATTCGAGGTTGAAGAAGGTCGCTTCCCACTTCTCGAACTGGCTCGCAGCCGGAAGAACATAGTGGGCGCGACGAGCGGTCTCGGTCATCGCGACATCGATGACAACGCTCAGTTCGAGAGAGTCGAACGCCGCACGGAAGCGCTGCGAATCCGCCAGGGAATGCGCGGGATTCGACGACTCGACGATCATCGCGCGGAACCGCTTCGGATGGTCGGTGAGAATCTCCTCGGCGATGACATTGCAGGGCACGATGCCGCCGAGCATCGGCGCTGCTGTCACCGGCGTGGTCTTCGTCTTCAGCGAATAGTTGATCAGTGGCGCCAACCACGAGTGCATCTGCATGGTGCCGCGTGCGGCGAAGTTCCCGGTGAGCAACCAGGTCAGTTTGTTCAGGTACGACACCAGGGTGCTGTTCGGACTCTGCTGCACACCCAGGTCCTCGTAGGTCGACACGCTCTCGGCGGTCCCGATCAACTGCGCGGCTCTGCGGACGGATGCGGGATCGACGCCGCTCAGGTGGGCATACGCGTCGACGTCGACGGCGCGCAGGGCGGCGAGCACCGGCTCGGCCTCGGTCGTGTGCGCGGTCAGGAACTCGTGGTCGATCAGATCTTGCTGAACGATCTCACCGAGGATCGCGGCCAGACACCAGGCGTCGGTGCCCGGTTTGATCTGCAGGTGGATGTCGGCGAGGTCGGCGGTTTCGGTGCGCACCGGGTCGAGCACGATCATGGTGCGCGCGGGATCCTTGGCGATGTTCTGGAGTACGGTGCGGGCGCGCGGAACGCCGTGCGACTGCCACGGATTCTTGCCGACGAATACGCTGACCTGCGCGTGTTCGAAGTCGCCGTGTGTGTGTCCGCCGGTGAGATGGGCATCGACCCATGCCTCGCCGAGCTTTTCCTGGGCGAGCGCGTTGGAGCGATAACGCCCGCCGACGGCCCGCAGCAACGCGCCGCTGTATGCGCCGCCCAGGTGGTTGCCTTGCCCGCCGCCACCGTAGAAGAAGATCGATTCCCCACCGTGGGTGTCGCGCACCGCGCGCAGTCGGTCGGCGATCTCGGTGATCGCGACATCCCAGCTGATCTCGGTGTAGGTGCCGTCGTGCTCCCGGCGCAGCGGTGCGGTGATCCGGGCGCCGCCGTTCTGATAATGGTCCAGCCGCAACGCCTTGTTGCAGGTGTACCCGGCGGACGCGGGATGGGCCTTGTCGCCACGGATTTTCGCGAATCGCCGTCCTTCGACCTTGACGGTGATTCCGCAGTTGTTCTCGCACAGAATGCAGGCGCTGGCCTGCCATTCCTCGCTGGCGCTTGTCACGGGAGCCTCCTCGACCGGCATCGACTCACCCGTCAGCGATGAATGATGCAGGTGGTGGTGGCGTGGGCGACGAGTTTGCCTGCCTCGTCGAACACCTTGCCTTCGGCTGTCGCGGTGGTGCGGCCGACATGTAGCGTCGTGCCGGTGCCGATGAGGCGGCGGCCGTCGATCGGGACCGATCGGATGTAGTTGACCTTCAGCTCCAACGTGCCGTATCCGACTCCCGCGTCCAGCGCGGTATGCACCGCGCAACCCATCACCGAGTCCAGCAAGGTCGCGCAGATACCGCCGTGGGTGGTGCCGAGCGGGTTCGCGAAATCGGGACGCGTGACGAGACTGAACGACACCCGGCCGAATTCCAGTTCCTCGACCTGCATCCCGAGCAGCGTGCCGATTCCGGCTCGATCGGGCATCGTGCTCGCCGCTCGCAGCAGTTCGAGGCCGCTCATGGTGGCGAAATCCGGTGTTTCGGGGTTGTGCGTCGCGGTTGTCATCTTGCCCTCTCACTCGATAGACCGATCGTTCTATCCTCGGTGACGATACCGTATGATGAACTGATCGGTCTATGGCGAAGGGTTGCCGATGAACACAGTGGCGGGGCCACGAGAACGTCTCATCCGCAGCGCGATTCTCATGATGCGTGAACATGGCGTCGCGGCGACCGGACTGACCGACCTGCTCGCGCACAGCAAGACCGCCCGAGGCTCGATATATCTGCACTTCCCCGGCGGCAAGAGCGAACTCATGGAGCAGGCCACTCTCCACGCGGGGCAGCAGCTCGGTGCGACGATCGAGGCACTGGTCACCGAATCGTCGTCACCGGCGGAAGTCGTTGTCGGACTCGTGGGAGTCTGGAAGCGGGTACTCGAGACTTCGTCGTTCACCGCCGGCTGCCCGATCGTGGCCGCCGCGCGCAGCGACTCGCCGACCGTGCAAGCGGCGTCGGCCACTGTTTTCGCCGACTGGACCCGTCGACTGGCCGACTACCTGATATCGACGGGCACGGACTCGGCCGCGGCCGCGTCGATCAGCAGCGTCATCGTCAGCACGATCGAAGGCGCGATCATCCAATGTCGGAGCGCGAAATCTCTTCAGCCGCTCGATGACGCGGGCACCAACCTCGTCAAACTTCTCGAACTCTGAAAGTTCTCCGCACCTAGATCAGAGAGGCCTACAACGATGACCGAGCAGATCGACCAGCGCGCCCGGCGCAAGTTTCTTTTCGAGCGTGGCGTGGGACGCTACATCGCCAACCCCACCGTGCGTGCGCTGCGCCGCGTCGGGATCGACACCGCGCTCGCTACCGAACTGGAAACGACCGGGCGAAAGAGCGGTGCACTTCGCCTGGTCCCGATCGCCGCGGCCTTCGACGAGTCCGGCGCCTGGGTGATCTCCCAGCACGGCACCCGCTCCGGGTGGACCGCCAACATCACCGCCGACCCGCAGGTGCGAATTCGGCAGGCCGGCCGCTGGCGCACCGGTACCGCGCAGTTGGTGCCTGACGACGATGTCGACGCTCGTGCGCGCACCTTCGCGTCGCATCCCGCTTTCGCCGGATTGACCGCCGCCACCTTCCGGGCACTGCAGAGTGCACCGATCTCCGTCCGAATCACCTTCAGCGACAACTGATCGGCGCTGAGACAGATCAAGGAGCGGGCCTAGGGCATGTCCCACTCGGCAAGGCACGGCCGCCGATCAGGTGGTCAGTTGGCCAGGGCCATGATCACGGCCACGATCCACAAGGCAACGTTCACAAAGCAATTCCTTCATCCAGGACGGGATGCGCCGGTTCGGGTCATGCAGGGTCAGGGGGTGAAGATCTTCTCGGCCTGGTCGCGCTGGACATGCAGGTCCCAGTACAGCGGCGAGATCTGGTCGGCAGAGGCGCTGGGCGTGCCCTCCGGAGCACGGTCGCCGATCCATGCCCCGATCGCTACATGCGCGGCCTGAATGCCCTCGGGCTCGAGCTCCTTGTGCAAGTTCAGCACCCACGAGCGCAGGGCCGCACCGGCGGTGTTGATGTCACCGAGCATCGGGGTGGGATCCACCGACCCGGCCCCGGTGGTGAACAGCAGTGTGCCCGTACCGGCTTGCCGCATCGCGGGCAGCACCACGCCAGTGGCTGCGATCGCGCCGTAGACCAGGTACCGCATCTGCAGCTCCACATCCGCGGCGGTGAGCCTGCTGGGCGTGACGAACTTCGGCTCGGGCCCGCCCGGGGAATACTCGAGCACGTCGATCCCACCGAAGTGCTCCGCCGCGGCCTCGATGGCGCCGGTTAAAGAATCGGTATCCAGGACGTCGGCCGCAAAGCCGCTGGCGGTGATGCCTTCAGCGGCCAGAGTCGCGACCCGAGTGTCGAGGTTGGCCTGGCTGCGGGAAAGCAGGGCTACGTCGAATCCGTGGGAGCCGAAGGTGCGGGCGATGGCCAGGCCCATGCCGGGCCCGGCGCCGACGACAGCGATAGTAGGCATGAAGAGAACTCCTCGAGAAAGACGGCATCTTCCCTGGACGGGACTGAAACCGGCAGTTACTAGTGATTCCTTGGTAACTTTGGATAACCACATCCTGATGGTCAAGTAGGCACTTTCGGGTGCCGTGGTTCTCCGGAGGTAACCATGCAGGTCAACGACGAACTCGACCCGATCTGCGGCCAGGGCGCGGCCAGGGCTCGCGAGGTCCTGGACTTGGTCTCGGACAAGTGGTCGCTGTACGTCGTGGCCGCTTTAGGGCAAGGCCCGTTGCGGTTCAGTCAGGCCCGGCGGGTGGTAGTCGGGATCAGCCAGCGCATGCTCACCGTGACCCTGCGTCGCCTCGCGCGCGACGGACTGGTCACGCGCACAGTGACCCCCACGGTGCCGCCGCAGGTCACCTATGCGCTGACCGAGACCGGGCACAGTCTGCGTCTAGCCGTCCAGCCGTTGATCAGTTGGGCTTTCACCACCGTCGATGACATCGACTCCGCTCGCGCAGCCTACGACGCCCAGGTCGAAGAGCAGGCATGACCACGACTCCCCGTGGGTTGTCGGACACCCCCTAGCCAGTAGGGGCGAAAAAGTCTCGGATGACGGGAGCTACCGGGTTCGGAGGTAGGAGATCGTCGGCGTTGGCAAGTACTGATTCCAGCGATAGCGTCCGGTCCGCATGGTGGGACGGGTTCTCGATCACCGCTGCGGCGTCGGCGATCCCCTGCTCGAACGCAACGGGAAGGTCGACCGGTAGGCGGGCGGTCTTCTCCGGGTTCAGCGGTTGGTCGAACTGCAATGGCGTTGGCGTCGCGTAGTCCGTGCGGTCGTATCCCGTTTCGATCAGTACCCGCAGTGTCGGCTCGATCAGGGCGGCGGCGGGCTCTGTCACTGCCGCGGTGTTCGTGTGCTTCCCGAGTGCGCGCAGCGGATACAGCAGCGGCAGCGTTCCTTCCGGGTTGGGTATCGAAATGTAGGTCGTGTCGCCGTGGTTCTGGCAGTTCTCGGGATGCAGGTCGCAGTCCTGTTGCGCGATGTAATCGGTTCGGCCCGGATATCCGTAAACAGCCGCGCCTGCCTTGGGTGCGCTCCCCGCGCCGTTGCCCTTGGGCTGCAAATACGAGGGGTGGATCAGGAGGGTGCCCATCAGGGCATTCGCGTCGGCGAGCACATTGAGTGGATACGCCGGGAAGTCCGAAATGCCGTCGTACTGCATCGCGATATCGGTCGTCTCGATGCCGGTATCGGTAGGGGTGGGCGGCCCGAAGGTCATGTCGACGATCGGTATGCCACCGAAACGCACCGGCCGTTCGATGATTCCACCGTTGGGGCGGTTCGGATTCGCGATGAGCACAAACGACAGCCGGTCCTTGTCCTGCTGCGACAGGTCGGTCAAGGCTGCCTTCTCCGCGCCGGCCACTGTCGCGCCCTGCGAGTATCCGAAGATGACGATGGCGCCGCTCGGCTGTGCATTCATTTGTCGCGTCGCGATCGTGTCGAGGTTCGTCACACCGTCGACCACCGAGGTGTCCCACTTCGCGGACGACGCTTCGGGGCCTTTCGACGAGATGAGCGGCCAGAGCGCGGCGTCGTACGGGACGGGAACAAAGGTGACGCCGGGACAGTCGTTGTCGGTGCAGCCTTCCGCGCCGGGGGCGATGAAGTTCTGATACGCATTGCTTTCGAAGTTGTGCGCCATCTCGGGGTTGCTGGTGCCGGTCCCCGGAACGATCAGTGCCGTCGTCGCGGCCAGTGCCGCCGTGCCGAAAGCTAACGCCTGCGTCATCGACTACCCTTCGATAGGAGAAAGTGCGAGGTCAAGGCAATTCTGTCGGACCGTCCTTGCGGCATTGCGAGATTCTCACGGCAGGCTGTCGAACCGCACGTCGTGGGCCACGGCGGTCGCGTGCAAGCCATCCGCGCTCGGTTGGATGGCGGTCAGGCGCGCACCGAGCGGCAGTTGTCGCAGCGGCACGATGAAGGTCAGGGACTGGCGGAGCAGCGCCAGGGAGATCGTCGGTCCACCGGCCGCTGGTTGGACGGAGACCGGGGTGACCTCGATGCCGGCGTCGGTGGGCGCGACGGTGACGAAGACTGTTGCCGGTACCGAGATACCCGCGACCGAGAAGGTCCCGGTAGCGCGAAGTCCTTCCGGGGTATAGGAAATCGATTCGATTCCTGCCGGGGCGAAGCTCTGCACGATGTCGTAGGGCACCAGGGCGGTCGCGGTCGCTGTGCCCGCGACGAGGTTCGATGTGCGGTTGCCGATCACGTCGGACAGCGGTGCGGAGACGTCGGTCAGCGCGACATCGAGATTGTGGACGGAGATGTTCTGCCCACTCCAGTCGCCGATCCGGATATCGATGGCGCGGTAGTTGCCGTCGACGGCCTGGGTCAGGAACGGGAAACCGCCGATATCGACGCCCGGCTGATGCGGGAGGTTGTATTCGGCGGCGATCTTGCGACCGATCTCGTTCTGCGCCATGACGACTCCGACTCGATCGCCGACGACCAGCGCGATCATCAGCACGACGATCAGTATCAGCAGTGCGCGCATGCGTTCATCATCTCGGCCATCCCACCATCATGCTGTGGATCGTGGCCGGGTGCTGGTTTCGACCCGCGGTCCTGCCACATCTCGGCTGCGAGCGGCCGAAGGGGAGCTGAGATGATCTGATGTTGTGCGGCCCGACTGGGGGCGGCCTTGTTCAGGACGGGATCTCGTGAGCTCCGTTGTACTGGTGATAGCGATCGTGCTGGTTCCGGCGGTGATGTTCGTGGTCCCGTGGTGGGTGCTCGTTGCCGCGCCGACCGGCCGTAGTGGGACCCGGTTTCGGGTCGGCACCGTGGTCTGTGTGGTCGGGTACCTGTGTTTGCCCGTCGCTCTGTTCTTCGGGCACGGGCCGCCGCAGTTCGATCCCGCGACGATCGTCGGTGACGTCCTGCTCGGGGTGTTGTGGGTGGTGTTCGTCTGGTCGCTGATCGGTTCGGTCGTCCGAGGCGCGCTGCGCGTCGCCGGGGTCGAGCGGATTCGCGCCAGTCGGGGCGTGGCGCTCGCTGTGGTGGCAGTGTCGGTGGTCCTTATCGGGTACGGGGTGTACGAGGCGCGGCGGGTGCCGCAGGTTCGTACGGTCGACGTCGCGATCCCGGGTTTGGCCGACGGGCTCGACGGGCTGCGCGTCGTGGTGCTCACCGATACCCACTTCGCCGCGATCGACCGGGAGGAATGGTCGCGAGAAGTAGTCGACGTGGTCAATGCGCAGCGGCCCGACATCGTGGGTCTCGCCGGTGACCTCGTCGACGGTTCGGTGGCCGAGCGCGCCGATCAGGTCGCCCCACTCGCGCGCGTCGAGGCGCCGCTCGGCCGGTTCTACATCACCGGCAATCACGAGTACCTCGACGACGCCCAGGGCTGGATCGACTACATGGCCTCGATCGGCTGGCAGCCGCTGCACAACGCGCATCGGACCGTCGAGCGCGACGGTGACCGGCTCGTTGTCGCCGGAATCGACGACCCCACCGCCGACGTGCCCGGTCACGGTCCCGACCTGCCTGCCGCGCTCGCCGGCACCGACCCCGAGTTGCCGACTGTCCTGCTGGCCCACCAGCCGAAACAGGTCGCCGACAGCGCCGAGGCCGGGGTGGAGCTACAGATCTCCGGGCATACGCACGGCGGTCAGATCTGGCCGTTCCACTACCTGGTCCGGCTCGACCAGCCGGTCGTCGCTGGACTGAGTAGGCACGCGAACAACACTCAGCTCTACACCAGTCGTGGTACGGGGTATTGGGGTCCGCCGATGCGGGTGTTCGCGCCGAGTGAGATCACCGTGCTGGTGCTGCATCCGCAACGGTAAATCTTGCCGCACTACTCATTTCGAGGGGGACGGCGATCGGTCGAGCTCGAGTCGGATGATGTGGTCGTCTCCGGGGTTCGGGTCGCCGCGACCGTCGGTGTTGTTCGTCAGCAGCCAGAGTGCTCCGTCGGGGGCCACGGCGATGTCGCGGAGGCGTCCGTACTCGCCGACGAGATATTCGGTCGACTGGGTGAGGTTGTCGAGCGGGATTCGACGTAGTCGCTCGCCGCGCAGATTCGCGATGTAGAGGGATCCGCCGGTGTTCGTCATCCCACTCGGGCTGGCTTCGGACGGTTTCCACTGCTGAACGGGGTCGATGAAGCCCGCTCGACCGGCGATGCCTTCGACCTCGGGCCAGCCGTAGTTGCCGCCGGGTTCGATGAGATTGAGTTCGTCCCAGGTGTTCTGGCCGAATTCGCTGGCGAACATCCTGCCGTCGGGCGCCCAGGTGATGCCCTGCGGATTCCGGTGACCGTAGCTGTAGACCAGTGAGCCGGGGATGGGGTTGTCGGCTGGTGCTTGCCCGTCCGCCGTCATGCGCAGGATCTTTCCGGCGAGGGCGGCGCGATCCTGAGCGGTCCGGCGCTCGCCCGCGTCGCCGACGGTGGCATACAGCATCCCGTCGGGACCGAAGGCGATCCGGCCACCGTTGTGGTTCGCTGCGGCGGGCAGTCCGGTGAGGATTGTCGTGCCGCCAGCGAGCGCGAGGTTGCCCGGCGCTCCGGTGAGGTCGAATCGTTCGATCCGGTTGTCGTCGGCGGCGGTGTAGTAGGCGAACAACTGCCCCCCGCGCACCGCGATGCCGAGGAGGCCGCCTTCGCCGGAGGCTTCGACATTGTCGACGGTGCCCACCTCGTGTTGTGTTCCGTCGGTGCCGATTTCGAGGATCCGGGCGCTGTCCCGCTCGCTCACCAGTGCGGTGGTGCCGTGGAAGGCGATCGACCACGGCGCGTCGAGCTCGTCGGTGACGGTGGAGTTGCGTTCCGGCGAACCGGTCCGGGTGCTCGGCTGCTCGGAGCTGTCGGTCGGGGCGCACGCACACAGCAGGCCGACGGCGGCGGACACGACGAGAAACGCGGCAATGCGGGACTCCATGACGTCGAGGTTAAGCCCGATGTCCGGCCGGGTGCCAGGTGCTGTGAGGGGGTATTCGCGGCATGCCCCGGCTACCCGATCCCGCCGGTGGTTCATCCCACCTTGTAGGTGCCCGCGCCCGCGGCGATGAGGCGACCGCCGTCGGTGGCGACGATGTCGACCCGGCAGGTGCTGAGGTGGCGGCCGGCGCGCAGGCGAGTGCCGATGATGTCGATGCTTTCGGCGTGGGCGGGCTGGATGAAATCGATGGACATCGAGACCGTCACCCCGCGCAATTGTTCGGGGAGTCGGGCTCCGGCCCAGGCCGCGGCCATGATTCCGATGTCGATGCATCCTGCGAGAGCGCCGCCGTGGACCATGTCGCCGACAGTGACGAGTTCTTCCCGGAAGGGCATGCGCAGGCGGGCCAGGCCTTCCTCGATGTCGACGAGTTCGATGCCCATGTGCCGGACGAAGGGGGATTGGGGGAGGAACAGAGCCATGGCTTCGCTGCCGGTGCGAGGGAGTTGCGGAGAAAGGGTCATCGGGACTCCTATCGGAAGTTGACTACGATATCGGAACGAGACTACGGTATTTGGTATGACGTTGGAACCCCCCACCGACCGACGCAAGCGGCGGACCCACACCGCCGTGCTCGACGCCGCGCAGGTCCTGTTCCTTCGAGAGGGCTACCGCGGCACCACCATCGACATGCTCGCCGCCGAGGCCGACGTAGCGGTCAGCTCGATCTACGCCAATTTTCGCGAGGGCAAGGCCGACGTGTACGCCGCGCTGGCCTGGCGCATAGCGACCCTGCACGCGGACGCGATGTCCGCACCGATCGGCAGCGAATCGACCCCGCGTGACGAGGTCGCCGCCGTATACGACCGCTACGTCGCCTTCCATCGGGAGAATCCGCTCGCATTGCGAATTCTCGCGCTGACCGACGTCGACGTCAGTGAATCCGAACTGGCGACGACAGCGAAGGCGCGGATCGACGATGTGCTCGGCGGCTTGATCGAATCCTTCGCCGCCGCAGTGCGACTGGTGGGCTGCGATGTCGAACCCCATGCGCTGGTGATGGTTTCGTGGGCAGCGGTGAACGGGGCCTACTCGCTGTTCCAGCGCCGGATCGTCGACGAAACAACCCTGGAAGCCATGCTCGGCATCGCCCGAGCCGATCTGCTTTCCCACGTAGGAGATGACCATGAGGCGTGATGGCGAATTGAGCCGAATGCGGCAGATCCGCACCGCGGGTTCGGCATTGGGCGTACAGACCACGGCCTTGCCGCATCTGATCCGGGGCCTGCGTCGGGAGGGCGACGGTTCGGGTTGGGCGGCGCCGGTGCCACCGGATTCGCGACTGTGTCGGTCGGCACTGGAAGAAGCCACGCAGACACTCACTCCCGCGCTGCTCGCCCACAGCTTGCGATGCTGGGAATTCGGCATGGCCCTGGCGCAGGTGGACAACCTGCGGCCCGACCCCGAGGCGCTCTACGTCGCGTGTGTGCTGCACGACGTTGCGGTGGGGGAGCCGGACGATCCCGCAGCGGGATGTTTCGCTCTGCTCGGCGCACAGCACGCTCGCGCGTTCGTCCTCGACCGTGGCGCCACCCCTGAGTTGGGTGCGTGTGTCCATACGGCCATCGCGCGCCACATGGACCCGGCGACTCCGCGTGACCGCGGCGCGGAAGCGGCGTTACTGCACGACGCCGCCCATCTGGATGTCACGGGTTTGCGTGCCCACCACTTGGATTCGCGTCAGCTCGCCGCCGTCGACGCCCGCCACCGCAGGAACGGATTCGCCGCTGAGTTCACCGCGGCCATGCGACGCGAGGCGCACCTCCGGCCGCGTTCGACAGCGGCGACGCTCTGGTACTCGGGAATGCGGGCAGCCATCGCGCTGAACCCGCTGGATCGCTGATCCGCGTCAGCTCAGCGCGCCCCGACGATGCGTAGGGCCATGTCGGCGTAGGCGTCGGCGATGTCCTCGGGGCTCCAGTCGCCCTCGTCGCGGTACCAGCGGGCGATGTCGATGCCGAGCGAGAGCAGCGCGACCCCGGCCATGCGCGGGCTGGGGGTGTCGAAGACGCCCGCCGCGACGCCCCGCTCGACGAGCGCGCGGATCTCCCCGTCGATCCGGTGGCGGATATCGAGGATCTCGGCGTAGTGCTCGGGGGTGAGCGCGGACAGTTCGTAGTTCACGATCCTGGCGCCGGTGTGCCCTCTGGCATGGTGAACAGCGAAGGCGTGCACCACATTTCGCAGCGCGGTGGCCGGTTCGCCGGACGACTCGACTCCCTTCAGCACGAGGTCGAGGGTGGCTTCGTGCCCGGACCGCGAGATCAGATAGAGCAGCTCTTCCTTGGATTTGTGATGCACGTACACCGCGGCGGGGCTCAAGCCCGCGGCCGCGGCGATGTCGCGCGTGGTGGTGCCGTTGAAGCCCTTCTCGGCGAACGCGGCGATGGCTGCGTCGAGTAGGCGCGCGCGGGTCGCATCGGAGCGGGCTTCTGTCATATCGGTCATCGCTGGGTCATTATCTCGCCCCGGAATCGCATCCCTCGGATCAGGTGGTGTGACGTGGATTACAGGTGCCCACATATTGACGGCCGCCGCCGGACTGTTGCACCATGCTGACTAAGCAAGCGCTTACTTAATTGAGGAGATTCGATGCCGGAAGCCGTGATCGTCGCCGCTGCCCGTTCCCCGATCGGCCGGGCGGGCAAGGGGTCGCTCAAAGACATGCGCCCCGATGATCTGACCGTTCAGATGGTGCAGGCCGCATTGGCGCAGGTACCGGCGCTGGATCCCGCCGAGATCGAGGACCTGGTGCTCGGCTGCGGGCAGCCCGCGGGGGAGTCCGGCTTCAACATGTCCCGGGTGGTCGCGGTACTGGCGGGGCTCGACGCGGTGCCCGGAACGACGGTCAACCGCTATTGCTCGTCGAGCTTGCAGAGCACCCGGATGGCGCTGCACGCGATCAAGGCCGGGGAGGGCGATGTCTTCATCTCGGCCGGTGTGGAGACCGTGAGCCGCTATTTCAAGGGCAACGCCGACGGTCTGCCCGACACCCAGAATCCGTTCTTCGCCGAGGCCGTGACGCGCACCGAAGGACGGGCCGCGGGTGGCTCGACCTGGGGCGATCCGCGCATCGATGGACTGGTTCCCGACGTGTACATCGCGATGGGGCAGACGGCGGAGAACGTCGCCCAGCACACCGGCATCACCCGCGCGGAGCAGGACGCGTTCGGTGTCCGGTCGCAGAATCTGGCGGAGAAGGCGATCGCCAATGGCTTCTGGGCCACCGACATCACACCGGTGACGTTGCCGGACGGCACGGTTGCCAGCACGGATGACGGTCCGCGCGCGGGCGTCACCCTGGAAGCGGTCTCGACGCTGAAGCCGGTGTTCCGGCCGGACGGCACGGTCACCGCGGGCAACTGTTGCGCCCTCAACGACGGCGCGGCCGCCCTGGTGATCATGTCCGACACCCGGGCGAAGGAGCTCGGGCTCACCCCGTTGGCCCGGGTCGTCAGCACCGGTGTCTCGGCGCTGTCTCCCGAGATCATGGGCCTCGGCCCGGTCGAAGCGTCGAAGAAGGCGCTGCTTCGGGCGGGTCTCACCATCGATGACATCGACCTGGTGGAGATCAACGAGGCTTTCGCGGTGCAGGTGATCGGCTCGGCCCGCGAGCTCGGCATTCCCGAGGACAAGCTCAATATCAACGGCGGCGCGATCGCGGTGGGACACCCGTTCGGCATGACCGGCGCTCGCATCACCAGCACCCTGATCAACTCACTGCGCTTCCACGACAAGCAGTTCGGCCTCGAGACCATGTGTGTCGGCGGCGGTCAGGGTATGGCGATGGTGCTGGAGCGTCTGTCGTGACCGGCCGATTCGCGGGCAAGACCGCGATTGTGACCGGCGCGAGCCGCGGAATCGGGTTCGGCATCGCCGAGCGACTGGTGGCCGACGGGGCGAAGGTCGTGATCACCGCGCGCAAGCAGGACGCGCTCGATGACGCGGTCGAGCAGTTGGGCGGCGCGCAGTGTGCGCTCGGTGTGGCCGGACGCGCCGACGACATCGAGCATCAGGCCGATGTGGTCGCTCGTGCGATCGAGGCGTTCGGCAGCGTCGATCTGCTGGTCAACAACACCGGCATCAACCCGGTGTACGGACCGATGATCGAGATGGACCTCGCCGCGGCCCGCAAGATCATCGAGGTCAACTGCCTCGCCGCCCTGTCGTGGGCGCAGCAGGCGCACAAGGCGTGGATGAACGAGCACGGCGGCGCGATCGTCAACGTCTCCTCGGTCGCCGGGTTGCGGCCCGCGCCGGGCATCGGCTTCTACGGTGCCAGCAAGGCGATGCTCACCTACATCACCCAGGAGCTGGCCGTCGAGCTCGGCCCGAATATCCGGGTCAACGCAGTGGCGCCCGCGGTGGTGAAGACGAAGTTCGCCACCGCGCTCTACGAGGGCCGCGAGCAGGAACTCGCCGATACCTACCCGCTCAAACGGCTCGGCGTGCCCGAGGACATCGCAGGCGCGGCGGCGTTCCTGCTCTCCGCCGACGCCACCTGGATCACCGGCCAGCTGCTGGTCGTCGACGGTGGCGTGACCCTGACCGGCGGCGTCTGAAACATCCGCTCGGACAGCCGAAGACACATCAAACCCTGGAGGAATGACTCGATGAGTATCACCAACACCGCCATCGTCACCGGTGCTGCCCGCGGAATCGGTGCCGGCGTGGCCCGCCGACTGGCCGCGGACGGATTCGCCGTGGCCGTGATCGATCTCGACGAGGCCGCGGGCAAGCCGGTGGTCGCCGAGATCGAGGCCGCCGGTGGACGTGCGATCGCGGTCGGCGCCGACGTCGCCGACGAGGCCGCCGTGCAAGCCGCTGTCGAGCGGGTCACCGCCGAGCTCGGCGCACCCACCGTGCTGGTCAACAACGCCGGTGTCCTGCGCGACAACCTGCTGTTCCGGATGACCGCCGACGACTGGGACACGGTGATGAACGTGCACCTGCGTGGGTCGTTCCTGATGACCCGGGCGGTCCAGAAGCACATGACCGCGGCCGGTTTCGGACGCATCGTCAACCTGTCGAGCACCTCGGCGCTCGGCAACCGTGGACAGGCCAACTACGCGGCGGCCAAGGCCGGGCTGCAGGGGTTCACCAAGACCCTCGCCTTCGAGCTCGGCAAGTTCGGCATCACCGCCAATGCGGTCGCGCCCGGTTTCATCGAGACCGAGATGACCGCGGCGACGGCGGCGCGCATGGGTATCTCGTTCGAGGACCTCAAGGCCGGGGCCGCTGCGGAAATCCCCGTTGCTCGTACCGGCGTGCCCGACGATATCGCGCACGCGGTGTCGTTCTTCGTCAGCGAGGGCGCCGGTTTCGTCTCCGGCCAGGTGCTCTACGTGGCGGGCGGGCCGAAGGCATGAGGACCTTCCACGGCATCGCCGAGCTCGAAGCCGCTGTCGGCACGCACCTGGGCTACTCGGACTGGCACACCGTCGCCCAGGAGCAGATCGATACCTTCGCGGATGCCACCGGTGATCACCAGTGGATCCATGTCGATCCGGCGAAGGCGGCACAGGGCCCCTTCGGCAGCACCATCGCGCACGGCTATCTGACGCTGTCGCTGGTCCCGGACCTCGTCGGGCAGATCTATCGGGTCGATGGCGTCAGCATGGGTGTCAACTACGGCGCCAACAGGCTTCGGTTCCCGGCCCCGGTGCCGGTCGACTCGAAGGTTCGCGCCGGTGTCGAGCTGCTCTCGGTCGAGCCCGGTGGTGGCGGACATATGGTCACCGCGAAGGTCACCGTCGAGCGCGAAGGCGGCGACAAGCCGGTGTGTGTGGTCGAGACCGTGTCGCTAGTGGTGGCCTGATGGCGATTCAGACGGAACTTCCCGGTCTCGATCTCGGTCGCTTCTCGTCGTGGTTGCGTACCGAAATCCCCGATGTCGGCTCGCCGATCAGCGGTCGGCTGATCGCAGGTGGGAAGTCCAACCTGACCTATGAGGTCACCGACGGCACTCGGCAATGGATCGTCCGTCGTCCGCCGCTGGGCCACGTGCTGGCCACCGCACACGACATGGCACGCGAGTACCGGGTGATGGCGGCGCTGGCGCCGACCGCCGTCCCGGTGCCCGAGATGTACGCGCTGTGCCATGACGAGGACGTTCTCGGCGCGCCGTTCTATGTGATGGAGCGGGTCGACGGCACGCCGTATCGGGATGCCGCCGAGCTGGTCGCGCTGGGACCCGAACGGACCAGGGCGATCTCGACCGGTCTGATCGACACCCTCGCCGCACTGCACGCCGTCGACCCGGCGGCGGTCGGCCTGGCGGACTTCGGTCGGCCGTCGGGTTTTCTCGCGCGCCAAGTGAACCGGTGGCGCAAGCAGCTCGACGCATCGCACACGCGCGAGCTGCCCGCGGCCGTCGAGCTCCACGCACGTCTCGCCGCCGATGTTCCGACCGAGTCGGCCGTCGGGATCGTGCACGGCGACTTCCGCCTCGACAACGTGCTGACCGACGCCGACGACCGTCCCGCTGCCGTCATCGACTGGGAGATGGCCACGCTCGGCGACCCACTCACCGACCTGGCGTTGATGATCGTCTACGGCCGCCTGGCATCCGGCACCTCGAGCAACGCGAACGTGGCGGACGCGTCTGTCGCGCCCGGCTTCCTGTCCGAAGCCGAGATCATCGCGCGCTATACGGCACGCAGCGACCGCGACATGTCCCGCTTCTGCTTCTACCTGGGTCTGGCGGCCTTCAAGCTCGCCGCGATTCTCGAGGGCGTGCACTACCGCTACCTGCACGGCCAGACCGTGGGCGCGGGCTTCGACAGCATCGGTGCCGCGGTCGAACCGTTGCTCGAAACCGGCCTCGCCGCACTACATTTCGAGGTCGACGAGAACACGCCGGCCGGCAGTGAGCCGCGCGGTGAACGGGAGGCACGATGACAGTCGACGAACTCGGGCGCAAGATCGAGGAGTTCCTCGCCGCCCATGATCCGGCCACCACCGAGCGCCTGGAGTTCCTGCGCGCCCGCTACGACGCGGGCCTGGCCTGGGTGTACTTCCCGCCCGGCCACGGTGGGCTCGGTCTGCCGCATGCCAGGCAGGTCGAGGTGGACCGTGCTTTCGAGGAAGTGGGCGCACCCGACAACAACCCCGCTGGCAACGGTATCGGGCTCGGCATGGCAGCGCCGACGATCCTGGCCTACGGGACCGACGAGCAGAAGCGACGCTTTCTGCGGCCGCTGTGGACCGGCGAGGAAATCTGGTGCCAGCTCTTCAGCGAGCCGGGCGCCGGTTCGGATCTCGCGAATGTGAGCACCCGCGCGGTGCGCGACGGCGAGAGCTGGGTCGTCGACGGGCAGAAGGTGTGGACCTCGGGGGCGCACCTCGCGCAGTTCGCGATCCTGCTCGCCCGCACCGACACCGGCCTGCCCAAACACCGTGGCATGACATATTTCCTGTGCGATATGACCGATCCCGGGGTGGAGGTCCGGCCGCTGCGTCAGATCACCGGGGAGGCCGAGTTCAACGAAGTCTTCCTCACCGAAGTCCGCATTCCCGACGCCCAGCGTCTCGGCGGCGAAGGTGACGGATGGCGGGTTGCCAACGCGACGCTCAATACCGAGCGGGTCGCGATCGGCGGCAGAGCCAGTGACCGCGAGTCCGGGATCGTCGGTGTGGTCACCGAGACCTGGCGCGCGCACCCCGACCAGCGCACGCCCGAATTGCACGACCGGCTGCTGCGCCTGTGGGTAGACGCCGAGGTCGGGCGACTCACCGGTATGCGGCTGCGGCAGAAGCTGGCTCAGGGCAGGCCGGGTCCGGAAGGCGCGGCGATGAAGCTGACCTTCGCCCGGGTCGCCCAGCAGCTGTCCGGTCTGGAACTGGAGATCCTCGGCGAGGAAGGCTTGCGCTACTCGGACTGGACCATGGTGCGGCCCGACCGGGTCGATTTCAACGCCCGTGACGCGGGCTACCGCTACCTGCGCGCCAAAGGCAATTCGATCGAAGGTGGCACCTCCGAAATTCTGCGCAACATCGTGTCCGAGCGGATTCTCGGCCTGCCACCCGAGCCGCGGACCGACAAGGACCGACCATGGAAGGAGGTCGCCCGATGACCGACCTGGATCTGCTCTACACCGACGTCGAGGACGACCTGCGCAACGTCGTGCGTGCTGTGCTCGCCGCGCACTGCGATCCGGTCGCGGTGACGGCCCTCTACGACGGTGACCGGTCGCTGGTCGAAAGCCTGTGGAAGAACATCGCCGTCGACCTCGGTCTGGCCGGGCTGCTGGTCCCCGAGGACCGCGGCGGTGCGGGAGCGTCGGCGCGGGAAGCCGCGGTCGTGCTCGAGGAACTCGGCCGATTCGCGGCGCCGGTGCCGTTCCTGACCAGCGCGGTCGTGGCGACCACCGTGCTCCTCGACACCGACGGTCCGCTGCTCGGTCAGGTGGCGGCGGGGGAGCGGACCGCGGCCCTCGTGACCCCGTTGTCCACGTCGGCCCACGGGGCGTTCCCCACGGTGTCCCTCGGTCCGGACGGCCTGACCGGTCGCATCACCAGTGTGGCCGGTGCGCTCGAGGCCGATGTTCTGCTGGTTCCGGTCAGCGTTGCCGATGGCATTGCCGTGTATGCCGTTTCGGCCGAGCACGCCGACATCACCCCGGTGATCTCGCTCGACATGACCAGGCAGCTGGCCGACATCACCTTCGATGCCGTCGCGGGCGAGCAGATCGTTTCCGACGGCGAGTCCTCGGTGCGTCGCGCGCTCGAGGCGGGCACCGCCCTGCTGGCTTCGGAGCAATACGGTGTTGCCCGTTGGTGTCTCGATGAGACCGTGGCCTATCTGAAGGAGCGCCGCCAGTTCGGGCGTGTGGTCGGCGGCTTCCAGGCGATCAAGCACCGGCTGGCCGACCTCTATACCGCGGTCGAGTCCGCCAACGCCGCCGCCAGATACGCCGCGGCCGCCCTCGCCGCGGACGACGCCGACACCCTGGTGGCAGCCAGTGTGGCGCAGGCGTTCTGTGGCGATCTCGCGGTACTCGCGGGCGAGGAAGCCGTGCAGCTACACGGCGGTATGGGCATGACCTGGGAGCACCCGGCGCACCTGTACCTCAAGCGTGCCAAAGCCGACCAGATCGCCTTCGGCACAGGTGGCGTTCATCGGTCCCGCCTGGCAGATCTGCTCGATATACCCGGCCCGCGATAAGGCCGTCGCGCGTGCCTATCCGACCTGTGCCATGAGGTCGTGGGCGGCGGCGACCGGGGCGTTGGTGACGTTGCCTGCGTGAGTGTTCAGGCCCAGTGCGAGGCTGGGGTCTTCCGCGCAGGCGCGTTCCCACCCCTTGTCGGCCAGGGCAACCACGTAGGGCAGGGTGGCGTTGGTCAGCGCGTAGGTGGAGGTGTGCGGCACGGAGCCCGGCATGTTCGCCACGCAATAGAACGTCGACGCGTGGACCTGATAGATCGGATCCGCGTGGGTGGTCGGGTGAGTGTCGTCGAAGCAGCCGCCCTGGTCGACCGCGATATCGACCAGCACCGAACCCGGTTTCATCTGCGCGACCAGCTCGTTGCTCACCAGCTTGGGTGCGGCGGCGCCGGGGATCAGGACAGCGCCGATCACCATGTCCGCCGCGCGGACCTGCTCGGCGATCGCCAGCTTCGACGATGCCAACCCGCGCACGCGGTTGTTGTAGCGCCAGAACGACATTCGCAGTTTGTCGAGGTCGGTGTCGAGCAGCGTCACGTGTGCGCCCATGCCCAGGGCGATGTTGGCCGCGTTCTGGCCCGCGACCCCGGCCCCGATGATGACCACCTTGGCCTGGTCTACCCCGCCGACGCCACCGAGCAGTACCCCGCGACCGCCGTAGGGCTTCATCAGCGCGTGCGCGCCCACTTGCGGCGCCAGGCAACCCGCGACTTCCGACATCGGGTACAGCAGCGGCAGTGCGCCGGAGGGCAGTTGCACGGTCTCGTAGGCGATGGCCGTAACCCGTTGCGCCAGTAGCTGTTCGGTCAACGGCCGGTCTGCCGCCAAATGCAGGTAGGTGAACAGGACCAGTCCTTCACGCAAGCGGTGATATTCCTGCGCGACGGGTTCCTTGACCTTCAACACCAGCTCCGACTCGGCCCAGACGGCGTCGGCTTCGGCGAGGATCTGCGCTCCAGCCGCGAGGTATTCGGAGTCGGGAATCGACGATCCCGTACCTGCCCCCGCTTCGATGATCACGTGATGACCGCTCGACACCAGTTCGTGCACACCGATCGGCGTGATCGCTACGCGAAATTCGTTGTTCTTGACTTCTTTGGGGACACCGATGCGCACGGTAGCTGCTCCTTACGGATGATCGAGTTCTGATCCCAGAATCGAGGATCACCACGGCAATCGGCGAGAACACCTGCATGATCAGCGGATATCGGTCTCAGGGCCGAGTATCCTGCGATCATGGCGTCGCGAGAGCAACACCGCCCGCAACACGTGCGGCCGTTCCGAGGGTTGCCGTCGAACCTCGACGACATCGACCGCAGGCTGCTCGCCGAACTCGCCGAAGACGCGCGCGTTCCCAACAATGTCCTGGCGGCGCGGGTCGGCATCGCCGCGTCGACGTGTTCGCTGCGCCTACGCAGGCTCCGCGAACTCGGTGCGATCCGCGGTTTCTACACCGACATCGCCCCGGAGGCATTGGGGTTGCCGCTCCAGGCGATGATCTCGGTGCAGGTGCAACCGGCGGCTCGGGCCCGGATCGGTGAGCTGAGTGCCAAGCTCGCCGCCCTGCCCGGCGTGGTGAATGTGTACTTTCTCGCGGGCACCGTCGACTTCTTGATCCAGGTGTCGGCGGCCTCGCCGGACGCGTTGCGCGAGTTCGTGACTCGGGAACTCAGCGCGACCCGCGAATTCGCCTCGACCGAGACAAGTTTGGTCTTCGAGCACATTCGCAGCCCGCAGCCCACGCTCTGACGGCGGATCGCGCCGAGCCCGCGCCCGGCGTCGGGACGGACTCTCTGCGACGATGGGCCCATGAGCACCACCACCCGACCGGGTGTGATCACCGCGGGCACGCTGGTTCTGTTGTCGTCGCTGTATTTCGCGCAGGGCCTGCCGTTCGGCTTCTTCACTCAGGCACTGCCGGTGGTGCTGCGCGAATCGGGCTATTCGCTGGTGGCGATCAGCGCCTCGGGCGTGCTGTTCCTGCCATGGGCGCTGAAGTTTCTCTGGGCGCCCTATGTCGATCGGTACGGTACCCGGCGCACCTGGCTGTTGGTGCTGCAACTGCTGTCGGCCGCGGTCGCGATGGTGCTGGCCTGCATGGATCTGTCGTCCTCGCTGCGCTGGATGTTCGTCGGCATCGTCGTGGTGAACCTGCTCTCGGCGACCCAGGACGTGGCCACCGACGGTTTGGCGGTGCGCCTGCTCGGTCCGCGTCAGCGTGGGCTGGGCAACGGCATCCAGGTCGGTGCCTATCGCGTCGGGATGATCGTCGGCGGTGGTGCTCTGCTGTGGTTGTACGCGTTGGCCGGCTGGCGGGCTCTGTTCCTCGCCATGGCAGCACTGATCGTGCTCACCACGGTGCCGGTATGGCTGCTGCGCGAGCCGGTCGTTGACCGTCCGCCGCGGGCGAGGCCCACGCAGCTGCTCGGCGCCTGGTGGACCAGATTGCGCCGCCCCGGCATCCTCGCCTTCATCGCGCTGATCGGCGCCTTCAAATTCGGTGACTCGATGGCCGCGGCGCTCACCGGACCCTTCCTGTCCGACGCCGGCCTCGATCTCGGCGAGATCGCCCTGATCAAAGGTGTTCTCTCCTCGGCGGGCGCGCTGGCGGGTGCGGCGCTGGGTGGCTGGCTGGCCTACCGTTTCGGCCGCCGGAAGGCGCTGCTGATCGGCGGTGTCACCCAGACCGCGAGCATCGCGCTGTATCTGTTCGCCGCCCTCGGACTCGGTGGCTTCGAACTTCTCGTCACCGCCAGTCTGGCCGAGCACGTGTTCGGCGGTGCCGCCACCGTCGCCGTCTTCGCCCTCATGATGGACGCCTCCGAACCCGACCACGCGGGCAGCGACTACACCCTGCTCGCCTGCGCGATCGTCGTCGTCCAAGGCGTGGCGGGGATGGCCGCGGGCGTCGTCGGCGAGCTGGCCGGATACCCCACGCTCTTCGCCACCGGTCTCGTTCTCTCCGGGCTCGGGTGCGCCGCGATGATCCTCGGCCTGTCCCGCGGTCTCGGGCCCGCCAACCTGCACCAGGCCCTCGCGCCGAGAGAAAGTCCGCTACCCGCTGTCGGCCGCGACGAGCGCGCCGACAGATAGTCCGGCGACGGCCGCGCAGTCCACCCGGAAATCCCGCCCTCCGCATCGGCCCTGATCATGCGCCGAACCCGGTTCGCTGGGCTATCTTGAGTCCGATGTGCTCGCCCGAGATCGTTCGTCTCGCCCAGGAGAGTGCGCCACAGCCGAGTCGGCGGGCCGCGCTCGGCCTCGCGGGGCTCACCGCGCTGGCCGCGGTGGCGCCCGCGCCCGCCGTCGCCGCGCCGCGTTCCGGCGTCGTCGACCTCACCCACACGCTGACGCCGCAACTGCCGGTGTGGCCGGGTAATCCGCCGATGGTCATGGTCCCGGTGGCCTGGCACGTCTCGGGTGGGTTCGGGCAGTACGCGCTCGGGTACTGGGAGCACACCGGAACCCATATCGACGCGCCCGCCCATCGGATTCCGGGCGCTACCACGACCGAGGCTCTCGTCGTCGACGACCTCGTCGCGCCGCTGGTCGTCATCGATATCAGTGCCAAGGCCGCCGTCGACGCCGACGCGGTGGTGACCGTCGCCGATCTCGACAGCTGGCGATCGCAGCACGGGGACATTCCGGAGCGGGCTTTTGTCGCGATGTATTCCGGGTGGGAACGTCGCATCGCCCAACCGTCGACCTTCCTCAATCTCGACGAGCGAGGAATGCCGCACGCGCCGGGTTTCTCCGCCGAAGCCGCGCAATACCTTGTCGCGCAGTGCGGGATCATCGGCGCCGGTGTCGATACGCTGAGCCTGGATTGTGGTGCCGATCCCGAATACGGTGCGCACACAGCCCTTCTCGGTGCGGGGCGCTACGGTGTGGAGATGCTCGCCAACCTCGCCGCGGTACCGCCGACGGGCGCGACAGTCGTCGTCGGCGCACCGAAACACGCAGGCGGTACGGGTGGACCGTGCCGGGTTCTCGCGCTCACCTGACCCGCATCACCAGTCCGGTCGACCGATCGAAAGCCGGTGCTGGAAAACATTTCTCGGATCCGCGTCCGCCTTGACGCGAAGCAGTCGCCGGTAATTGTCGCCGTAATAGAAGGCATGCCACGGTAGGCCGGAGGTGTTCCACGCGGGATCGGCCAGATCCGGGTCCGGATAGTTGATGTAACTGCCGCCGTAAGCCTCGTTCGGCACCGGAACACCGCCGGTGTCGGCGTGGACGTCGCGATACATCGAGCGCGCCCAGCGCAGATATCGCTCGTCGTCGAAGGGCAATCGCCACGATGCGTGGATCATCATCTTCATGAACGAATCCCGCGCGGGCATCGCCGTCGCGTCGGCGGTGACGGCATTGATCGCGCCGCCGAACGGCAGGAATTCGAGCTGGGATTCGCCGAGGAAGCGGAGATCGGTGAGGTAGCGATAGAAGATGCGGAGTTGTTCGGGGGAGTACGCCTTGCGTAGATAGGCGGCTTTCACTTTGACCCGTGTCGTGTTCACGCCCTTGGCGTAATACACCTGGTCCAGGGTGTCCGGGTAGGACAACCGGGTGACCGGGGTGAGTATTCCCGGCGGGAACACGCCGTCGCTCACCGTATCGACGAATTCGTCGAAACGCGTTCGCGCGTCGGGTGTTTCGGCATCGAGCAGGATCAGCATGTCGGCCGCGCCGGTGCCGGTCGTCCTGATCATCAGCGGCGCGTAGAGACCGGCGAATTCATCACCGGGCGCACTGTGGCGTTCGAAGAACCCGAGGTAGTTCCCGAGTAATCGGACGAACGAGTCCTCGGTCGTGATGGGCAGGATCAGTCGCGCGCTCAGCATGCTGCCCGGCGGTTTCGGCAGCGCGCGCTCCGGGTCGGAGCCGTCGGATTCGGGCGAGCGGAGCAGGAACCGGGTCACCACACCGAAATTGCCGCCCCCACCACCGGTATGCGCCCACCACAACTCGTGGTCGGGGCCGTCCTTCGTCGCGACCACCACTTTCGCGGTGCCATCGGCATCGACGGTGACGACTTCCACCCCGGCCAGATGATCGGCGACGAGCCCGTACCGCCGTGACAACGGGCCATAGCCACCACCGCAGACATGACCGCCCATCCCGACGCCGAGGCAGATCCCACCCGGCACCGTGACGCCCCAGCGGTGCAGTGCGTGGTAGACGGTGCCGATGTCGGCACCGGCGTCCACCGAGAACGCACGGTGGCGCTCGTCCCAGCGCACCGCGTTCAGTCGGCCGAGGTCGATGATCGACCGCGTCTGCGCGTTGTCGACGAAATTGTCGAAGCAGTGTCCGCCCGAGCGTGCCGCGATCCCCGCGCCCGCACCCACCGCCCTGGCGACCGCGCTGCGCACCTCCTCGGCGCTGGTCGGCACATAGATCTTCGCCGGTTGGGCGACGAATCGCCGGTTGTACCTGCGCGAGACCAGCGACCGGAACTCGCCCGAACCGAGCACCCGCTCCTCAGCGCGCCCCGCGGGCATTCCGAGCGCGGCCACTGTGCCACCGACCGCGGCCGCGGTGATCAACTTTCGACGTGAGAGCGACACCGGATTCCTTCCGCGCCACGTGTTCGAGATGAATCAGCTCGGACACTAGCGGAATCGCCGAGGCCGCGGACGCCCGAAATGCGGCGGGGTCGCAGCGGTTGTGAGTTCGATATCTACCGCTCAGTTCGGCGGATCGGTGGGACGGAGGTAGACGGGGTGCCCGGCGGTGAGGTTGTTGTACAAGATGCTGAGGTCCAGCGCGTCCGTGGTCGGTTTCTTCGGGCGTGCGCTGCGGTCGACCTGGCGGTGTAGGGCTTCCATCTTCTCGTCGAGCTGGGTGGCGACCTCGGCTGCCTGGGCGAGGTCGGTGCGCAGGTTCGGGGGCACCTCGCCGCGGTATTTGTAGTAGATCTTGTGTTCGAGGCTGGCCCAGAAGTCCATCGCGATCGTGCGGATCTGGATCTCGACCGGAATCCGTTCGGTGCGGTCGGAGCGGAACACCGGGATCGAGACGATCAGGTGCATGCTCTGGTAGCCGTTCGGCTTGCGGTGGGTGATGTAGTCGCGCTCCTCGAGGACCGTGATGTCTTCCTGACCGGCCAGCATGTCCCTGATCGTGCCGATATCGGAGATGAAGCTGCACACCACCCTGACCCCGGCGATATCGAGCACGTTGTCCCTGATGGCGGCCAGATTCATCGCGTAATTCTTGCGACGGACCTTCTCGAGGACGCTTTCGGGCGACTTGAGCCGCGAGCCCACGTGCTCGATCGGGTTGTACTCGTGGGTGTTGTTGAAGTCCTCACGCAAGATGTTGATCTTGGTCGTCACCTCGTCGATCGCGAACTTGTAACCGAGCATGAAGTCGACGAACTGCTCGCGCAGCACCCGCAGGTCGTCGAAGCCGACGCCTTCGCCGTTGCCGAGCGGGCTGTCACCGGTGCTGGGATCGCGCTGCCAAGGTTTCATCGATCTCCATTGTGCCGTTCTTCGGGCGAACACCTCGACGAGTGCGTGCGGCATCACGGTGGCACGTCTCACACGTGCGGTGCCTGACGGCGGGCACCGGCACGCGCGCGGTCCCAGCGCTCGGCCTGCTCAGAGGTCGAGGACGAGGCGTTTTCCCGCGCAGCGCGAGACGCACGCCAGCGTGACTCCCGCGTCGTGTTCGTCGGGGGTCAGCGCGCCGTCGCGATGGTCGGGTATGCCGTCCACGACGCGGACCACGCAGGTGCGGCAGAAGCCCTGGCGACACGAGTAGGGCTGGTCGGGGCGCACCGTCAGCAGTGCGTCGAGCATGGTCTGGTCGGCGGCGACGGGGACGACCTCGCCGGTGCTGGCCAACTCCACTTCGAACGCGGTGCCGTCGACAACAGGCGCGGGGGAGAACCTTTCGGAGTGGAACTCGATGCCCGGCATCGTGCGCACGGCGGCGACCAGGGCGGCTGTCATCGGGGTCGGTCCACAGCAGTAGATCGCTGTGTCGTGGTCGACACCGTCGAGAAGATCTGTGGCACTCGGTGTTCCGTGCTCGTCGTCGGTCCGCACCACGACGTGTCCGGAGAGTTCGGCGAGCTCGTCGAGGAACGGCAGGGTGTCGCGGCTGCGCCCGCAGTAGACCAGAGTCCAGGCGATGCCGAGCCGGTCGGCGGCACGGGCCATCGCCAGAATCGGGGTGATGCCGATGCCACCGGCGACGAAATGCAGGCGTTTCGCCGACGAGCCACGTCCGGGCGGCGCGAACGGGAACGCGTTGCGTGGCCCGCGGATCACCACTGCGGTGCCGACCGGGAGCTCATCATGAACCTCGATCGACCCGCCGCCGCCGTGCGGAATGCGGCGCACCGCGATGCGGTACTCCCCGGTCTCGGCGGGGTCGCCGCACAGCGAATATTGGCGTAGGCGCCCGGACGGGAGCTCGATGTCGATATGCGCGCCCGGCGTCCACCGTGGCAGCTGAGCACCATCGGGGGTGCGCAGCCCCAGATTGATGACGGCCTGATCCTCGGCCACCAGCAGTCGGTCGGTGACGACCACCGGGAAGCGGGCGTCGTCGGTCCTGGTGAGGATGGGACGGCGGTTGATCAAAGTCGACCAGCGGATGCGCAGGTTGGCCACGGCGTCGATCGCCCTGGTGGTCGGATCCGTATCGTGCTTGCCGTAAAGGTCCGGCGGGATCACGGTGGGCGCGGGATATACGGTCACTGTGCCGCCGCCCTGGCCGCAGGCGACTTGGCGAGATAGGCGATCGCCTGTTCGGTCGACCCGACCGACGCCGGATCGTAGCGCGGGTTGAACGTGGATCCGGCACTGATCATCAGCGCCGGAATACCCGGCAGCGCCCCGCGCCACATCGCCCCGAAGATCTTCCAGATCAGCCTGGGATAGCCCATGCTGGGCAGTTCGGGATCCTGATTGACCAGGAATTTGGTGCCGCGCACGAGCAGACTGAGCAGGATCGGGATGACGATCAGCATCATCCCCGCACGCCGCAAGTACCCGGCTCCGAAGTAGATCGCGACATCGTGGGCGACACTGCGGTGTTCGACCTCCTCGGCGCCGTGCCAGCGGAACAGGTCGAGCACGCGGGGCTCGGCACCATGAGATTCCAAGTCGGCGTTGAGAATCCAGTCGCCGAGCCAGGCGAAGAAGTGCTCGAGGCTGGCGATGAACGTCAACCGTTCGACTAGGCGAGTCTGCGCCGCTTGCGGGCTGCCCTCGCGCGCGCCGAGTGAGTTACGGAAGACGTACTCCATCTGGCGGGTATACGGCGCGGTGTCGATGTGGTGGGCGGTGAAAACCTGGTCGAGCACCTTGGCATGGGTTTCGGCGTGCATCGACTCCTGGCCGATGAACCCGAGCATGGCCTCGCGCACCTTGGCGTCGCGCACGTAGGGCAGCGCGTCGCGGTAGGTGGCGCAGAACATCCGCTCGCCCTCGGGCAGCAGTAGGTTCAGCGAGTTCACCACGTGCGAGGCGATCGGCTCGGACGGCATCCAGTGCAGTGGTGCCGAGGTCCAGTCGAACTTCACATTGCGAGCCTGCAGTGCGACATCAGGTGCGCGCACGGTCCTGGGCGCGCGACGGAACGAGAGTTTCATCGGGTCTCCTGTGCGAGAGCGGAGTTGTCGTGGCCGGCGCGCAGGAACCTTCCGGTTCCCCAGTCCGCGCCGATGCCTGGCGTTACTTCGCCGGCGCCGAAGACACGGCGGCCGTTGACGACGGTCGCGACGACAGCGCGGTCGTTGCGGTTGACCATGCGGTCGAGCCCGAACTCGGGCAGTGGAGCCTCATGGAGCTGGTGCACCTCGTCGTCGAGCCCGGCGGGGTCGATCACGACCAGGTCGGCCCGGTCGCCCTGACGCAGGTGACCGGCGTCGATCTGATACCAGTCGGCGAGCTCGCCGGTGAGCCGGTGGACGGCACGTTCGGTGCTCAGGAACGGCTTGCCGGATTCCTGTGCGCGCAACACTCTTTCGAGCAGGCGCAGCGGGAAGTTGTAGAACGACATGTTGCGCAGGTGCGCACCCGCGTCGCCGAACCCCATCTGCACGCCGGGGCTGGCGGCGAGCTTGTTCAGGTAGCCGGGGCGATCGTTGGCGATCGTGGTGCGCCAGCGCAGCGCGGAACCGTATTCGACCACCATGTCGAGGTAGGCGTCGACCGGGTGCAGGCCACGGTCCTTGCCGACCTGCCCGATCGACTTGCCGACCACTGATTCGTCGGGGCAGGCGATGATCTCGGCGTCGAAGAAATCGCGGTGCCAGATGCGCGGGGTGAACTTGTTGTCGTACTGCTTACGGAACCAGCGCCGGTACGGCTCGCTCTGGAGCAGCTCGTTGCGTTCGACCTGATCCTTCAGATGCAGGGCCGCGGCACCGGCACCGAACTCCTCGAATACCACCAGGTCGATGCCGTCGGCGTAGACGGTGAACGGCACGGGCAGGTGCTGCCACCGGAAATTGGTGCGGGCGAACCGATTCAGCAGCGGCGCGGCGTAGAGCATGAACCACACCAGCGGCGGGTAGGCCTTGGAGTCGGCCGCCGACAGCAGCGTGGTGCGCAGCCTGGGCCTGCCGATGCCCGCACTGGCGAGGAAGAACTTGGCGATGTTGGGGTTCAGGCTGACCGTCGGGGCACTCTGCAGAACCCGGCCCCGCTTGCGCAGCACCTTGTTGAGCGCGCGCACCTCCTTGCCACGGGTATAGGTCGACGGCAGCGACCGCGACCGGTATTCGTCGCCGTCGATCTTGTCGAGTTTGTTCGTCATCGACGACAGCCCGAGGAAGCCCGCGTCGACCGCGGATTCGAGCAGGGTGGTCATCTGCTCGAGCTCGGCAGCGGTGGGTTTGGTGTCGCGGGTGACCGCGCGGCCGAGCCCGAGCACATGCGTGCGCAGGTCGGAGTGGCCGAGGAACGCGGCGACATTGGGGCCAAGCGGCAGCGAGTCCAGTGCCTTCGCGTACTCGCCCGGATCCGACCAGGTGCGGTGCTCGTCCAGGGCATCGTGCACCGCATCGCGCGGCACGGCTTCGACGCGGCTGAACAGATCCGCGCAGTCGGCGTTGGACGACAGCACGGTCGACAGCGAGCAGTTGCCGACGACCACCGTGGTGACGCCGTGGCGCAGCGACTCCGACAGCTCCGGCTTGATCAGCATCTCGGCGTCGTAGTGGGTGTGCACATCGACGAAACCGGGCAGCACCCACTTGCCCGCGGCGTCGATCACCTCGGTGTCGGCGCCGATCGGCAGCGCATCCCGGGAAACGGCCGCGACGATGCCGTCGCGGATACCGATCGTGCGCTGCGCGGAGGGGGCTCCGGTGCCGTCGAACCAGCGACCGTCGGTAATGACGATGTCGAAGTCGAGCATTGGCTTGTCTCTCATTCGTCGCTACTTGGGCTGGGCCTGGATGAACGCGTCGGCGTATTCGGCGATCGCGGCGGGGTCGGCGTAGGGCAACCAGTGCCCGCGCGGCAGGTCGTGACGAACGACCTGTTCGGCCCACTGCGCGGTGTCGTCGTAGCCGGCGGGGCGCACGGCGATGTCGCGGGTGTTGACCAGCAACTGCACCGGCACGGTGGTGCGGCGTTCCCGCGGCTCGAACATGCGGGCGATGATGTTGGCCTTGTAGAAGCGCAGCCCCGAGATCATGTCCTTTTTCAGCGTCGGCGCCAGCGAGATCTGATCAGCCGACGTGCCCTCGATCACGCGAAGGAACAACTTCCAGATCTTCTCGGTGCCGACGAGCCGGAAGAACAGGCCCGGCAGGATCGGCAGCATGAAGAAGGTGGTGTAGGCCGAGGACAGGCACTGGCTGAGCGTGCCCAAGATCCCGCGCGGGGTGCCCGACAGCACACCACGACGCATCCAGGTGGCCAGGTGGTCCAGGTTCGGGCCCGAGATCGAGGTGAACGACGCGACGTACTGGTCCGCGCCGGGCTCGCACACCGCTTCCCAGATCTGGACCGAGCCCCAGTCATGGGCTACGACGTGCACGGGTTCGGTGGGGCTGACGGCCTCCACCACGGCGAAGAAGTCGGTCGCGAGTTTGCTCAGCTGATAGGCCGAGACCTGGGTCGGCGCGCTGGACTCGCCATAACCGCGGGTGTCGTAGGAGATCACCCGATATTTGTCCGACAACAGCGGAACGACGCCGTCCCAGAGGTGGTGGGTGTCGGGCCAACCATGGACGAGGACGACCGGAATGCCGTCCTCGGGGCCGAATTCGTAGACAGCGAGCGAGATGTCGCCGTTGCGCACCCGATGTGTTCTGGATGACGCTGCCACGGGATGGTCGTGACCGGTTTCGCGCGTCATACGAGACTCCTTCCGGCACGGGGCTACGTTGCTCCGTGCACAATCAATAGTACCGTCGGTACCATTGTCTGGTACGCGTGGTACCGGAAATATCTTGAGGATCTGGAAGGCCGCTGTCAACAAGGCCGCTGAGTCCGCCGCGATACGGTGGCCGATCCATCGCCGAACGCCGCTATCCTGGCCGTACGCGAAGGGCGGATCAGGGAGAACAGTGACTACATCGTCTAGACCGGTTCGCCGGTCGCCCGTACGGTTGCTCACCCGCGACCAAGTCATCGCGGGTGCGGTGCGGTGCATCGACCGCGATGGACCCCAGGTGAGCATGGAAGCGCTCGCTCGGGAGATGGGTGTCGCCAAACCGCGTCTGTACCGCATGTTCGCCGACAAGTCCGAACTCGACGGCGCGGTCTCGGATTGGCTCGTCGCGCAGATCTACGCCGCCGTCGCGCCGGATCTCTCGCTGATCATGCAGCCGCCACGGGCCACGATCCATCGGTTCCTCACTGCCTACGCCGGGGTTATCGCCGAGCACCCCGATGTGTTCCGGTTCCTCGTCCTCACCCAGAGTGTGTCGAGCGCCGACCCGTCTGCTCGGCCATTGGACATCGGTCGGCGCCTCTCCCACGATCTGGCCGAGCGCAGCCGCAGTGTGCTGTCCTCGGTCGCACTCGATACCGACGGTATCGATCATCTGCTGCGCGGCATCGTCGGTTTCGTCATGGCCGTCACCGACCTGTGGCTCGACACCGATCCCGTCCCGCTGCCGGAACCGACGGCACTGTTCGTCGATCGGACGACCAATGCCGTCGTCCAACTGTTCGACGGCTTTCTTCGAGAGAAGGGCGTCGTCATCGAGCCCGATATGTCGGTGGCAGCGACCTTGGCCACCATCACCGAAACAGCGCCGCCGCTCGACTGACCTCGGTTGCCTCCGCTGCATCCACGGAGGCAACCGTCGGCGCTGGGTCAGACCTTCATCTCGTACGTCCCGGCCAGCGCGCGCGCCTTGCCGAGGACACGCTCGAAACGAGCGTTGTCGAACACGGGGCGACGAACCAGGTCGAGGGCCCGGCGCTGCTGGGTGGGGGTGGCGGTCGGCTTGTTGTGCAGGTTGAGCGCGTTCGCGGAGAACGTGCGCACGAAGGCGTCGAAGATCTGGTCGATCACCGCCGGATCGGTGCCGTCGATGCGCGCCTGCTCCAGTACCAGCTGCGCGTAGGGCACCGCGGTGAACAGCTCACCGAACGCGAACAGGAAGTCCACGTCCTGCTGCTGCGACGACGTCGGTGCGGCGACCGCGAGCAATGCCTGTAGCGCGAGGACCTGCTCGAGGAATACCGCCACGTTCGGAACGTCGCTGAAGCTCTCGAAGACCGGGCGCCAGTCCGCGAAGCGAATCCGGCCCAGACCACTGCTCGGGCCCTGCCGGAACAGGAACTCGTCGTCGGCGGTGTCGTGCCGCGATGGCACCGGAGCGTAAGCGGCACTGGCGAATTCGGCACGCAGCGGTTTCACGACCGCGCCGAGGCGCGGGGTGATCTTGCGGCTCGACCAGCTCAGCGCACCGGCGACCGCGCGGGTGGTGCCCTTGGAAGCCACCGAGGCGCCCGGCAGCGACTGCATCGCGGCAAGGCCGGCATCGGCGGGGTGGAACATGTAGTTGGCCATGAACTTCAGCGACAGCGCCATGTTGACGTGGACGGTGCCCTCGAGTCGCGGGAGGCCGAACATGGCCATCACCGCGACCGGGAAGTACATGTCGTTCTCGAACCCGCGCGCGGCGATCACGTCGGCGAGGTCCTCGATCACGCGCTGTCCCTGGCGGGTCACCGACATCTTCTCGATGGCGTTGAACAGCAGGTAGCGACGATCATCCGGCGATGCCGACCGCATGTAGTCCACCGCGCGGGCGCTGTAGAGCTTCATCG
Source organism: Nocardia sp. NPDC058480 (assembly GCF_042720495.1). Taxonomy (NCBI): domain Bacteria; kingdom Bacillati; phylum Actinomycetota; class Actinomycetes; order Mycobacteriales; family Nocardiaceae; genus Nocardia; species Nocardia sp. NPDC058480. The sequence goes on along the minus strand of NZ_JBHXMN010000005.1, from coordinate 371,791 downwards.
CGGCGATGCGCGCGTAGGAATCGGTGATCAGCGCCCGGACCTGCGGGAACTCGGTGACCCTGTGCCCGAACAGGATCCGGTTCTCAGCGTGGTTGATCGCCTCGTAGAAGGTGTGCTCACAGGCGCCGACCGCGCCGAAGCCGAGGTTGAACTTGCCCACGTTGACCGTGTTCATGGCCGCGTGGAACGCGTCCTCGCCACGGTGGAGGATGTCTTCCTCGGCGACGGGGTAGTTCTCCAGATCGAAAGCCGCGACATAGATCTGGCTGTTGACGACGTTCTTGCGCAGCTTGTACGCGTCGTGCTGGGAGTCGGCGACGAAGAAGAGATACCCCTCGTAATCCTCCTGCGTCGGCTTGCCCCGCAGCGCCGCGGCGCTGTCGATGATCGGCTTGTCCGAACGACGGCCGAATACCGAGACCATCGAGGCCAGGTTGCCGTTACCGATGTAGTGCTTGCCGCCGGTCGCGGTGTAACCACCGTCGGGCTGCGGATCGACGATCATGTCGGTGGAGTACACGTCGGCGCCGTGCTCCTTCTCCGAGAGTCCGAACGCGAAGATCTCACCGGAGTCGAGTTGCGCGGCGGCCTTCTTCTTGGCCGCGGAGTTGGCGCTCTGCCAGATCGGGCCCAGACCCAGGATGGTGACCTGCCAGATGTACCAGTAGGTCATGCCGTAGAAGCCGAAGATCTGGCTCAGCATGGCGTTGCGCGAGGTGTCCCAGCGCTTGTTCGGGTCGCCGTCGGCCTCGGCCGCGGGGGTGAGGAAGGTGGCGAACAGGCGCTCGCGCTTGACGAAGTCGAGGAAGTCCGACGGCCAGACGCGGGACCGATCGTCATCGAGTAGCTGGGTTTTGCCGCGCGTCTCGAACCAGTCGACCGTCGCGCGCAACAGCCTGCGCGTCTCCGGATCGAACTGCGCGAAGTCGGCGGTGTTCGGGTTGAAGAAATCCTGGGGCATCGTCGCTCCTCCTGCGGGGGGCGTCCAGCACGGTCGGACGCTTCATTCGCCACTGTAGCATTTTCGTACAGCTATGTAGGAACGCCGGATGGGTTGCTATTGTGGGCTCATGGGTAGCGAGATGGCAGTGCAGCGGCGAGGGCGGGCCGCGCACCTCGGCCCCGAGCGGCGCAGACCGCAGGTGCTCGACGCGGCACTGGCCATCGCCGCCGACGACGGGGTCGCCGCGGTCACGATGGGCGCGGTCGCGGACTACATGAAGGTCACCCGCCCGGTGGTGTACGCCTGCTTCCCGGATCGGGTCGAGTTGATCGACGCGCTGATCCAGCGCGAGGAGAGCTTCCTGATCTCCGGTGTGCTCGACGTGCTGCCGCCGCGTGCGACCAACGCCGACGAGACGGTCTTCGTCGAGGGTTTCCGCACGCTGCTCCATAAGGCAGCCGATCGTCCCGACGCCTGGCGCCTGATCTACGGCAACCCCGACCCGGCGGTCGTCGGCTCCTTCGGTCGTGGTCGGCGCCTTGCCGTCGAGCGCTGCACGGCGTTGCTGCGTCCGACCTTGCAGGCGTGGGGCATCGACGACGCCGAGCGCAAATTGCCCGCACTGGTGGAGTTGTGGGTGTCGGCCGCCGAAAGTGCGGTCCGTACCCTGTTCGCCCACCGGGACCAGTGGAATCCCGATGATCTCGGGGCCTTCGTCGGCTCGGCCGTCTATCGCGCCATGCGCGGCGCGTGATGCCCGCGCTGTAGGCGATGCGTCCCGGTCAGCGGGTGCGCGAGGGTGTTCGGGTCGACAATGCCACGCTGTCGAGGAAGTCCGCGATCGTCGCCCATGTGGTGTCGCGGGCGGCGGGCCCCGCGATGATGCCGAGGTGGCTTCCCGGGACCTCGGCGAAGCGAACCTCCGACGCGCCGGTGAGCACACCGACGCCCGCCGCGACGGACGCCGACGAGGCCAAGGCGTCCTTGGTGCCGCCGATCAGCTGCGTCGGCGCGGTGAGCGCGGTCAGATCGATCGCCCGATTCGGACCCAAATGCACTGTGCCCTTGAACATTTCGTTGCGGATGATCAGTTGCCGGTAGGCCTGGCGATAGAACCGGCCCGGGTAGCCGGGCATGGTGTCCATGAACCGATCCACCGATTGCATGCGAGCCAGTGCTTCGGTGTCGGCGATATTGCGGGCGATGTACCAGGGCTTGGTGAGTTCGCGATCGATCGACTGGATGCGAAAACCGGCCCGCACCCCGTACTTCGGCACGCCACCGGCGATGCGCACCGGCAGGGTGACCTCGCGGCCGCCGGTGAGCTGTCCGAACCTGCGGGCCATCGAGATCTGACCGTTGCGGCGCTGATCGAACGGGGTACCCACCGCGGTGACCGACCCGATCGGTAGATCGGCGTGCCCCGCGGCGGTGAGCACGCTGATGGTGCCACCGAACGACCAGCCGATCAGGTCGACGGTGCGGTGTTCGTTGTCCGCGCTGACCGCGCCGATCGCCGTCGGCACGATGTCGTCGACCCACTCCTCGAAGCCGAGATCGCGGTCCGCGTAAGTGATCTCGCCGTAGTCGAGTACGTAGACCTCGCGCCCCAGGTCGAGCAGGAATCGCACCAGGCTCTGGCTCGGGCGCATGTCGTAGCAGGAAATCGTCACTGCCAGCGGTGGCACGAGCAGTACGGGATCGCCCGTGGCCGGGGTGGCGCGTCGGTAGCGCAGCAGCTTGCGGTGTGGTTCGTCGTAGACGATGTCCGACGGTGTCGGCGCGTACGGCTCGACACCGTCACTGAAGAGTGCGACCGCGTTACGCAGTGCAGCAGCCAGGGGGCCCATGTAATTCTCCGGATACGTCGCGACGGCAGGAGAAAACTATCTGTAACTCCCCGTATCACCTTATCTGGTCTCGCGGAGTCGTCCGAATCCGCAGGTAAACCACTGCTCAGGCCGGTGCAACGTCGACGCCCCGTTCGAGCACATATCGAACGGGGCGTATCGGTCATGTCGACGGCAGCGGCGACCGCTACCGCGTGGGTCAAGGTTTGCGGGCGACCGCGCCATAGGCCGAGATCGGGCGGACCTCGCCGACCTGGGTGGCTTCGGGGCGCCACTGGGTAATCGAGACGACACCCGGCTCGACGAGCTCCAGACCGTCGAAGACGCCGCGGATCTGGGCCTGCGGACGCGGGACGTACGGTGTACCGCCCGTGCCGGTGTAGTTCTCGCACAGGGTGACGTAGGCCTGGCTGTCGTCGGTGCCGTCCCACATGATCAGGTGGCTGCCCGATGGCACCTCGCCGACGACGGTGCGCACAATGCGCAGCAGGTCGTCGTAGGTCTTGGCATGTCCGAGAACGCCCATGAACATCACGGCGATCGGCTCGTTGAAGTTCAGCACGTTGCGTGCGTCGGCCACGATCTGTTCGGGGTTGTGGAAGTCGGCGTCGATATAGGTGGTGACGCCTTCGTCGGTGGTGCTGGTCAGCAGTGCGCGCGCGTGGGTGAGGACCAGCGGGTCGTTGTCCACGTACACCACGCGGGCGTCCGGGGTGACACCCTGGGCGACCTCGTGGGTGTTCTGCATCGTCGGCAGCCCGGTGCCGATGTCGAGGAACTGGCGGATGCCGCGTTCCTTCGCCAGGAAGCGCACGGCCCTGATCAGGAACTGCCGCGACTGCACGGCCATGGTGGAGATGTCGGGGTCGACCGCCAGCCCGGCGTCGCCCGCGATTTTGTCGATCTCGTAGTGGTCCTTACCGCCCATCCAGTAGTTCCAGATCCGTGCCGAATGGGGGATATCGGTCCTGATCATCGGGGTCTGCACGTCGGCCATCAGCCTTGCTCCTCTGTAACTTGACAGTGGTGCGCCCGCGCAGGGAGAACCACCAGCGACATAGCATCTGATCTGTTTGCGACAGTACAAGATTCCCGCCGCGGCGACAGCTGGACGCGATGGATATCCCGGCTGACAGCGGTGGAAAAGCGGACTTCGCGGTGCTGTCGACATTCCAAGTGTTCACTGCGACGAACACGTTCGGCCGGTAGCATCGCTAACGGACCGTAAGGTCTAGTCCAGCAAGATGTTTCGTTGCGATCGCGGAGAACCGGGGTCCACGGGGCACCGGGTGATCGAGAGGTTTCACAGTGGAGACGGTGACGAATCGGGTCGTAATGGACCCGACTGGGCAAGACATTCAGGGTGAGATCGTCGAGATCAGGGCGCACGGTCCCGCCACCAGGGTCGAGTTGCCGGGCGGGGTGGCCGCATGGTCGATCACCGATGCCGCGCTGCTGGAGAAACTGCTCGTCGATCCCCGGGTCTCCAAGGATGCCGGCCAGCACTGGCCCGCGTTCGTCGCCGGTGAGATTCCCGCGGATTGGCCTCTGTACCTGTGGGTCGCGGCGCCGAATATGTTCACCGCCTACGGCCCCGATCACCGCAGGCTGCGCAAGCTGGTGGCGCCCGCCTTCACCGCGCGGCGCACCGAGGCCATGCGCGAACGGGTCGAGCGCATCACCACCGAACTGCTCGACGCACTGGCGCAGACCCCGGCAGGCCAGGTGGTCGACCTGCGTGAGCAGTTCGCGTATCCGTTGCCGATCCAGGTGATCTCGGAGCTGATGGGGGTACCGGAATCGCTGAACCCCGGCCTGCGCACGTGCGTCGACGGCATCTTCGACACCACGCTCACCCCGGAGCAGTCGCAGGCAAACTACATGGAGATGTACCGGATCCTCGGTGAACTGGTGGCCCTGCGGCGCGAACAGCCCGGCGACGACATCACGAGCCTGCTGATCGTCCAGCGCGATGAGGACGAGGGCCAGCTCACCGAGGAAGAGCTCGTCGGCACGCTGCTTCTGGTGATCTCGGCAGGTCACGAGACCACCGTGAATCTGCTCGACCAGGCCATCACCGCGCTGCTCACCCGGCCCGATGTGCTCGCGGGCGTGCGCGCGGGCACGATCACCTGGCCCGATCTGATCGAGGAGACGCTGCGATTCGAATCGCCGGTCGCGCACCTGCCGTTGCGTTTCGCGGTGGACGACATCGACATCGACGGCGTGCAGATTGCCAAGGGCGAGCCGATTCTGGCGAGCTACGCCGGTGCCGGTCGTGACCCGAAGCTGCACGGCGAGACCGCCGATGAGTTCGATCCCACGCGGGAGAAGCAGTCGCACATGGCTTTCGGCTACGGGGCACACCATTGCCTCGGTGCGCCGCTGGCCCGCCTCGAGGCGCTGGTGTCGCTGCCTGCGCTGTTCGAACGGTTCGCCGACCTGAGGCTGGCCGCTCCCGTGACCGAACTCGGCACGGTGCCCAGCTTCATCTCCAACGGTCACCGCCACCTGCCGGCTTACGTACACGGCGCATAGCACCGAACTTGCTCGGCCGACCGAGTCGGGCGGCCGAGCAAGGACTCAGATACCGGGCACCACCAGCGGAGCCATACTGGGGAACACCACCGGCAGCCCGGCCAGCGCCCGGTGGAAAGGCCCTGGCCGCCAGACCAATTCGTCCGCGGGGACCGCCAGCTCCAGTTCCGGCAACGCGTCGAGGAGCTGGTCGATGGCCTCCTGAGCGATCAGGTAGGCCGGGGACTTCGCCGGGCAGCCGTGCGGGCCGGTGCTCCACGCCAGGTGCGCGCGGTTGTCGAGGAAATCGCCGGTCCCGATCGCGGGATCGTTGTTGCACGCGGCCATGCTGATGACGACCGGCTGATGCGCGGGCAGCCAGACGTCGTCGACCAGGATCGGCTGACGAGGATAGGTGGTGCAGAAGTTGGCCATCGGTGGGTCGGTGTAGAGCACCTCGTCGAGGGCGTCGCGCGTGGACAGGCTGCCGCCGAGCAGGCTGCCCGCGAAACGCTGATCGGTGAGCATCAGCCGCACCGTATTGAGAATCAGGTTGAGCATCGGCTCGATCCCCGCGCCGTACATCGTGAGCACCTGGTTCATCAGCTCTTCGTCGGTGAGCCGCTGCGGATGCTGCACCAACCGGGTCGTCACATCGTCGCCGGGTTCGCTCTGCTTGAGCCGCACCAGGTCGTAGAGCGCGTCCTCCATCATCTGCGTGCCACTGGCCGCGGTGTCGCCGCCCTCGAACATCTGCCCCATGCCGGTCGCGATGTGCCCGCCGATATCGGCGGGCACCCCGAGCATCGCGTTGATGGTGGCGAAGATGACGGGAAAGGCGTACTGGCTCAACAGATCCGCGCTGCCGTCGGCGCAGAAGGAGTTGATCACCGGCATCGCGATCTGCTCGACGGTGCGGTGCAGCTGGTACAGGTCGACACCCGCCAGGCCAGCGACGGTGACCTGCCGGTGGCGCGTATGCTCCGCGCCTGCGGTGCGAATCGCGTTGGGGCGGTAGCGCATCATCGGCAGCACCGGGCAGTCGGCGGGGATGTCGCGCTGCCACATCTTCGGGTCGGCGGGGAAATGATCGGGATCGTTGAGAATCTGTACCGCGGTGCGATAGCCGATCACGAGGGTGGCCGGAACCCCGGGCACCAGGTCGACCGGCACCAGCGAACCGAAGCGGTGCCGCATGGCGCGGTAAGTGCTCTGCGGGTCGGCGGCGAATTCCGGCGAGTACAGCGGTACCCGGTCCTGGCCGCTACGCGAGTCCGGCGAAACATCCAGTGTCACAGCGTGTACTCCTGAGTCGACGATCGGTGCCTCGGCGACGCGCCGAGTTCGTGGCCGACCCTGGCGGCCAGCTCGTTCATGCGATGGGCGATGAGCGCGAGGTCCACATCGCCGGTCGTGGCGACGCCGAGCAGGGTGCCCGCGCCCGCGGCCGTGATCAGGACCATGCCCTCGTCGTATTCGGTCATGTTCTGGCGCACTGTGTTCGAGAGTCCACCGCAGAATTCGCCGAGTACCTTACCCAGCGAGCGCAGCCCGCACGCGGCGGCCGCGAAACGCTCCGCGTCATCGGTGGCGATGTCGCCGGAGTGCGCCACGCGTAGGCCGTCCTCGGATAACAACACCGCGAAGCGGACGCCGTCGAGAGCCAGGTCGTCCAGCAGCCACGCGAGGCGGTTGGTGCTGTTGGCGATCGGAGTACTCATCAGCTGTCGTGCCCTTTCGTCGAACGCGCGGCCGCGGCGCGACCGTGTCTGGATCCGCTGTGCCAGGCCGCGGCGAGCTCGGGGCGGGCGAGCGTCTCCGCGGTGCCGACGCGCTCGTCGGCCGGGGCGACGGCGCGGCGTGTGCGCTTGGGGAGCCCGCCGGTGGTCCGGTCGTGCTCGACCGGGTCCGGCTCGGGCGCAGGCCTGGTGATCTCGGAAACGGGTTGTGGTGCTGCCGGTTCCGGTGCCTCGGCGTGCTTGGGTCGGTGCACTTCGGCGGCGGTCACGAGCAGGGCAGCGGGAACGAACACCATCGCCCTGGTGCCGCCGTAGATATTGGGTCCGTCGACATAGGCGGCGAAGCCGTAGCGGCGCGCGAGCGCGGCGACACCGGGGAACCCGACCCGCGGTGACGGGCCGAGCGCGTTGATGTCGACGACACGCTCGCCCGAGAGCACCTGGCGCGCCTCCTCCATCTGCTCCCGGCTCATCCGCACGCCCGCGTCGTCGATGATCACGGTGACGCCGTGGTGGCCCTGCTGGTAGGAGATGTCGACGAACGACGACGGCGGCGAGTAGCGCAGCGCGTTGTCGAGCAGGGTCGCGACCGTGTGCACGAGCGGTTCGACCGCCCGGCTCATCACCACCAGTTCGCAGTTGCCCGTGCGTACGCGCAGATAATCACGCACGCGGCCGGTGGCGCCGCCCACCACGTCGCCGACGGTCTGCTGCGGCCAGCGCCTGCCGGGCAGCCCGCCCGAGACGATGACGTAAGCCTGCGCCTGACGGATCATCTGCTGGACCGTGTGGTCGATCCGGGTGAGCGTCGCGTAGACCTCGTCGTTGCGGTTCTCCCGCAGCGCGTTGCTCACGACCTGGCCGACGTCGGCACCGAGGCTCACCACGGTGGTGCCGAACGCGCGCACCGCGTTGCTGGTGGCGGACCGGGCGTCGGCGGAGACCTGGGCGCGGGTGGCCTCCTGCGCTGCCTCGACAAGCGCGGTGGTGTGGTCTCCGGCGGCCCGGTCGGCCTGTGCTGCCTCGTGTTCTCGCGCACGCAGCTCGTCGGCGTGGGCGAGAGACATCTGCTCCATCGCCGCGTCTTTGGCATGGAGGTCCCGCTCGGCCGCCGCCAGCCGGCCGCGGATCTGACGTTCGTTGCGCAGGGCCTGCAGCGCGACAGCGACCGCGCCGAGCAGGACCAGTGTCGCGATGGAGAACAAGAAGACCGCGAGCGTCGGAGTCATCGGTTCCTTTGTCGTTTGTACCGACCGAAGAGCCGTGGTGGCCGGGTCCTCGCCGGTCTCTCCGACGAGACTTCACGCCGACGCCCGCCCTCACAACATCCGCGCCGCACCATAATTCGGCACCGCGCGCGTGAGTTCGGTTCGAGTCCGGGCTCGCTGCCCGGCGTTTCGGCGATGCGGACACGTTAGCAGTGCAAATCGACGAGTGCACGAAACGGGTTGCTGCAGAACGTGACTCGCATTGTGGTGTAGGGCGGTGAATTGATACCGACGGTTTACCCCCGCCGTGTACGGTTGGACAGATACAGGTCAGCCGTGACCAGCGGTGACCAACGCGTCGTCGCCGCACTCGGCCTCGAGTTACCGGCTCTCGTTCCTTCTCTCGTCTCACCGCTGCGGCGCCGTCGATCGATCCGAGGAAGAACCTGCATGACCAGCGATCTCGACGACGACCCGCCCGACATGACACCCGCCGATCCCGAGGAAGAAGACCCGACCGTCCACTGGCCCGAACCGAGCCCGCTGCAGTCGTGGTGGACCGACATCATGGGCGCGAAGAAGCCCCGCCGGTTCGGCCAACAGAGCTGACCTGGATAACACGACCCACAAGGGCCGCACCGTGGTGCGGCCCTTGTCGTGTTCGAGCTGTATTCCCCGGGGTATTGACCTGGACGCCGTGTCCAACATAAGTTACATGGACACCGTGTCTCAGGTATCCGGGACACACGGCACACGGGAGTGCGTTCATGACACAGAAGGTGTTCGTCGTCGGCGTCGGCATGACGAAGTTCGAGAAGCCGGGTTCGCTGGAGTGGGACTATCCGGACATGGCCCGCGAGGCGGGGACCAAGGCGCTCGCCGATGCCGGAATCGACTACGACCAGGTCGAGCAGGCCTACGTCGGCTATGTGTACGGCGAGTCCACCTCGGGCCAGCGCGCGGTCTACGAGCTGGGGCTCACCGGTATTCCGGTGGTCAACGTCAACAACAACTGTTCCACCGGATCGACCGCCCTCTACCTCGCGGCACAGGCGATTCGCGGTGGGCTCGCCGAGTGCACGCTCGCATTGGGCTTCGAGAAGATGCAGAAGGGCTCGCTCGGTTCGACCTACGACGACCGCGAGCAGCCGATGATGAAGCACCTGCTGGCGCTGGCCGAACTGCAGGAGTTCGCCATGCCGCCCGCGCCGTACATGTTCGGCGCCGCGGGCAAGGAGCACATGGAGCTCTACGGCACCACCGCCGAGCAGTTCGCCAAGATCGGCGTGAAGAACCACAAGCACTCGGTGAACAACCCGTACGCGCAGTTCCAGAAGGAATACAGCCTCGAAGAAGTCCTCGAGGCCAAGCAGATCTACGGCCCGCTCACCAAGCTGCAGTGCTCGCCGACCTCGGACGGTTCGGGCGCGGTGATCCTCGCGAGTGAGGACTTCGTCGACCGGCACAACCTGGCCGATCGGGCCGTGGAGATCGTCGGGCAGTCGATGGTCACCGACCTGCAGTCCACCTTCACCGATCCGACCGCGATCAACCTGGTCGGCTCCTCCATGTCGCGCGCCGCCGCGCTGAAGGTCTACGAGCAGGCCGGGATCGGCCCCGACGACATCGACGTCATCGAACTGCACGACTGCTTCTCCACCAACGAACTGCTGACCTATGAGGCGCTTGGCCTGTGCGCGCCGGGCGAGGGCGGTCGACTCGTCGACGACAACGCCACCACCTTCGGCGGCCAGTGGGTCGTCAACCCGTCGGGCGGCCTGATCTCCAAGGGACACCCCCTCGGGGCCACCGGTCTGGCCCAGTGCAGCGAACTCACCTGGCAGCTGCGCGGCGACGCCGACGCTCGCCAGGTCACTGACGCGCGAATCGCCCTGCAACACAACATCGGTCTCGGCGGCGCGGTCGTCGTGACCGCCTACCGCCCCGCCAACCGCTGACCTTCCCCTACCGAATCACACCAGGAGTAACCCCATGGCATCTGTCTCCGTTTCCACCGCCCTGCCCGTCGCCCCCGAGCTGGCCTGGGCCCGCCTGAGCGATCTCGCCAACTGGGAGGAATGGCTGACCATCCACCAGGGCTGGCGCGGCGATCTGCCCGCCGAGCTCACCGCGGGCTCGCGTTTCACCGAGGTCGTGTCGGTGATGAACATGGCCAACAAGATCGAGTGGACCGTCGCCGAGGTCGTCCCGAACTCGTTCCTGCGCATCACCGGTGCCGGAATGGCCGGTGTCACCATCGAATTCGCGCTGAAGGTGGAGGCCACCGAGACCGGCTCCTCGGCCGCGTTCGACGCGAGCTTCAAGGGTGCGATGATCGTCGGCCCGATCGGCAAGGCCGTGGCCAAGCACGCCGAAGCCGATCTGAAGGAGTCGATGGACAAGTTCACCGAGCTGGTCGGTTCGGCCGCATGACCACCTCGGAATCGGCCGGGGTCGTCTTCGACGGCTCCGCCCTGGGGGAGTGGACCGACGAAGAGCGGTTCTCGGTCACGGCGGAGCGGATCGCGGAATACGCCGCGGCGACCAATGATCCGATCCCCGCGCACCGGTCGGGCGAGATCGCGCCGCCGGTGTTCGCGGTGGTGCCGGTGTTCACCTCGATGGCGCCCGCCGCGCTGTCGGTCGCCCCGGTGGAGCTGCTGATGAAGCTGGTCCACGGTGAGCAGGACTTCCTGTTCCACCGGCCGATCCGGGCCGGCGACGAACTGGTGGTGCGGGCCAAGCCGATCGGCTATGTGGGCCGCCCGAACGGTTCGACCGTGGTGATCTACGCCGAAACCCGTGATGCGGCAGGCGAACTCGTCAATGAGCAGTGGATGACCGCGTTCTTCCGCAAGGTCGACGCCGGCCCCGGTGCAGGGGAGCTCGCGCCCACGCACCGGATCACCGACGAGGACCGCGCCGGCGACCCGGTCGCGAAGGTCACCGCCCACATCGACGAGGACCAGACCTTCCGTTACTCACCGGCCTCGGGTGACCCGATGCCGATCCACCTCGACGACGAGATCGCCCGCATGGCCGGGCTTCCCGGCATCATCAACCACGGTCTGTGCACCATGGCGTTCACCTCGTGGGCCGCGCTGACCGAACTCGCCGACGGCGACACCGCGCGCCTGCGCAGGCTCGCCGTGCGTTTCGCCAAGCCGGTGCTGCCCGGCCAGGACATCACCACCACCTTCTGGCCCACCGAATCCGATGATCCCGCCGTGCGGGCCTACGCCTTCGAGACCGAAGCCGCGGGCCAGATCGCGATCACCGACGGCCGCGTCGAAATCAACTAGGAGACAAGACTCATGGGAAAACTTGACGGTCGCGTCGCGGTCATCACCGGTGCCGGTCGCGGCATCGGCCGCGAACACGCGCTGCTGTTCGCCCGCGAAGGCGCCAAGGTCGTGGTCAATGATCTCGGCGGCGCCAACGACGGCACCGGCACCGACGCGGGCCCGGCCCAGCAGGTGGTCGACGAGATCGTCGCCGCAGGCGGTACCGCGGTTGCCAACACCGACAACATCGCCACCTGGGACGGCGCGAAAGCGCTGGTCGATCAGGCGATCGGCGAGTACGGCACCCTCGACATCGTGGTGAACAACGCGGGCATCCTGCGCGACGCGTTCATCGCGGGCATGGACGAGTCGCAGTGGGATTCGGTCATCGCGGTGCACCTCAAGGGTCACGCCGCCACCCTGCATCACGCCGCGGCGTACTGGAAGGCGCAGTCCAAGGCCGGTACCCCGGTGTCGGCCTCGGTGATCAACACCGCCTCGGCCTCCGGCACGTTCATGCCCAATGCCGGGCAGGGCAACTACGGTGCGGCCAAGGCGGGCATCGCCGCGCTGACGCTGGTCGCCGCCGACGAGCTCGAACGGTACGGCGTGCGCGTCAACGCGATCGCCCCGATCGCGCGCACCCGCCTGACCCTGGCCACCCCCGGCATGGGCGCGCTGTTCGCGGCCGAGGTGCCCGAGGGTGAGTTCGACGCGTTCGCCCCGGCCAATATCTCCCCGCTGGTCGCCCACCTCGCCGCGGCCGATTGCGCGCTCACCGGCAAGGTGTTCGCCGTCCAGGGCGGTGCGATCGTCGAACTGGCCGGTTGGCACGACGTGCGCACTGTCGAGACCGACGGCCCGTGGACCATCGACGAGGTGGCCGCCCAGCTGAAAGAGACCAACTAGTCATGGCGCGCAACAGTTATGAGCTCGGGGTCGGCGTCAGCGAGGACCACCTGGCCCTCGCCGACTCGGTCGCCGGTTTCGTCGAACGGACCATCACGGCAGAGGTCGTCCGGTCCGCGGTCGAGTCCACCGATGCGGGCAAACTGCTGCCGTATTGGGACGCGCTCGTCGCCCAGGATCTGCTGAGTCTGCACATCGCCGAGGATCTCGGTGGTCAGGGCGCGGGTCTGCTGACCCTTGCCGTCGCACTCGAACCGCTCGGGCGAGGTGTGCATACCGGCCCCTTCGTGTCGACCGTTCTCGCCAGTGCGGTGCTCGCTCAGGCGACGAATAGCGCTGGTTCCCAAGACAAGTCGAAGGCGCTGCTGGCCGGTTTGGCGGACGGGTCGCGCACCGGTGCGGTGGCGTTGGCCTCGAACCTGACCGGCGCGCTGTCAGGCGGGGTGCTGACCGTCAGCGGCACCGCCGACGGGGTAGTGGGCGCCCTCACCGCCGATGTCGTCATCGCGCCGGTCGCGGTGGCCGGCGAACAGCGGTGGGTGGCCTTCGAGAACATCGATCTGACGATCAGCGCGCAGGACAGCATCGACGTGCTGCGCGGTTCGGCTCGGCTGCAGGCGGATTCGGTCGAGGTCTCGATCGATCGGCTGCTCGACGTGAATTCGGCCCGCGTGCGTTCGGTGGCCGCGGTGGTGCTCGGCGCCGAGGCGGTCGGCGTGATGTCGTGGTGTGTGTCCACCGCGTCGGAATATGCCAAGACCCGGGTGCAATTCGGTCGGCCGATCGGCCAGTTCCAGGGCGTCAAACACAAGTGTGCCCAGATGGGCATCGCCCTGGAGAAGGCGCGGGCCGTGCTGTGGGACGCCGCGTTCGCGCTCGATCGCGACGACGACACCGCCGATTACGCGGCCGCTGTCGCCGCGCTGATCATCCCGGACGCCGCGGTGCAGGTCGCCCAGGAGTGCATCCAGGTGCACGGCGGCATCGGATTCACCTGGGAGCACGACGCGCACCTGTACTACCGTCGGGCCCTCGCGCTGCGTGGGCAGCTCGGCGCGCGCGACGAACGTGCCGAAGCGGTGGCCGGCTACGCGCTGTCGGGACTGACCCTGTCCAGTGAACTGCAACTGCCTGCCGAGGCCGAACAGATCCGCGCCGCGGTCCGGGCCGAACTCGCCGAGATCGCGGCGATCGACGACGAGGACGACCAGCTCGTCGCCCTCGGCGACGGTGGCTGGAACCTCCCGCACCTGCCCCGCCCCTACGGCCGTTCGGCCTCGCCGCTCGAGCAGGTCGTGATCGCGCAGGAGATCAAGGCTTCCGGCATCCAGATGCCGCAGCTGCTGATGGGTACCTGGGCAGTCGGCGCGCTCGTCCCGCACGGCGACGAACGGCAGAAGCAGGAACTGGTCGTGCCGACGCTGCGCGGCGAACTGGTGTGGTGCCAGCTGTTCAGCGAACCGGGCGCGGGCTCGGACCTGGCGAGCCTGACCACCAAGGCCACCAAGGTCGACGGTGGCTGGCGGATCAGTGGACAGAAGATCTGGACCACGGTCGCGCAGTTCTCCGACTGGGCGATGCTGATCGCGCGCACCAGCCCCGACAAGCCCAAACACGAAGGCATCACCTACTTCGTGCTCGACATGTCCTCGCCCGGCATCACGGTGCGCCCGCTGCGGGAGATGACCGGATCGGCGCTGTTCAACGAGGTGTTCCTCGATGACGTGTTCATTCCGGACGAGAATGTGGTCGGCGCGGTCGACGACGGCTGGCACGTGGCCCGCACGACCCTCGCGGGCGAGCGGGTGGCGCTGAGCCAGAAGATGGAGGCCTACGCCACCGACACCGACCTGCTGCGTTTCGCGACCGGCCGTGACCTCTCGCCGGTGGCACGCTACCGGCTCGGCGAACTCATGGCCGAGAGTCGAGCGGTGGATGTCATCGGCTCGCGGGTGGTACTCAAGCAGCTGTCCGGGATCGACGTATCAACCACGTCCAGCGTCGCCAAGCTGCTGGGAATGGGCCTGGGACAGGCGATTTCGGAGTACGTCGTGGCTGAACTCGGCGTCGCCGGTGTGGTGTCGGTGCCCGGCGAGCGCAGCAACCACGCGATGGAACAGCTGATCGCGGGCCGTGCCACCACCATCTACGGTGGCACCACCGAGGTCCAGCTCAATGTCATCGGTGAGCGGATGCTCGGCCTGCCACGGGACGCGGCGGTGAACGGGTGAGCGCTCCCGGCCCTCGGGCAGGCGGGCCACTGGCCGGTCTGCGGGTGATCGAAATCGCCAGTCTCGCACCGGGGCCTTTCGCGTGCATGGTGCTGGCCGATCTCGGCGCCGAGGTGATCCGCGTGGACCGCGTCGGTGACTCGGCGGGGCTGCTCGCCCCGTCGGGGGTGCTCGATCGCGGCCGCAAGTCCATCGCGGTCGACCTGAAATCTCCTGAGGGCCGGGAAGTCGTCCTGCGCCTGGCCGAAACCGCCGACATTCTCGTCGAAGGGTTCCGGCCGGGCGTGGCCGAGCGCATGGGCATCGGTCCCGACGCCTGCGCGCACCGCAATCCCGGACTGATCTACGGCCGGATGACCGGCTGGGGCCAGGACGGCCCGCTGGCGAACGCCGCCGGTCACGACATCAACTACATCGGTGTCGCCGGTGCGCTGGATCTGCTCGGCCGAGCCGGACAGCAGCCGACCCCGCCGGTGAACCTGCTCGGCGACTTCGGCGGCGGCGGAATGCTTCTCGTCGTCGGTGTGCTCGCCGCGCTCGCGGAACGGACGCGATCGGGCCTGGGCCAGGTGGTCGATGCCGCGATGGTCGACGGTGCGGCCCTGCTGACGTCCTTCCTGCACGGCATGCACGCCGCGGGCCTGTGGGAAGGCGAACGGGGCGAGAACCTGCTCGACGGCGGCGGCGCCTATTACGACACCTACCGCTGCGCCGATGGCGGATATGTCGCGGTCGGCGCGGTCGAGCCGCATTTCTATACCGAACTGCTCGACCGGCTCGGCTTGGCATCGGCCGAGTTGCCCGCGCAGTACGACCTCGACAGCGCCGAGGAACTACGCAACGCGCTGGCCGCGGTGTTCGCCACCAAGCCGCGCGACGAGTGGGCGGCGGTGTTCGCGGACTCGGATGCCTGTGTGTCACCGGTGCTTTCGCCATGGCAGGCACACGAGCACCCGCACAACAAGGCCCGCGACGCCTTCGTGGAGGTCGGCGGCATCAGGCAGCCCGCACCCGCCCCGCGATTCGGGCGCACCCCAGCACCGACCCCACGGCCCGGCAGCACAACCGGTGCCGACACCAGCGCGGTGCTGCGCGACCTCGGCTACGGAGACGACGAGACCGACCGTCTCCGCCGAGCCGGGGCGATCGCCTGACCTGCCGATCACCGTGCCCCTGCGGGTCCGGAGCGATGGAATCCCTGGACTACAGTTCGTAGTACACGGATCCACCACTCCGGACGGGTGATCCTGATGTGTCTCTACCCGGAGGGGCCCGCCCCGATCTGGACTGACCGGAGGGTGCGACGAAGGAGTGCCCGGAGGGAGGGAAGATCGGGGGCCCGAAGGGCCCCGACTCGAGCGCGTCAGCGCTCCAACAAACACAGCAAGGTACACCGCCCCAGGGCCCGGTGAAGGGAGAGATTGTGACCGCACAGCACACCGACGGCAGAGCCAGCCGCTGGGACCGCCACCGCGCCGACCGCCGCGAACTCATCCTCGCCGCCGCCCTCGAAGCGGTCCAGTCCCAAGGCGCCTCGGTCGGAGTCCAGGAGATAGCCGACCTGGCCGGCGTCCCACGCTCGGTCCTCTACCGCCTCTTCAAGGACCGCCAAGACCTCGACGAACAGCTGCGCACCCGCATCGTCGACGACCTGATGGCCGTGCTCGCCCCCACCCTGAACCCCGAGGGCACCGTCATGGAGGCGATAGCACGCTCCGTCGACGCCTATGTGGGCTGGATCGCAATCAATCCGCGCCTGCACTACTTCCTCGGCGCCGGATCAGGCGGCAGCAAGGATCACAACTCGCCGATCGTGTCCGGGACCAAGATCGCCATCGCGGGTACCGTCCGCGAGGTGTTCGTGAGCGCCCTGCGGGCACAGTCCGCGCCGGTGACAGTCGCCGAACCGATGGCCTTCGGCTTGGTGAGCTTCGTCGACGGCAGCGTGAACCGATGGCTGAGCCGGTCGATGCAGCCGATGGACGCCGCCGAACTGTCGTCCTACCTGCAAGTTGCCATCTGGGCGATCATCGACGCCAGTCTGCGCGAAGTCGGTGTCACGCTCGATCCGCGGACGTCGATCGCCGAACTGACGGCGGCGGATTAGCTGTAACACGCGGTAGCGTCATCCCTTGTGTGGTACCTCCAGTACCACTAAACTGGAGGTGGAACCGCACCGAGGAGACACCGATGACGCTGTCCAGCTACCACGACGCCCTGCAGAGCCTGTCCGAGGGCTCGGTGACCAAGCACTTCGATCCCTACGTCGATATCGACTGGGACTCGCCCGAGTTCGCCGTGCACTCCGACGACCCGCGCTGGATCCTGCCCGATGTAGACCCGCTCGGCCGTCACCCCTGGTACAAAGCGCAGCCGGTCGAGAAGCGGATCGCGATGGGCTTGTGGCGCCAGGCCGGTATCGCGAAGGTGGGCATCGACTTCGAGCAGCTGCTCATCCGCGGGCTCATGCAGTATCTGCCGTCGGTGCCCAACGGTGACCCGGAATTTCGCTACATCACGCACGAGGCTGCCGAAGAGTGCAACCACACGATGATGTTCCAGGAGATGATCAATCGCATCGGCTATCGCGATGTGATCGGCATGGGCTCGGTCGATCGCAAGCTCACGTTGATCATCTGGCCCGCCGTGAAGTTCTTCCCCGGGTTCTTCTTCGCCCTGGTGCTCGGCGGTGAGGAGCCGATCGATCACCTGCAGAAGGCGTTGCTGCGCAGCGACGCCGACCCGCATCCGATGGTGCACCGGGTGATGGAGATCCATGTGGCCGAGGAGGCCAGGCACATCTCGTTCGCGCACGAATATCTTCGGATCAACGTGCCCTCGATGAACTTCGTGTCGAAAACCGTCCTGTCCGTGGCCTTTCCGATCATCATGCGGGTGATGCTGGCGATGATCGCGACGCCGCCGAAGCAGTTCGCCGAGAAGTTCGGAATTCCGGGCGCGGTGATTCGAGACGCCTACTGGCGCAACCCCTACTCGCGGCACGTCAAGCGCGACGTGTTCACCGATGTCCGCGCGCTCGCGACCGATATCGGCCTGATGAATCCTGTCGCCAAGCGTGTGTGGCGTCTGCTCGGCATCGACGGACCGGTTTCGCGCTACCGCAGCGAGCCCGCGCGCAGGGCCGCATGAGGGCCGAAAGCTGGCCCGCGCCCACGCGGGCCGTGCTCCCGGACAAGGATCCGTTCTTCGCACCGCGACCCGGGTTCGAGAGCCTCGCCGAGGGCACGATCCTGCGCTCGCGACCGGTCGAACTCGCCGCGTTCGGTCTGATCGGGCTGAAGGTGCAGGCCTGGCAGCTGCTGTATCGCACGACCGATCTCAACGGTATGCCCGAGGCATCGGTCACCACGGTGGTGGCGCCGATGGGCGGTGTCGCGCCCGGTGCGCCACTGCTGTCGTTCCAGTGCGCGATCGACGCGATCTCGCCGCGGGCGTTTCCGTCCTACGCGTTGCAACGTGGCTCCCGTGCCATCGGCACCTTCGCGCATGTCGAGCTTCTCTGTTTCGTCGACGCGCTGACCAGGGGTTGGGCGATCTCGATCCCGGATCACGAAGGCATGCTCGGCGCGTGGGGCGCACCGCGTGAACCGGGCTACCGCGCACTCGACGGCATCCGCGCGGCACTGGCCTTCGAACCCGGCGGGCTCGACCCGTCGACGCAGGTCGGCCTGTGGGGATATTCGGGCGGCGGTCTGGCCACGTCATGGGCCGCGGAGATGGCGCCGACCTACGCGCCCGAACTCGACATCGTCGGCGCCGTGCTCGGCTCCCCGGTGGGCGATCTGGTGTCGACCTTCCATCGACTCAACGGCGGCCTGCACGCCGGGCTGCCGACGCTCGTCGTCGCCGCGCTGCGCCGGGTGTATCCGGCGTTCGAAGAGCTCGTCGCCACCCATTTCAGCGACGACGGTCGCGCGGTGCTCGACAAGGCCGCCCAGTCGACGACCGCCGCCGCGGTCCTGCGGCTGGCCCGCTACAACGTCGACCAGCACAGCGGTACCCCGATCGCCGAGCTCCTCGCCATGGAGGCGATGCTGGCCGTCTTCGCCGATCTCACGCTCGGTGACCGGGCGCCCGCCGTGCCGCTGCTGGTCGTGCAGGCCGTGCACGACCAGATCATCGCGGTGGACGATATCGACGCGCTCGTCGAGCGCTATCGCGCGCTCGGCGCGCACGTGACCTACCTGCGTGACCGGGCGAGCGAACACATCACCCTGCTGCCGCTGTCGACACCGCTGAGCCTGAACTGGCTCGCCGACCGATTCGTCGGCGTGCCGGTGACGCCATCGGAAACCCGCACCGTGCGCAGCGTGCTCGCGCTGCCCGCGGGCAGTCGCGGGTCCGGCGCCCTCGTGCGCGCCGCGCTCCGGGTCCTCTTCGGGCGTCCTATCACCGCTTCGGCGACCGGGCGGGGCAGGGATGGTACGGCGAGTAAGACTCGTCACGCAGCCTGAACTGGAACTTACTCACTGGTAAGATACCGATATTGGGTCTGCCGGTCGGCAGTAACTGGTGAGGTAAGGGGTTTACCGATGGGGATCGTTGCCGAGTTGCCGCGCGCGGTGCGCAATGTGTGGTCGGTGTCGTTCGGCGGTGGACTCGAGTCCTACCGCCCCGCGCCGTCGACGACGGTGTACAACGGCGCGCACCGGCACCTGAAGCGTTACGACCGCACCACACCGGCGAAGGGCAATCCGGTGCTGCTCGTGCCGCCGCTCGCGGTGACCACGGCGTGCTTCGACCTGCGTCCAGGGCAGAGCCTGGTGCGCTTCCTGCTCGACCAGGGCAGGCAGCCCTACGTCATCGACTACGGCGAATTCGGTTACGCCGATCGCGATCTCGGCCTCGAGGACTGGACCGACGACATCCTGCCCGAGGCGATCGCACGGGTTTCCGAAGAACACGACGGCCGTGGCGTCGACATCGTCGGCTGGTCGCTGGGCGGTGTGCTCGCTCTGCTGACCGCGGCCTCCCACGCCGACCTGCCGATCGCCTCCATCACCTGCCTGGCCGCACCGATCGATCAGGCCCGCACCGCGTTCCTGATCCCGCTGCGTCTGGTCGCCAAGGTCACCGGTGGCCGGGAGATGGCCTTGGCGACCAAGGTCATGGGCGGTATCCCGCAGGAATTCGTGCGGCTGGGCTTCCGGATCCAGGCCTTCGACCGCGAGCTCGCCAAACCGATGTTCCTGGCCCGCAACGCCTTCGACACCGAGGCACTGGCCAAGATGGAGGCGACCGACCGGTTCATGGCCACCATGCCCGGCTACCCCGGCCGCTCGTACTGGCAGATCTACCGCAGCCTGGTCCTGCGCAACGAACTCGCGAGCGGGTCGATCCGATTGCGGTCGGACCTGGTGATCGAACTGTCGAAGGTCACCTGCCGGGTGTTGCTGGCCGGCAGCCGCAGCGACGTGGTGGTGCCCGCCGACTCGGTGCGCCGCGGCCTCGAAGTGCTGCCGAATGCCGCCGAGGTCGAGTTCGTGGAGGTCAGCGGCGGCCACCTGGGCATGGTGTCCGCCGCCGACACGACCTGGCCCGCGATCGAGGAGTTCCTCAGCCGCTGACCACGGCCGCCGACCCGTGCTGCGCGCGCAACTCGTGCTTGATCACCTTGCCGCCCGCGTTGCGCGGCAGGGCTTCGACGACGACGAGCGCTTTGGGGTGCTTATAGCGGGCGAGGTGCGCGTCCAGGTGCGGTGCCAGCTCGGCCAGGCCGAGCTCGCCGCCGTCCTCGACGGCGACGACCGCGACGGGCACCTCGCCCCACCGGTCGTCGGCCCGGCCGATCACCGCCGCTTCGCGGATCCGGGGATGGGCGAACAGCACATTCTCGACCTCGGCGCAGTAGATGTTCTCGCCGCCGGAGATGATCATGTCCTTCTTGCGGTCCACCACATAGACGAAGCCCTCCTCGTCACGGCGCACCAGATCGCCGGAGTGGAACCAGCCGCCGGCGAACGCGTCGGCGGTCGCGCCCGGGTTGTTCCAGTACTCGCGCATCAGCGTCGGTCCGCGATAGACGATTTCGCCGATCTCGCCCGCGGCGACGTCGTTCATCGCGTCGTCGACGATGCGGGTGGCGATAGTGGGGATCGGTTTGCCGACGGAGCCGAGCTTGCGGATCGCGTCCTCGCCGTCGAGCACGCAGGTGATCGGTGACATCTCCGTCTGCCCGAAGACGGCCACATTGTGGGCGTTCGGGAACGTCTCGGCCATCGCGCGCAGCACCGTGTCCGAGGCCGGCGCGGCACCCCAGCTGATCACCCGCAGTCGCAGATCACGCTGTGCCACGGTGGGATCGGCGCAGACGAGCTGCCACTGGGCGGGAACGAGGAACACCGAGGTGGCGCGTTCGCGTTCCCAGGCATCGAGCACCTCGGTGACGTCGAAAGCCTTGAGCGGGTGGATCACCGTCAGTGCCCCGAGCACGAAACAGGCTGCGACACTACCCAATCCGGCGATATGGAACAGGGGCGACGCGCAGAAGGCGATGTCGTCGGTGCGGTAGTGCATGGCCCGGATACAGGTGAGGGCCTGGGAGTTCATGTTGAGGTGGGTCAGTACCGCGCCCTTGGGGTTTCCGGTGGTGCCGGAGGTGTACATGATCAAGGCGGCACTGTCCTCGGCGATATCGCGAGGCTCGTGCGGCGTGCCTTCCTCGGCGACCAGGTCCTCGTAGCCGAGCAACCCGTCGCCGGTCGGGAGGCCGACCACGATGCGCGTGGCCAGCGCGTCGGTCAGCGACGACACGGCACCGACCAGCGGCGCGAGCACGACATCGGTGATGACCACCGTCGCGCCGCTGTCGCCGACCTGGTAGGCGATCTCGGGTGGGGTCAGCCGGAAGTTGACCGGGACCGCGATCGCGCCGAGGGTGTTGATCGCGAAAACGGACTCGATGTACTCGGTGTTGTTGAGCATCAAGATCATCACGCGGTCGCCCTCGCCGACCCCGCGCCGGGCGAGCGCGTCGGCGAGACGTTCGACTCGCCAGTGCAACTCGCCCCAGCTGGTGGTCTTGCCGAGATAGCGAAGGGCGGGCCCATCGGGGCTGGTGGTGGCGTGGAGCGCGATCTGGTTCATCCAGTGATTGCGTCGCGAGCGCATCGGTTCTGTGGACATCATGTCTCCTGGGCGGGGCTAGGCATACTTCCGCATACGTTCCGGCCATGCGCGGCTGAGGAACGCTGTGCGGCTGCGCTTATTTGGCCGGGTGGGCGATCGGACGGACTGCGCCGTCGAAGTTCGGTGCGCGGCGGGTCAACATCGCGGTCATTCCTTCGAGGAAATCGGCAGCGGTGAGCAGTTCGACCTGGCCGGTCTTCTCCCTGGCCAGCGCGTCATCGAGGTGGGCGAGGGTCGCCGCGTTGATCGCCGCCTTGGTCAGTTGCAGCGCGCGCCGTGGGCCCGCCGCGAGCTGGGCGGCCGCGGCATCGACCTGGGCGCTGAGCTCTTCGGCGGGCAGGCTGCGGGTGATCAGCCCCGCCGCGGCGGCCTCGGCGGCCGGCAACCGCGCACCGAGCAGCGCCAGTTCGGCGGCCCGTACCCGGCCCATCGCGGCGGCGACGACCGCTGTCGCGCCGCCGTCGGGCATCAGACCGATGGAGGTGAACGGCAGCAGCAGATACGCGGTGTCGACGGCATAGATGAGGTCGGCGGCCAGTGCGATCGAGGCGCCGACTCCGGCGGCCGGTCCATTGACCTGTGCGATCACCGGCAGTGGGGAATCGACGATCGCGCGCACCAGGTCATTGGCACGATCCATCACCGTCTCCGGTGCTGCCTCGTTGCCGCCCGCCGCGGCGGCCGCGGCGAGGTCGGCGCCGGTGCAGAACGCCTTGCCCGCGCCGGTCAGCACGATCACCCTGACCTCGGGGCGGGTCTGGGCCGCGGTGATCGTCTCGCCGAGTTCGCTCATCGTGTCGAGGTCGATCGCGTTCATCCGCGCCTGGCGGTCGATCGTGAGTCGCAGGATCCCGTGCTCTTCGTGGATCAGCAGGTTCTCGCTCATCGGGCCACCGCCTCGACGATCGAGCCCGCCAGCCTGCCCGCGATCAATGCCTCGGCTTCGCGCACGATCGTCGTGACCAGCTCGGCGCAGGTGGGGATGTCGTGGATCAAGCCCTGGCACTGACCGACGCTCCAGATGCCCGCATCCAGGTCGCCTTCCTCGTAGACCTTGCGGCCTCTTGCGCCCGCCACCAGCTCGCGCACATCCTCGAAAGTGCCACCGCCGCGCTCGATCTCGACCACTTGGCGACTGACGGCATTGTCGGCGACCCGGGCCGTATTGTTCAGCGTCCGGAAGATCAGCTTGGTGTCGAGCTCGGTATTGGTGACGATCTGCTCCTTCACGGCGTGCGCGATCGGGGATTCGACCGTGCACAGGAACCGAGTGCCCATGTTCACCCCGTCGGCACCCAGTGCCATCGCCGCGACCAGGCCGCGCGCGTCCGCGATGCCACCGGAGGCGAGCATCGGGATCTCGAGCTCGCGCGCCGCGGCGGGGATGAGCACCAGCCCCGGCGTGTCGTTCTCGCCGGGATGACCGGCGCATTCGAAGCCATCGATACTCACCGCGTCGACGCCGACCTGCTGGGCCTTGAGCGCGTGTTTGACGCTGGTGCACTTGTGCAGCACCTTGATCCCCGCGTCCTTGAGATAGGGCAGGTGGGTGGCCGGGTTGCCGCCCGCGATCTCCACGATCGGCACGCCGGCGTCGATGATCGCCTGGCGGTACTCCGCGTACGGCGGCGGCGTGATCGACGGCAGGATCGTCAGGTTCACGCCGAACGGCTTGTCGGTGAGATCCCTGGTACGGGCGATCTCCTCCCGCAAGGCCTGCGGTGTGGGCTGGGTGAGACCGGTGATGATGCCGAGGCCGCCCGCCTCCGAGACCGCGGCCGCGAGTTCGGCCCGGCCTACCCACATCATTCCGCCCTGCACGATCGGGTGCTCGACACCGAAGGCCTCGGTGAATCGGGTGCGCAACATCGCGCCCTCCGTCCGGTTTCGACGTTCTCGTCCGCTGCGACGCAACCACAGTGGCTCTTTGCAACCGACGAGAATCATGATTAACTTAGCGAGAATTGGGATTAACTTAACGGCCGCTGAGGTGGACTGTCAACAGTGTGCGCAAGTCCGCGTCGTGCTACTCGAAGGATGGTCGAAGATGACCGAAACGCCCACTACCACACCCCTTTCTGCGACAATGCTGACGACTGTCGACGCCGTTTCCGGCGAGCCGGTCGGCAGCTGGCAGATCGACGACGCCGCGGCGGTCGCCGCCGCCGTCGAGCGGGCCCGCTCGGCCGCGCAGCCATGGCGTGAACTCGGGTTCGCCGAGCGGAAACGGGCATTACGACGGTGGGCCGCGCAGATCGTCAACAATGTCGACGAGTTCTGCGCCCTGATCAGCGCCGAGAACGGCAAGCCCGCCGAAGACGCCTACCTCGAGGTGATCACCGCCGTCGAACACCTGAACTGGGCAGCCGAGAACGCGCACAAGGTCTTGAAACCCAAGACGGTGTGGCCGGGGCTGATGATGGCCAACGTCGAGGCGGTGATCGAACAGCGTCCGCACGGGGTGGTGGGGGTGATCGGCCCCTGGAACTACCCGGTGTACACGCCCAACGGGTCCATCGCCTACGCACTGGCCGCGGGCAACACCGTGGTGTTCAAGCCCAGCGAGCTCACCACCGGGATCGGGCACTGGTTCGTCGACGCGTTCGCGAAGGCCAACCCCACGCTGCCGCTCGGGATTCTGAGTGTCGTCACCGGTCCCGGCGACACCGGCCGCGCGCTGGTGGAGTCCGGTGTCGACATGATCGCGTTCACCGGGTCGACCGCCACCGGCAAACGGATCATGGCGGCCGCGGCCGAACGGCTCACGCCCGTGGTGCTGGAATGCGGTGGCAAGGACGCGGCGATCGTCGCCGAGGATGCCGATCTCGCGGCCGCCGCCGACGCGATCGTGTGGTCGGCGATGGCGAACTCCGGCCAGACCTGTGTCGGCACGGAACGCTGCTATGTGGTCGACTCCGTGCTCGACACGTTCCTGGCCGAGGTCACCGCGCGGGTTCGCGAACTCACGCCGGGGCGGTCCTACGGCCCGATGACGCTGCCGAGCCAGGTCGACGTGGTCGCCGAACATGTCGACGACGCGCTCGCTCAGGGTGCGACCGCCGTCTTCGGTGGATCCGACTCGATCAAGGCACCGTTCGTGAGCCCGATCGTGCTGCTCGACGTCCCCGAGGATTCGACCGCGGTGCGCGAGGAGACCTTCGGGCCGACGCTGACCGTGCGCGGTGTCCGCGATGTCGAGGAAGCGATCCGGCTCACCAACGCCTCGCGCTACGGACTGGCCTCCTCGGTGTTCTCCCGCAAACGCGGCATGGAGATCGCCCGCGCGCTGCGGGCGGGCGCCACCTCGGTGAACAGCCCCGCCTCCTACGCGGCGATTCCCGCGCTGCCGTTCGGCGGGGTGGGGGAGTCCGGCATCGGCCGCATCCACGGCGCCGCTGGCCTGCTCGGGTTCACCCGCCCGCATTCCATCGCACGCCAGCGCTTCGCGATTCCCGGCATGGCCTTGCAGTCGTTCGCTCGCACCGAATCGACCATGTCGCTGATCCGCAAGCTCACCGCCCGCCGATTCGGGCGCGCCAAGTAACTCCACCCACTGACGACAAGGACGAGGAAACAACAATATGGGCGTCGAATTCAGCTCCGAACACAAGGATTTCGCCGCGGCCGTCGCCGCGTTCGCCAAGCGCGAAGCGGGCACCCGCGAACAGCGCGACGCGCTCACCGCCAACGACACCGAACAGCACAATCCGGATGTCTACGCGAAAATGGCCGAGCTCGGCTGGCTCGGTCTGACGGTGCCGGAGGAATACGGCGGTTCGGCGGCCACGATGGTCGACATGTGCATTCTCCTGGAAGAATCACTGCGCGGCATGCTGCCGATCGGGGCGATCGGGCCGACCCTCATCACCGGCGGCGCCTACGCCAAATTCGGCACCGAAGCGCAGAAGGACAATGTGCTGCGCGGCATCGTTCGCGGTGCGTCCCAGTCGATTTCGATGTCGGAGCCCGAGGCGGGCTCGGATGTGGGCAACCTGTCGACCAAAGCGGTGAAGACCGCCGACGGCTGGCTGATCAACGGCCAGAAGACCTGGTGTTCCAACGCCCATATCTCCGAGAACATCCTGCTCGTTGCCCGCACCTCGAAAGACGGCGGAAAACACGAGGGGCTCACCATGTTCCACGTACCCGCGGGCACCCCCGGTCTGCAGATCACGCCGATCGAGCTGATGGGCAACCAGAAGGAGACCAACGACCTCTACTTCACCGACTGTCTGCTCCCCGAAGACGCGGTGGTGGGCGAGGAAGGAAACGGCTGGCGGCAATTGATGACCGGCCTCAACTTCGAGCGACTCATCCTCGCCGCGATGAGCTTGGGTGCCGCTGAACGCGCTTTCGAGGACACCATTCAATTCGTCACTCAGCGTAAGCAATTCGGTCGCCCGGTCGGCACCTTCCAGTCTCTGCGGCACCGCCTGGCCGACCTCGCCACCGAGATCGAATGCACCAAGCTGCTGATCTACAGCGTGGCGCGCGAGGCCGATGCCAACCCGAACAAGATGCTGGCCAGGGAGGCGTCGATGGCCAAGCTCAAGGCCACCGAAACCAGCAAGCGGGTGGCGCTGGAAGGCATGCAGATGATGGGCGGCTACGGCTACGCCCGCGAATTCGACATGGAAAAGCACGTCCGTGGGGCCCTGGTCTCCACCATCTTCGGTGGCACCAGCGAGATCCAGCGCGACATCATCGGCCGGACCCTCGGACTCTGACAGCGGCTGACCAAACCGCGGGAAGGGGCAGACCGAACCTCTCTTCATGCCTCACGCACGGTCGTGGGGTGATCCGTACTACGAGAGGTTTCCCATAGTGAGAAGAACACGGCGATCGATCCGTACGGCGACAGCGCACAGTGCGCTGGTGGGCGCGTTGGCCTTCGCAGGGCTGGCGCTACCCACCGGTGTCGCTGCCGCCGAGCCCGAGACCGCCCGTGTGGTCTCGGCAGACGACATCGACGGCAGGCGCCAGCTGGTGACCGTCTTCTCCCCGGCGATGAACAAGCCGATCCCGTTGCAGGTCATCCGGGCCGCCGACACCGAGAACCCGCGACCGACGATGTATCTGCTCAATGGTTCCCAAGGCGGCCCGAATGAGAGCGGATGGGACGCGCAGACCGATGCCGTGGAGTTCCTCAGCGGCAAGGACGTCAATGTCGTGTCCCCGGTCGGGGGTGCCAGCTCCTACTACACCGACTGGGTGCGCGACGACGCCGTGCTCGGCCGCAACAAATGGCAGACGTTCCTCAACGAGGAGTTGCCGTCGGTGATCGAGGGATTCCTCCGGGCCGACGGCAACCGCACCATCGTCGGTGTGTCGATGAGTGGCACCTCGGTGCTGAACCTGGCGATCGCCAAGCCGGGCTTCTGGAACAGCGTGGCCTCCTACAGCGGTTGCGCGCAGACTTCGGACCCCATCGGCCAGGAATTCGTTCGGATCACGGTCGAGAACTGGGGTGGCGGGCAGAGCATCGAGAACATGTGGGGGCCGCGTAACGGCCCGCTGTGGCGAGCCAATGATCCGCTCGTCAACGCGGAGAAGCTGCGCGGCACCGAGGTCTACCTGAGCACCGGCACCGGCGTCCCCGGCGCACCCCACGACACGCCCGCCGATAAACGCGTCCAGGAGGGCAGGATCCCCCTCCCGGTCCAGATCGCCCTCGGTGGCCCCATCGAAGCGGCGGTGCACTTCTGCACGATGAACCTCGCCAACCGCCTGCGCGAGCTGAACATTCCGGTCACGCTGGACGAACGACCCGTAGGCACCCACTCGTGGGGTTACTGGGAGGACGACCTGAAAACATCATGGCCGTTCCTGGCGCAGTCGGTCGGCAGCCGGACGAACTGAGTCCATCGCAGGGCAACTGCGACAACGAGTCCCGATGACCAGCTCCGCGGTCATCGGGACTTCGTTTCTGTGCCGTCGCAGGTCAGCGCACTGTCACCACCCGGGAATGCCGTCCGGTGGCACCATCGGGGAACGGTGTGGTCCGCACGTCGGTCTGCACCGTGCCGGTGGCATCGACGGCGCGCACTCGCAGCGAGTGAGTTCCGGGGGAGGCGTTCCACACCCAGGTCCATTGGCGCCAGGTGTCGATGGAGTACGCGGCGGCAAGCGTGGCCTGCTGCCAGGGGCCGTCATCGACCTGGACCTCCACGGCGGTGATACCGCGGCCCTGTGCCCAGGCGACTCCGGCGACGGTCACTGGTCCGGCGGGCAGCTTCGCGAACGCGGCGGGGACATCGACCCGGGACGCGGTCTTGATGGGCGCACGGTCGGCCCAGCCGCGTTCGGTCCAGTACGCCGCGGCGCGGTCGAAGCGGGTGAGTTCGAGGTCGACCACCCATTTGGTGGCCGAGACGTAGCCGTAGAGGCCGGGCACGATCATCCGTGCCGGGTAGCCGTTGGCCACGGGTAAGGCGTCGCCGTTCATCGCGACGGCGAGCAGCGCGTCAGGGTTGTCGAGGATAGCGGCCAACGGGGTGCTCGCGGTGAATCCGTCGATACTGCGGGACAGAACCATGTCGGCATCGCGAGCCGGGCCGGCTTCCCGCAGCAGATCAGCGAGGCGGTAGCCCGTCCAGGTCGCGGTTCCGGCGAGGCCGCCGCCGACTTCGTTCGAGACGCAGGTGAGTGTGATGAGTGATTCGACGGCCTGCCGGGCGCTCAATTCGTCGAAGTCGAGCCGGATTTCGCGGTCCACCATCCCGTGGATGCGCAGACGCCACCGGTCGCGGGTCAGCGACGGAAGCTGCAACGCGGTGTCGATGCGATAGAAATCCGCTGCCGGAGTGATGAATCGGGTCAAACCGGGAACCGAGAGATCCATCTCGGGAGTGACCGGCGGGATGGGATCGGCCACCCGCGGAAGGACGAAAGCCGCTCGGTCGGCGCCGATATCGCGCAGTCGCTGACCGATGACCCGCCCCGCGGTGCCCGCCGCCGCGGCACCGGCAACCACTACTCCCAGCGCCAGCAGGAACCCGCGACGGGTGGGCCCTGCCTGCCGACCGGCATCGGCCGGAACGAGGAAGAGCGCGCACAGCGCCGCGATCCCCGCACACGTACCGACTACGGCGGGGATGGCGAACAACGGTGTGGCGGTCGGCCTGGACAGCGCCAGCACCGCCACGACCAGGCCGAGACCGCCCAGGCAGCAAGCTCCCAGCGCGAGCTTGCGGCGGGTCACCTGGCCGATCAGTGCGGCCGCCGCCACCATGACCACACCCATCGTGATGGCCAGCGCCAGTTTGTCGTTCGTGCCGAACCAGCGAATGGCATTGTCCTTGAGCCACTTCGGCGTCCGGTCGACCACCGTCGCGCCGAGTACGAAGAACGGCGAGGACGTCGGATCGAGGAAGGCGGCCACGAGGTGTCCGACCCCGAGGACGACGGCGGCGGCCGCCGTAGTCGCGGCGGCCGCCGCCGTGCGGCTCATCGGCCGATGCGTGAACCCGATGCGGCGAATCATGCTGTCACTCCTGAGGTATCGAGTGTCGGCATGACCCGCCGGGGCGGGTCAGCCGACAGTCAAGCTGACGATTATCGGCGGGGTAGGCGCCGGCGAGCCACCGGCGGGTTCGACGGTCATCGCGAGGGTGTCGGCGGCATCGACTGCGGTGACGATCGAGACCGAACCATCCAGCACCGACACGGACTTCGGTGTGCCCGCGGGCGGCACCAACCACAGCTGGTACGTGCGGTCGGCGGGCAGGGTGGGCAAATCGCTGAACGACACCGCGGCGGCGCCGAGCTCCTTCGACTGGGACACTGTCATCGACCCGCCGCCGGGGACGGTGACCGAGGACTCCCGGCTGTCAGGCTGGTCGAGCACCTGTTGCGCGGTGACCGCTTTCGACCCCTCATCCGCGCGTTCGATCACCGCCGCGATGCCGACCCCGGCGCCGACAGCCACGATCGCCGCCGCCGCGACGGTCAACCACCGCACATGCCAGCTCCGGCCGAGAGCGCCGCGGCGCGCGAGTGGATGCCTGCGCGAATCGTGTTGATCCAAGGCCAGCATCAGCGCGGATTCCAGTCGCGCGGGTGGTGGCACCGAGTCGAACACGGTCAGCGCCGCGATGGTCTCCTGAATGCGGCGCACGGCGGCGTGGAACTCCTCCGCGTGGTCGGGTCCGGCCGCGACGAGCCATTCGTCGAGAGCGTGCCGCTGCTGTTGGTCCAGCGCGTCCAGTGCGTACGGGTAGGCCTCATCCATCCATGACCAAGGGGTCCGCCGATCTGTCTCGCTCATCGGAAATTCCCTCCGGTCAAACAATTTTCGAGTCTCTTCAAGCCGTCTCTGATCCGGCTCTTCACCGTCGGCAACGGCACTGCCAAGGTCTCGGAGACCTCGACATAGGTGCGCCCGCTGTAGTAAGCCAGCGCCACCGCCTCGCGTTGCAGTTCGGTCATGGTCTCCAGGCAATCCAGCACCGACTGTTCGTCGAGGCGCTGGATCACCTCCTCGGACACGATGTCGTGGTCGCAGCCGAGGTGAGCATGGCCGAAGACGAGGTCGCGGCTGGTGGCCGATTGCTCGGCTCGCACCCGGTCGACCGCGCGCCGATGGGTCAGCATCAGCAGCCAGCCGATCGGGCTGGCCTTGGTGGCGTCGTAGTCCGGCGCCAGCGACCAGACCTGCAGGAACACCTCTTGGGCGATGTCCTCGGCGGCGCCGTGGTTGCGCACCACCCGCAGCGCGAGACCGAACACCCGGGGGCTGGTGGCACGGTAGAACTCGGCGAACGCCGCACGATCACCGGCCGCGACGTCGCCGAGCAGTGTTACCAGCCGGGCCTGGGCGGCATGGTCGGGCTTGGCACCCGCCGGGCAAGCGGTCGCCGGATCGGCGACCGCTCGCAGGCGGATCGGTGAGGAGCCCGGCCGGTTCGTCATCGTGTGCTTCCTGCTCGCATCGGCATGAGAAGGACTTCGGCCAGCCCATACGTTCGGATGGGCGCCGCCGAGATATTTCTCGTCCGATCCTACGAGCCTCAGCGGCGCCATCATCGCCGACATCAGGCTGCAGGCGGCATGAGCACGCTGTCGATCATGTACACGGTGGCATTGGCCGTGCCGACGCCACCACAGATCACGTTCGCGTCGCCGACCTTGATGCTGTTGCCCGCACCGCTGACCGTGACATCAGCGCCTTCGACTGTCTTGTGCGTGCCCGCGATGGACTGCGGGGCGATCTGGCCGGGAACCACGTGGTAGGTGAGGATCTTGGTCAGCGTGGCGGAGTCGGTCTTCAGCGACTCGATGGTGGCCGGATCGATTTTCGCGAAGGCGGAGTCGACGGGCGCGAAGACGGTGAACTGGCCGCCGTTGAGGGTGTCGACCAGGTTGACCTGGGGGTTGAGCTTGCCCGAGACCGCCGCCACGAGGGTGGTGAGCATCGGGTTGTTGGACGCGGCGGTGGCCACCGGGTCCTGTGCCATTCCGCTGACCGAGCCGGGACCGCTGGGAACCTGGGCGGCGTATTCCGCGCACCCCGGACCGACCAGGCCCGAAGCGGCGGCAGCGCCGGAGGTGGTGGGCGCCGAGGTCATCGGCGCGGAGGAGGTGGGTGCGGTGGTGCTCGAGTCGTCGTCGGAACAGGCAGAGGCGCCGAGCACCGAGCCGAGGAGTACTGCCGCCATGAGGGCACTGCGCATCGATCGCATGGTCTTTCGTCACTTCCGTCGAGGCGGCACGGACGCCGCACTGGTTTGGACGCAACGGAGTTCGGCTGGCTCACCTCCTCGGATGGCTGCCGATCTGATCGGATTTGCGCGCGGCCTCCTCGGCCCGAGGAGTCAGGACTTCGTGGCGACGACGAGAATGTTCTTACCGAAGACCTTGCCGGTGACGACCTGCATGACCTTGCTGAGCGGGAACAGGACTCGATCGTAGAATTTCAGCGCTCGGGTGTTGATCGTGCCGTCGTCGCTGCCGATGATCTTGTAGGCCAAGGTGGCGAAGAAGCCGATCGGGTCGCAGTAGCGCGACTCCACGATCTCCAGCCCGGCATTGCGCAGAATGCGCTCGAGCTGGGTCCGGCGGTAACGCCGGTAGTGCCCGACCTTCGTGTCCATCGACGTGAACAGCATCTCGAGCGCGGGCACATAGATCACCAGCGTCCCGCCCGGCCGCAACAGCGAGGTGAGGTGTTCCGAGGCTTCCTGGTCGTTCTTGATGTGCTCGAAAACGTTGAAAGAATATATGAGACTGTACATTTCGGAATCGGAGGGCTCGGCGTCGCAATCGACGACCTTGTAGCCCTTCGACAGCAGCAATTTCTGCAACTCGGCGTCGGGTTCGAGACAATCCGGGACGATCCGCCGCTCGGCCAACATGTCGGCATAGGTGCCCCGACCAGCACCGAAGTCGAGGATGCGCAGGTCCGGCGACGCGACATGTTTATCCACGCAGTCGATCAGAAACTTGTTGTAATTGACCGCTTCGGTCATCGCCTCCAGGTTGTCGCACCCGGTGTACGCGAATTCGCTGCTGGTCACGCTTGATCCCCTCAATTCATCGATGGGCGGCAATGGCGGCCAGCGTAGTCCGACTACATTGCGGTGCCACGACATCGGGAATAATGACCGCGCCGCGCGCGCCGATCCAGTACGGACCGTGCGCGCGTCAGCAGGGCAGCGGACGACCGAGGGTGATGGTCTGCAGCAGCCGGATCACGGTGTCCTGCGGGCAGATTCCGTCATCGCCGAAGGTCCGGCCGAGGTCGACCACCAGGCTGAACGCCGCGTGCACGAGGATTCTGGCCTCGCCGATCGACAGCTCCGGCCTGGCCTGCGCCACGAGTTTGGCCCATTCGGTGATGATCAACTGCTGCAGGTGGCGCAGGGTTACCTGATCGGCGGGGTCGACATGGGTGAATTCGGCGTAGTAGACGAAGGTCAGCGCCCGCTCGTCGAAGGACC
Organism: Nocardia sp. NPDC058480; assembly: GCF_042720495.1. Lineage (NCBI taxonomy): Bacteria > Bacillati > Actinomycetota > Actinomycetes > Mycobacteriales > Nocardiaceae > Nocardia > Nocardia sp. NPDC058480. Next base: position 339,024 of record NZ_JBHXMN010000005.1, on the reverse strand, counting down.
CGGTGACATAGAGGTCGATCAGTGTCCCCAGCGCCTCGGCGGGGGTATCGGCGGCGGTCACCGCGGGGGTGATCGCCCCGGACACCCGGTCGGCCGCGCGCCGGAACGCCGCGGCGAGCAGGTCGCTCTTGCTGCGGTAGTAGCGATATACAGCCGAGGCAGCCGACAAGTCCGCCGCGACGGCGATGTCTTCCATACTGACGTTCGGATAGCCACGCTCGTGGAACAGCTCCACCGCCTTGCGCAGCAAGAGTTCATGTTTGAACGGCTCCGGCCGCTCGGTGGCCCGCCGAACCAGCGCGGCACTTCGCTCACCCGACAGATCGGCGTCGATCAATGCCCAGGCGGTCGCTTTGAGCAGCGGGGCAAGCGCTTTCGCTGAGACGGTCGCGTGATGGTCGCCGATGCTGCTGATCACCGCGTACAGCGAAACGGTGCGGACCACGCGGTCGTAGCCGTCGAGTTCGGGGTGCACGTCATGGATGAGGCCACGCACCGCGGCGATCGCGGTGGTGAACTGTGCGGTGAACTCGGTGAAGTCGGCGGGCTCGAGGTAGCGGCGCTCCCACCGGGCCAGCGCGACGGTCGGGCGGTTGGCGATGGTGAGCGCGATGATCGCGTCCAGAACGTGATCGAGGCGCTGGCGCGGTGACCAGTCGGCAGCGTCGTCGGGGAGTTCGACGGCACTGCGCGCCAGCCCCGACAACCGCAGTAGTTCCTCCCGGAACAGCGCGTATTTGCTCGGAAAATGGCGGTAGAGGGCGGTGGAACTGATCTCGAGCCTGCGGGCGATGTCGTCCATGCTGACGCCGTGGTAGCCGTGCGCGCCGAACGCGGCCGCCGATTCCGCCGCGATCTGCGCACGCCGGTTCTTCGGCCTGCGCTTGACCACCCGTGGTGGCGCGTCCGCCGTCGATTGTGCCGCGTGTTCGTTCGTCGTCCTGCCCATCTCGTCTGTCATGTTATCGCCCGGTAACCGCGGGCTAGCTCACCGGATTCGCTCACTGGGCAGGCGCGGTCGGCGTCGGGGAATTCACCTTCTCGACGAGCCACCGGCCGTTGTCGGCGCGCAGGCTCAGCACCATCGACAGCTGGCCGGGCTTGGGTTTGTGCTGGGTTCCCAGGCTGGTGATGGTCTGGCGGATCACCACGATCGCCTCGGCCGAGTCCGCGTCGGCGGTGCGGATCGCGCACTGGGTGTCGGTGACCTCCGAGGTGACTTCGCCCTGGGTGAGCACCTCGCGCAACTCGGTGCTGGTCGACTCGAACTGCTTCTTCCAGTCGCCGGTCGAGCCGTCGAGCACCGCTGCGAAGTACTCGTCGAGCTGCAAGCTGTCGTAGTCGGCCAGCACCGGCCCGTAGTGGCAGGCGGCCTCGCGTGCCTGTTCCTGGGCTCGCAGGAGGTCCTTGTTCTGCTGGTTCTGCACGAAGAAGACGACCGAGGTTGCCAGCGAGGCGCACAGGACCACAGCCACACCGACGCACGCGACGACAGCGGCCGTGCGTCCCCGCAACCACGACTCCTCGCGGTCGGCGGTCGCAGCCGATTCCGTAGCCGGTGGTTCGGCGGTCGGCGTCGTCTCGGGAGCCGGGTCCGCCGTGGTCGCGCCGGAATCGGTGATCGGTTCGTTCGAGTCTTTGTCGTCGCTGGTCATGCTGGAACTCCTCAACGTGGTGCGGGGACGGCGGGCTGGGACAGTTCGTTGCCGGTGACGCCGGGGGGCGGCCCCGCGCCGTTGTCGGGCCCCGGCGGCCTCGGCGCATTGGCCGAACCACGCACCTGCAGGGCCGGATTGGCGGTGACGCAATAGTTGTAGAGACGCACCCTGGTGTCGGTGGTCTCGGTCGTCGGCACCACCGGGACGGTGTCGTATTCACACGTCGGCCGTGGCCACGGGTCGATGAGGGTGAAGAAGCCGCCGTCGTGTGCCGGAACGCCGATCGCATCGGCGAAGCGGCTCAGCGACGGGAACAGCGCCTCGAGTGCCGGTTGCCGGAGTTTGGCGGCCTTGGTGATGGCGACGAAGTTCGTCACCAGATCGGTGATCGGATCGTGGGTGCGCGAGACGAACCCGCCCAACGTCGCCAACTGACCCGGGCCCTGTTCCATGAGGTGCCGTACCTCGGCGTCGGCGGCGGTGAACTGCCGGAACAGGGCTGTGCCCGACGCGGTGAGCGTGCTGAGGTCCGGTTGCGCGTGCGAGGTCGTTTCCGCGATGACCTCGAGATTGCGCAGCAACTGCTGAGTCTGTGGCAGTAGCTCGGTGAGCCCGGCCATCGCCCTGCTGATCCCGGAGATCATGTTGCGCAACCGATCCGGGCCCCCGGCGAGCGCCTTGTCGAGTTCGTCGACGATCACCGTGAGCCGTTCGGGATTCATGCCGCCGACCAGACCGCTCATGTTCGCCAGCACCGATTGCATCGGCACCGGCACCGAGGTCTGCGCGCGCTCGACGACCGAACCGTCGCGCAGATAGGGCCCGCTCTCGGAGACGGGACGGAAGTCCAGGTACTGCTCGCCCGCCGCGGACAACCGGTTGACGGCGACCGTGCCACCGACCGGAATCCTTGTGCCCCCGTCGATCTCGGCCACCGCCGCGACGCCGTCACCGGACACGCGAACCGCGCCGACCCGGCCGACCCGCCAGCCACGGAAGGTGACATCGCTGCCGGCGGTCAATCCGCCGGAGGTAGCCAGCTCCACGGTCACCACATAGTGCGAACGGCTCGGATCGATCCGCAGCACCGCGCCGCCCAGATAGAGGCTGCCGAGGACGAGCACGACCACGAGCCCGGCATTGGCGACGGCGACCCGCCTGCGCACCAGCCATTGCCACAGCGGTGAATTCATCGCGGACCCTCCTGCGGTGCGGGTTGCGGGATGCTGGTCACGCGACCGAACACCTTCGCGAGAACCTCGGCGAGACTGCCGATGAACGCGGGCACATCGCCCGCTTCGGGCCAGCGGCTGCCCGACGGGTCGGTGAGTGCGCCGATGTCGAGATAGGACACCGTCGCCGCGACCGCCAGCGTCGGGCCCTGCAGGCTGGCCATCAGCGAGGGATAGAGCGTGTGCAGACCATCGAGGGTGCCGGTGAGGTCGTCGCCCATCAGGGTGAATCCCGACATCAGGTTCTGCACGCTCTGGAACAGGCTCACGAACTGCGGCCCATTGCTGGTGCTGAAGTCGCCGAGCGCGTCCATGGTGACCGCTACTTTGCCGATCAGGTCGACGATCGACTGGTTGTTCTCCGCGACCAGGCCGATCAGCTGCGGAAAGCTGTCGGCGACGGCGCCGAGTTCGGCCTTGCGGCCCGCGAGCTCGGCGGTGAGCACCTGCAAGCCGTGCAGGGTGGCGTCGAGGTCGCCGGTGCGCTGGTTGAGCGCACCGATGACGTCGGTCATCTCGGTGATCAGGTGACGCAGGTGCGGTGCGTGCCCGGCGAAGATCGAATCCAGTTCGGAGGTGATCCGCGCGGCCTGGTTGATGCCGCCACCGTTGATCAGCATCGAGATCGACATCATCAGCTGTTCCACCGAGGCTGCCGAGCCGGTGTGCTCGATGCCGATCGTCTCGCCCGCGCGCAGCGGGGCGCCCGCGTCCGCGTCGGTGGGCAGGGTCATCGCGACGAAGATGTCGCCGAGTGGGGTGGCCTGACGCAGTTCGGCGGTGGTACCGCGCGGCAGCTGGATGTCCTCGCGGATCAGCATTTCGATGTCGGCCAGGAACGACGTGGTCGAAATATCGGTCACGACACCGATATCGGTGCCGCCGATCTTCACCTGGGCGCGGTCGGGCAGGTTCAGTGCGTCGCGGAAAGCGGCGTGCAGGGTATAGCCGGGGCCACCGATACCGGGTTCGGGCATCGGCAGCTCGCGCACGGTGAGCGAGCACGCGGTGCTCGCCGACACGACAACCGCGGCGCAGGCAGCGGCGGAAACGGCTGTGCGCAGGTTCATTTCGTGATTCCCAACAGTGCGGCGGTGAGCCCGAAGTCCGGGCCGAAGTCGGCGATCTTGCCGGTGCGGCAGCCGTCGAGGCGCATCTGGACGCGTTCGCAGAACAGCGACAGTGCCTCGCCGTCGAGCACCGCCTTGTCGAGTAGTCCGTGCAGGCGCAGCGCTTGGCGTTCCCTGCTCATCGCGTTGTCGATGTTGTCGAAGAACATCGGTCCGATGTCGATGATCTCGGTGAGTCCGCGTGCGTTGGCCCGCATCTGGGCGGCGATGGCGACGAACTTGCTGAGCGCGCCCGCCAGCTGATCCTGATTCTGGCCGACTACCGAGGAGGTGTTGGTGACGAAGTCGTCGAGCTGGGTCAGCACGGCCTGCAAACCGGGCGCCTGCGCGCCGAGCAGGGCCAGCAGTTCGGTGATCCGGCCGCTGAAATCGCGGACGGTCTGGTCGTTCTCGGCGATGATCTGGGTGATTTCGTTGAGCCGGATGACCGTGTTCGAGATCTGGTCGGAATTGGCGAAGGTCACCTCGAAGGCCGACGACAGTGCCTCTAGGGTTTCGCGGAGCCGGTCGCCGTTGCCGTCGAGCAGCGGGAACAGCACCCGGCTGGCCATCGGGCCCGCCTCGCTGTCGCCTTTCAGGGCGGCGCCGAGTTGGTCGAAATTCTCCAGGATGCGGTCGAGTTCGACGGGAGTTCTGGTGCGGGACAGGGGAAGATGCGCACCGTCGGCCAGTTCGGGGCCGGACCCGGTATAGGCGGGCGCCAGTTCCACATGCCGGTTGGTGATCAGCTGCGGCGAGATCAGCGCGGCCATCGCGTCGGCCGGGATCCGCACATCGCTGTTCACCGACATCACCACCTCGACGTAGCTGCCACGCGGCGTCACCGATTCCACGACCCCGACCGGAACGCCGAGTACCGACACCTCGTTGCCCACGTAGAGCCCGGCCACGCTCTCGAAATCGGCGCTGATGCGCTTGTTCTCGCCGAAGTACCGGTCGCCGAGACTCGACACACTGCTGGGTAGCAGCGAACAACCCGAGGCGACAACAGCGGCCACGCACAGCGCCGCCAGTTTGATTCTGCTTCTCATCAGTTGCACCCCTGTACGGCCTGCGCGAAGCACAGCCAGTTGTCGGGAAAGACCCACGGTGCCCAGACCTCGCCGTAGGGGCCGTTGCCGACCACGTTGTTGAACTGGCGCAGGGTGACCGGGGCGATCTCGTAGATCCGGTCCAGGTTCTCCTTGTTCTTGGTCAGGCCGTCGGCCATGGTGTCGAGGTTGGCGATCAGCGGACCGAGCTCGCCGTTGTTCTCGATACCCATGTCCTGCAACAGCTTCGACAGCGCCGCGACATTGTCGAGGAGCTGGGTGAGCAGCGTCTGTCTGGTCTGGACCGCGGCGCCGATCGCCTCACCGCGGGTGAGCAGCACGAGCACGCTGTTGCGGTTGTCGGACACGAGCTGGGAAACCTGGTCCATGCTTTTCAGCAGCAGGTCGACTTCGTCACGGCGGGCGTTGATCACCTGGGCGAGTGCGCCGATGCTGTCCAGTGCCTGCACGGCCATCGCGGGGGAGTCACCCATCTGCTTGTCGAGCAGGTCGAGCGCGGTCCGCAGCTTGCTCGGGTCGAGGCGCTCGATCCGTTCGAACGAGGACGTGTACTGCGGGTCCTGGATCACCTTGCTCAGGTTGTAGGGCACCGAGGTGTTCTCGACGGTGATCCGGTTGCCGCTCAGCGGGGTGCCCTTGCCCGGCTTCAGGTCGATGTGGAGCCTGCCGAGAATGGTCGACATCTTGATCGCCGCCTTGGCGTCGGCGCCCAGTCGCAGGTCACGGCGCACGGCAAGGGTCACGTCGACCCGATCGTTGACGAGCTCGACCGCGCGCACCGCCCCGACCTCGATACCGGAGATATCGACGGTGGCACCCGGCCGTAACCCGGCGGCCTGGGCGAACTCCGCGTGAATCGTCTTGTCGCCCAGGCGGAGCTGGGCGAGCAGGCTGGACCCGCCGAGCAGCACCGCCACCGCGAGCACCGCGGCCAGACCGAGGCGCAGGTTGCGGTTGTCGCGCAGGAACGCGAGCTTGCCGATCATCGGCACACCCCCGACTGCGATTCGCCGCCGATCTGGGAGAACAACCCCGGCGGCAATACCACGTTCCACAGCGAGACGTCGAGTCGGCAGATGTAGGCGTTGCCGTAGGCGCCGTAGCTGGTGAACCGGGCGACACCGTTGAGGAAGTCGGGAAGTTCCACGGCGGCGCGGTCGAGCGCGGCACCGTTGTAGAGCAGCATCATCACGCCCTCGGTGGCGGTGCGCTGCGCCTCGCCCATGCCTGGTTTCACCTGGCCGATGAGCGTGACCAGGGAGTCGGTGGCGCCTGCCACCCGGTCGACGGAGCTCTTCAACGTCTGTCCTTCCGCGTAGAGCCCGTCCATCAGGCTGCGGGTCTGGGTGATCAGGGTTTCCAGTTCGCCGCTGCGGTTGGCCAGACCCGACATCACCGCGCTGAGGTTGCCGAGCACGTCGCCGAGGATCTCGTCGCGCTGGCCGAAGGTGTTCGCCAGTTCGGCGGCCTGGGTGATCAAGGCGGACAGGGAAACCTCATTGCCCTGTAGTGCCTGGATGAGGGTTTCCGACAGCGAATTGATCTGGTCGGGTTGCAGCACACTGAACAGCGGTTCGAATCCCGACAGCAATGAGGACACGTCGAAGGACGGCTCGGTGCGGGTGAGCGGAATCTGTGCCCCCGGCGGCACGGTCACGCCGGCGTCCTTGCCCGCGGCCAGGGCGACATAGCGCTGGCCGATCAGATTCTGGTAGCGGACAAGCGCTTTCGTCGTATCGGTGAGGTGCTGGCGCGCCTCGATCCGGAAGTCGACGCGGGCGGTGTAGTCGTCGGTGAAATCGATCTTGTCGATGCGGCCGACCCGGACACCGGCCATCCGGACGTCATCACCCACGCGCAGCCCGAGCACATCGGTGAACAGTGCCGAGTAGCTGTGGGTACTGCCCGGCACGCTGCGCTGCAGTGTCGACCAGACGGTATAGGTGAGTGTGACCGTGAGGGCGACGAACAAGCTGAACCCGATGAGCGCTTTCGTCGATTTCATTGCGCGGCACTTTCGGTGTCGGGGACGAGGGGGACGTTGCCCAGGATCGAACCGAGCAGCAGCAGCTGGGTCACCGTGGGCCGCCCGCCGACCAGTGCCGCCACCGCGTCATATCCCCGCAGTGAGATCGGTGTCGCCGCACCGGCATTCGGCAGCGGTGCGGCGGCCGGTGCGGTGATTCCGGGGATGGCGGGCAGCCCGGGAATCGACGGTAGTCCCGGAATCGCGGGCAGGCCGGGGATCGTGGGTGCGATGGGTAGGCCGCCGCCGATGCCGGGAATTTCCACCGTCGGTGCGGGACCGGCCGCCTCGACGCGTCGCGGGAGCTGCTGGGCCGGATACTCCTGTGGCGGTGCGACGTCCGGCACTGTCGGCCCACCGCAGCGCGGCCCGGACATGTCGCCGTAGCGCGGACAATCCGCCGCGGTGTACTGCTGGAACGGAGTGAACGAGACGTCCATCTTCCACACCATCTGCTTGCGCGGCCCGAAGTGGAACACCTGCTGCAGCTTGTGCAGCGAGACATTGAGATTAGCCGCGGCCGACTGCAGGGCGGCGGGATCCTTGGCCAACGCGCCGAACACCGTGTCGAGCCCTGCCGCCAGGTCCTTGCCCGAATTCGGGTTGGCGGCGAACAAGCTGTTCACCGCTTCGACGGTGGAGTTGCCCTCGGTGAGCAGCGCGACCAGCTGGGTGCGGTGCTCGTTGAGGGTGTTCGCGGCGGTCAGCGAATCGCCGAGCATGCCGACCAGCTCGGGCGCGGACTGGCTCAACGCCATCGACGCACGGCCGAGATTGCCGAGCAGACCGCCGATCTCGGGAATCCGGTGCACCTCGGTGAGCCAGGTATCGAGGCGCTCGATGGTGGAGCCGGGCACGCGCGCGCCACCGTCGAGCGCGGCGGCCAGCGTCGCCAGCACCCGGCCGAGTTTCTCCGGCTGGATGGTGGTGAGCACGTCGCGCAGGGTGTTGAGCGTGGTTTGCAACTGAATGGTCGCCGAGCTGGTGTCCTCGCGGATGGTGGCGCCCGCACGCAGCGTGGCGGCGGCCGCGCCGTTGTCGACCAGCTGGATCGAGGTGACACCGAAGATGTTGTCGGGGATCACCCGCGCGGTGACGGTATCCGGAATCGTCGCGGCGATACCGGGTTTCAGCTCGAGGGTGGCGTGCTGGAGCCTGCCCTTGGCGACCATGTCGACAGCTGAGACCGCTCCCACGATCATTCCCCGGTACTTGACGTCGGCGCGCTGGGGTAGGCCGTCGCCGGTGCTGGTCAGTTCGGCGCCGACCACCACCGTGTTTTCGAACTCGCCGTTGTAGCGCAGCGCGAGCAGGTACAGCGCGACCGCGAAAGTGAGGGCCACGGCCAGGCCCGCGAGGGTGAGCTGGAGCGGTTTGGGCCCGCGGCCACTGGGATCGAGCATCATCGAGGCGACCTATCCCGAGATCCGGAATCCGGGGTCGATGCCCCAGATAGCAAGGGTGAGAAAGAGATTGGTGAACACCATCACGACGATGACCATCTTGATCGCACGTCCGGCCGCCACTCCGACACCTTCGGGACCGCCGGAGGCGGTGTACCCGTAGTAGCACTGGATGAAAGTGGCGATCAGCACGAAGATCACGACCTTGAGCACCGAGAAGAACACGTCGCCGCCCAGCAGGAACTGGAAGAAGTAGTGGTCGTAGGTGCCCGCGGTGGTACCGCCGAGGAACAGCACCGACAGCTTGGTCGCCACATAGGCGACCGCGAGGCCGAGGGTGTAGAGAGGGACGATGGTCAGCGTGGCCGCGATCATCCGGGTGGTGACCAGGTAGGGCAGCGGGCGGATCGCGATGGATTCGAGCGCGTCGATCTCCTCCGAGATCCGCATCGAGCCGAGCTGGGCGGTGAACCGGCAGCCGGACTGGATGGCGAACGCCAGGGTGCCCAGGATCGGCGCGATTTCGCGGGTGGTGGCGAAACCGGAGATGGCGCCGGTGAGTGGGCCCATGGTCAACAGGTTGAGCGCGGTATAGGACTCCACGCCGACGGTGATGCCGCCGAACGCGCACAGCACCACTACGACACCGACGGTGCCGCCGCCCACGATCAGCGAGCCGTTGCCCCACCCGACATCGGCGACCAGGCGCGCGACTTCCTTGCGGTAGTGCCGCAGCGCGAACGGAATCGCGAACAGCGCCTGGAAGAACACGATGGCCTGATGTCCGACCCGTTGGTTGACTCGCACAGGCGCTTTCGCCGCCGCACCGACCACGCGCACCGGCCGCAGCACGGGCGGGATGTATTCGGCTGCCATCTCAGACCACCTTCGACGGGAAGAAGGTGTTGTACAGCTGGGTGACGATGATGTTGGTGGCGAACAGCATCAGCGCCGAGGACACCACCGCCGAATTGACCGAGTTCGCGACCCCGCCCGGTCCGCCTTTGGTGTGTAATCCGATGTCGCAGGCGATGATCGCGGTGAGCACGCCGAAGATGGCCGCCTTGACCAGCGCGACGATCAGGTCGTTGGCTACCGCGAACGAGGCGAACGAGCCGATGAACGACCCCGGTGTGCCGTGCTGGGCGTAGACGTTGAACAAGTACGCGGTCGCGAAGCCGACGAACACGATGAACCCACACAGCAGCATGCTGACCAGCACGGCGGCGGCCAGTCGCGGCGCGACGAGCCTGCGCACCGGATCCACCCCCATCACCCGCATCGCGTCGATCTCCTCCCGGATGGTGCGCGAACCCAGGTCGGCGCAGATGGCCGAACCCACCGCGCCCGCGATCATCAGCGAGGTGACCAGTGGCGCACCCTGGCGGATGATGCCGAGCCCGGCCACCGCGCCGATGAAGGTGGTGGCACCGACCTGATTCACCAGGGCGCCGACCTGGATCGAGACCACTACCGCGACCGGGATCGCGACGAAGACGGTCGGCAGGGCCGAGACGTTCGCCATGAACGCGCACTGCTTGATGAACTCCTGGAACGGGAATCGCCGTTGCGCGATGGAGAGGAACAGCTGCGCGATCGTGGCCCTGGCGAGCAGAACCTGCCTGCCCAGTGTCTCGATCGACTGCTGCGGGTGCCGTCGCCAGAGCCCGGTGGCACTGTCGACAATCTTGTCGAGTTCCGACGGTTCGGTAGCGGGTCGCGTCATACGCTCAGCCAATGTTCGAGTAGGACCAGGAGTGCGCCGACCGCGGCCACGCCGAGGACGAGCACGCAGAGCAGCGCGATCCACATGCCCACGCGGAGAACGGGATTGACCTGTGTCCGCCCGCCCAGGATCTTGACGACGATCACCACGATGTCGATGAACCAGACCAGCGCCATCATCAGGTCATCGTCACGTTCGCGAAGGTGAGCACCGGCCAGCACACGATGGACCCGAGGAACGATATGACCAGGTCGACGCCGTGAAGGTCGCGGAGGTGACCGGTATGGGTGAGTGTCCAGACGACCCCGACGAGACCGTAGGGGATGCCGATGATGATGAGCGTGCCGAGGTATTCCGACACCTTCATCTCGTAACTGAGAAACCTGTCCAGCCGTCGCAACATGGCGATACCGGTGTTCCTTCCTTCACGAACCGGTCGGTGACGATGGCTGGTGGCCGATGTCGTTGACGGTCCGATGATGTTGCCGACAATTCTTGTCTGATCTGATGATGTTTCCGACAATTCTTCAAAGATGAGCGATGAGGCGACTGTGATCAGCGGATAGCCACCCTGCATGCCAGTGATAAGTTACTACCAATTCTCCCCGATGAGTCAAGAATGGTGATTAACATAGTCTCGGAAGGGGCGCCGACGGTCGGCGACTGTGCAGGAGGTTCGTGATGTCCGCGGTCATCGTTGATGTGGTTCGTACGCCGTCGGGCCGGGGCAAGCCCGGCGGTGGGCTGTCATCCGTGCACCCGGCCACGCTGCTGGCAGGCGTGCTGGCGGAACTGGTCGTGCGCACCGGGATCGATCCGGTCCTCGTCGACGACGTGATCGGCGGCTGCGTCACCCAGAGCGGGGAACAGGCCAACAACATCAGCAGGACCGCTGTACTGGCTGCCGGATTCCCGGAATCGGTCCCGGCCACCACGGTTGACCGGCAGTGCGGGTCGAGCCAGCAGGCCGTGCATTTCGCCGCCCAGGGCGTGCTCGCGGGCGCCTATGACGTGGCGATCGCCTGTGGGGTCGAGTCGATGAGCCGTGCGCCGATGTTCTCCAACACCCAGGGCAAGGACTCGCTGCGCGGTCCGCTCGCCGCCCGCTATCCGGCCGGGCTGATCGGGCAGGGGATCGCCGCGGAAATCCTCGCTGCCCGATGGAAATTGGATCGCACGGCGCTGGACGAGTTCGCCGCGCGATCGCACCGGCTCGCGGCGGCCACCGCGGCCGTGGGCGGGTTCGACGCCGAGTTGATGGCGTCCGGTGAACTCACCGCCGACGAGACGATCCGCGCCGCTACCACCGTCGACGGATTGGCCGGCCTGCGTCCGGCCTTCACCGATCCCGCTGTGCTGGACAGGTTTCCGGAGATCGACTGGTCGGTCACCGCGGGCAATTCCTCACCGCTGACCGACGGCGCGTCGGCGGCACTCATCATGAGCGAAGCCATGGCGGCGAAGCTGGGGCTCACCCCCCGCGCCCGCTTCCACTCCTTCGCCGTCGTCGGCGACGATCCCACGCTCATGCTCACCGCTGTCATCCCGGCGACCCGCAAGGCGCTCGAGCGGGTCTCGCTCACGGTCGACGACATCGACACCTTCGAGGTGAACGAGGCTTTCGCCCCCGTTCCCCTCGTCTGGCAACACGAACTCCACGCCGACCCGGCCCGGGTCAATCCGCGCGGCGGCGCGATCGCACTGGGTCACCCGCTCGGTGCTTCCGGCACTCGACTGCTCGCCACGATGGTCAACCACCTCGAACAAACCGGTGGTCGCTACGGGCTGCAAACGATGTGCGAGGCAGGCGGATTGGCGAACGCGACAATCATCGAACGGATGTGAGCACGATGACCATGGACTCCGTGGCGCCCGATCACGCGCTGACCCTCGACCGCGTGCGCCTCCACATTCCCGACACCTACCGATCCCCCCGCAAACGCCCCGCCCAACTCGCCGACGCCTTGGACTTCTGGATGTTCGCCGGTGCGGCCGCGAACGTCGCGATGCAATTCGCGCACCAGGGTGTCGCGGCCGGGGTGATGGAGAGCAAGGTGGAATCCGGTGCGCTGATGGTGCATCCGTGGAAGCGGCTGCGCACCACCTCCGCCTACCTCGCGGTCGCCGTGCTCGGCACCGACGAGGACAAATTGGCGATGCGGGAGGCGGTGAACGTCGCGCACCGCCAGGTCAGGTCAGGGCCGGACTCGAAAGTGAAGTACAACGCCTTCGACCGGAACCTGCAGATGTATGTGGCGGCGGCGATCTACATCGGTTTCGAGGACACCCATCAGCTGCTGCACGGCAAGATGACCCCCGACGAGCTCGAGGCGTTCTTCCAGGGCGCGGACACTTTCGGCACCACCCTCCAGGTCCACCCCGACATGTGGCCGAAGACGCGCGCGGAATTCGACGAGTACTGGCTCGGGGCCTGCGAACACGTCGTGTGCGATGACGAATTCCGCGCCTACATCGACGATCTGCTCCACTTGCGGATGATCCACTGGTCGGTGCGCGTGACGTTCGGCAGCCTCCTGCAGTTCCTGACCGCCGGCTTTCTCCCGCCGCATTTCCGCGACCAGATGGCGATCGAATGGACCGATTCCGACCAGCGCCGCTTCGAGCACCTGTTCCTGTTCGTCGGCTTCGTCAACCGCTTCATCCCGAAGTTCATCAGGTTCGCGGGCACCAATGCGATGATCCGCGATGTGCGTCGCCGAATCCGGAAACAGAAGGCGCTCATCTGATTCGGGAGCCGGTGGTGCCGAGCGCGGCGGCGGTGAGGCAAGCGAGGGCGGCGGTGATCCAGAGGGGAGTGTAGGAGCCGTTGATGTCGCGGATCAGGCCGCCGGTGAGAGCCATCGCGCCCGCGCCGAGTTGGTGGAAGACGCTGATCCAGCCGAAGGTGAGCGCGCTGTCGGTGCCGAAGTAGTGGCGGCACAGGGTCAGTGTCGGTGGCACTGTTGCGACGTCGAGGATGCCGAACACCACGGCGAAGACGACGAGGTCGGGGGACCATCCGCTGGTGAACAAGACCGGAAGGACGGCGAGCGAGAGGCCCCGGCCGAGGAAGAACACGGCAAGGAGCAGCCGTGGTTCGATCCGGTCGGTGAGCCAACCCGCGGAGACGGTGCCGAGAATGTTGGTGACGCCGATGATGGCCAGCAGGCCCGACGCGGCGGTGGCGGCCATCCCGTGATCGTGCGCGGCGGGTGTGAAGTGGCTCCACATCAGGCCGTTCGTGGTCGCCCCGCACAGCGCGAACATCGTGGCCAGGACCCAGAATCGGGTGTCGCGCAAGGCGCGCAGCAGAGCGGTGATCGTGCGGGCGAACGGATTGATCCGGCGATCGGTGTCGACCGGTTCGGCGTCCGGATCCGCGCCGTAGCGGATGGTGCCGACCGCGGCGGGGCTTTCGCGCAGGAAAAGCAGAACGCCGAGCAGCGCCACCGTGGCCAGGGCGCCGCACGCGAGCACGGGTGCGCGCCAGTCGGCCCGTTCGAGCAGCACCGACAGCAGGGGCAGCATCGCGAACTGTCCGAATACGCTTGCCGCGGTGAGTAATCCGGTGGCGAGACCGATCTTGCGGTAGAACCACCGGTTCGCCACGGTCGCGGCGAACACCGTGGTGATCGACCCGGTCCCGACACCGATGGCGAGGCCGAACCACAGCACGAACCAGAACACCGACGGGGTGACGAGCGCGGTGAGAACCGAACTCGCGATCAGCGCGATCAGCGCGTACGAGGTGACACGGCGGATGCCGTAGCGGTCCATCATGGCCGCCGCGAACGGCCCGACCACCCCGTAGAGCACCATGTTCACCGCCACCGCGGCACCGATGCCGGTGCGACTCCACCCCTTCGTCTCGACCAGCGGTTCGGTGATCAGGCCCGCGATCGTGGCGAAGCTTCCCGCCGCGATGAGCGCGAGGGCGGCCACGGCCACGATCGTCCACGCCGGATGAAAACGGGGCACCCGCCGGATCACGCGCTGCTCGATATCGACTTCGGAAATACTCACCGGAATCCTTCGCGTTGCTCGACGTCCTTATCCTCGTTTCTATCAACCACCGGTCAGGATCAACAGTATGCACAATCTTGTCCATATGGACGAAGCGGATACCATCGAGCGTATGGCTACCGAGGACGAAGTCCGTGCACCGATCGTGCGAGCGATGCGAAGCTGCCCCGTCGAAGTGAGCATCGCCGTGCTCGGCGGCGCCTGGAAGATGACAATCGTCAAATACCTCCTCGACGAGCCCCTGCGCTACGGCGAATTGCGCCGCAAGGTCGGCGAGGTGACTCCCCGCGTACTCACCCGCCAGTTGCGCGAGCTGGAACAAGACGGCATCGTCAGCAGACACGCCTTCCCCGAAGTCCCACCACGCGTGGAGTATTCGCTCACCTCGACCGGGAAAGCATTGCGCGGCTTCGTCACCGAGTTGAACCAGTGGGGTGCGGAATACGTCGAGAGTCTGGCCGAATCCTTGCCTACTCCGAGCCGCGGATCCGCTTCAACCGAATCAGCGTCACCGGGCACATGAACCTCGCCGCGGGGACAGTTCGGTATCAACAGCGGGCGGCCGAGGGTGCCTTGGGGTTCGTGGTGGTGAACGGTGAGGGTACGGCGGCGGACATGGTTGATCGTGCGAAGCCAGTGTTCGGAATCGCGCTGAGCGCGGTCAGCGTTCGTGTCGGATGCTCGGGTGAAATCAGGTGGTGGGCTTGCCGAACCAGTGGGAGAGGTGGGTGTTCAGGTCTTGTTGGTGCTCGCCGATCCAGGCGACGTGGCCGTCGGGGCGAAGCAGGAGCGCTGGAATATCCAGTGCCACAGTGGGATCGGTGATGAGGTCGACTCGGTCGGACCAGCCTTCGACGGTCAGGTGTTCGGTGCGGTCGAGTACCAGGCCGCGGCCCTGATGTAGCCGGTCGTAGAGGCGGCCCTGTTTCAGGTCGAGGTCGGGCAGACGGCGGCCGAGTAGGTCGGGGCCCGCGCCGAAGTCGTAGCGGATGTCGATCGCGGTGATCTTCTCGATCAGGTAGCGGGCCACCTCGTCGAAGTCCATCAGTTCGGTGAGCAGTCTGCGCGCGGCCTGCGGGCCCGGTTCGGTGGAGGTCAGTTCCACCTGGGCGCGGGTGTTGTCCAGGACATCCGCGGCCACCGGATGACGTTCGGTCTGGTAGGTGTCCAGTAATGTTTCCGGTGCCCAGCCATGGATCTGTGCGGCCAGTTTCCAGCCGAGGTTGACTGCGTCCTGAACGCCGAGATTCATTCCCTGACCGCCGGCGGGCGGGTGGATGTGCGCCGCATCGCCGGCCAGTAGCACCCGATCGACCCGATATCGCTCCGCCAGCCGGGTGGCATCGCCGAAGCGGGACAGCCAGCGGGGGGAGTGCACGCCGAAATCGGTTCCGGCGATGGCGCGCAACTGTTGTTCGAAATCCTCGAGAGTGGGTGGTTCCGAGCGATCATCGCTGACTCCCGCGGCGGGGATCACAACGCTATAGACCCCTGCGCCGAAGGGCCTGAGGCTGAATCGCTTATCGCCGATTTCGGTCACGATGGCAGTGACCTCCTCCTGCGACACACCCACTTCCATCTCGCCCATCAGCGTCTCGGTCCGTGAGGGCTCGCCGGGGAAGCCGACGCCGAGCAGCTTGCGCACCGTACTGCGCGCGCCGTCACAACCGACGAGATACCGCGACCGCAGCCGCTCGCCGTCCGCCAGCTCGACGGTCACCCCCTCGTCGTCCTGCTCGAAACCGGCTACCGCACAACCGCTCCGGACCTGCGCACCCAGTTCGATCGCATGTTCTTCGAGGAGATGATTGATGATCGGCTGCGGGATGCCCAGCTGATAGGCGTACGCCGAATCCAAGCCCTCGGGCGTAGGTTTGGCGATCGCGGCGAAGACACCGCCGACGGGACGCTGTCGTCCGCGTTCGAGAATACGATCCAGCAGTCCGCGCATCGCCATCAGCTCGAGGCTGCGAATATGCAGGCTGACTATGCGGACGAACGACGCCACAGGCTCGGGTTCCTTCTCCAGAACAAGCACCCGCACATCGTGCAGCCGCAGTTCGGCGGCCAGCATCGCGCCGGTCGGCCCACGCCCGGCAATGATCACATCGAACATGAACCACCCATTCGCCCAATCTCGCCCACCCAGTAGCCGCGCATCCCCGTCCGCAGGCGCCGCGCGTGCACGCATCTCGCAGATTCCGGATTTCCGCAGGTCCTGGCCTCGGCCGCCCATTGTGCGGCACTCCTGAGTCTTGCCGCAAGCAGATTTTTGCGCGCTCGCGTCGCGCTTCGGCCGGAACGGCATGTGCAGCTTGCTGATCCGAGTGGATCGTGCGGCCGCGATCTGAAATCTAGCAGCGCTAGACAGGCTGGCGGACGGGTGTTACCGTTGCTCCAGTATCTAGCGATGCTAGAAAGTTGGAAAGGAAGCCGAAAATGCTCATTGTCACCGGCCAGCTCATCGCCGCCGTCGCCGTTCTCGCCAACGCCATCGTCTATGGCACCGATGTCTGCGGGGCCGTGATCATGCGGTCCGTGTACCGCAAGCTCGATGACGCGACGGTGACCGTGAGTGCGGGCTGGGGTCACTACTACGGCGACAAGCGCATGCCGGTCTTCGGGGTGGGCGGTGTGGTCACCGCGGTGCTCACACTGGTGATCGCGCTGGCGGCCGGCCGGATCGGCGCCGCTGTCGCAGCGGGGATCACGGTGGCGGCGCTGCTCACCTGGCTCGCCTTCTACGTCCGCATCGCCAAACCGATCAATACCCGGCAGACCGCCGCTGCCATGAGCGGCATCATCCCGGCCGATGCCCGTGCGCTGCAAGACAAGTGGGACAGCATTCTGAAGTACCGGGTCACCCTGCAGTTCACCGCCATTGCCGGATTGTGCGCCGCGCTCATCCTGTTCTGAGCTCAGCCCCCACGGTGCGGGCACACCTGAAATCGAATTCACCGAGGAGTATTTGACATGATCTCGAGGGGCAGTGGCGCGGTCACCTGTACCAGCTGTCACCCTCGGCGCCTGCTCGCCGTTGCAAGTAGTCGGTCAACGAACCGGCAACCCACTTGCGGTCATCGGTTTCGTGATCCCAGACATACACGCCGGTGTTATGTCCCGATGGCAGTCGGACGTAGGCGAACTGGTCACCACCGCCGTTGTCACCGAAAAACATCAACTGGTCGAAGGACATGTACAGCTCCGCGAATTCGGCATCATGGCGGAACTGGGTGTTCTGATCGATGATCTCCTCGACCGACCACACGAGACCGGACCCCCACTCGGCGAGCACACCGTTAGTGTGCCGCAGCAGATCTCGCAACTCGTTCGGAACGGCCTGGCCCAAATGGCTCTCGACTTGGTCTACCTCCGTGCCGGAAGCTTCAGGTGCGAATTCCGCATCCGCATAGAGTTCTCGGATCAGGTCCTTCCACATTCGCCGATCTTGCCATGCGATGAACATCGTTGAACCCGTGTCTCTTACGACGAAATCTTGCCGTTCGATCGGAGTCGTCGAGACGTTCCGCAATAGGCCATATCGCGTGGGAGAGAGCCCGTGATCGCAGGCTGAGTCTCCGGTGCGGAACCAGGAAACTCGGATGACAGTGATCGGATCGGTAGGTTAGCGTCGATGGGATGAATCGCCAGTGGATTCTTGTCCAACGACCTGCGGGCATGGTTGACGACAGTAGCTTCGAGCTCAGGATCGGCCCGGTCCCGACCGCTGGGCCGGATGAGGCACTCGTCAGGGTGGTCTGGCTGGCTTTCGATCCGACTCAGCGAGGCTGGCTCAATGACGGCCCGAACTACCTGGATCCGGTGCCACTCGGTGCGGTGATGCGGGCAGGTGGTGTCGGTCAGGTAGTGGCATCCCGCAACGCCGAGTATGCAGTGGGGGAGTGGGTTTGTGGGATGGTCGGATGGCAGGACTACGCGATCGCATCGGGCCAGGGGCTGCTGGGACTCAATATCGTTCCCCCGGGTATCGACCCCAAGATGATGCTCGGCATCTTCGGGGCGACCGGCCTGACCGCCTACTTCGGCATGATCGATATCGGTAGGCCCTCGGCCGGGGATACCGTGCTGGTGTGCGGAGCCGCCGGCGCGACCGGTTCCATCGCAGGCCAGATCGCGAAAGCCCTGGGATGCAGGGTGATCGGGATCGCGGGCGGTAGCGCCAAGTGCGCCTGGGTCACCGAGGTCGCCCGGTTCGACGAGTGCATCGACTACAAGGCCGATGACGTCGAAGCGAGGTTTCGCGAATTGGCTCCCGATGGTATTGATGTGTTCTTCGACAACGTCGGCGGCGCCATCCTGGATGCCGGACTGGCGAATATCGCCGAGCGAGCCCGAATCGTGGTCTGCGGCGGCATCTCTTCCGGATACGAAGCGGGTGAACCGCCTCCTGGACCACGCAACTACCTGCAACTCGGGCTCAAACGGGCACGGATGGAGGGATTCATCTTTCTGGACTACCTCGACCGATTCCCCGAGGCATTCGCCCGGTTGCACGAATGGATGACCCAAGGCCACATCGTGTACGCCGAAGATGTCGCCGAGGGTTTCGAACTAGCGCCGGCCACGTTGCGCGGCCTCTTCGAAGGGCGCAACCTCGGCAAGCAACTGCTCCGCATCGCACCCGAGCCCTGACCTTGCTCGAACGGTTGGTCGCCGGAATCGATGGGGTTTTCTCTAGTAGACGGGCAGGCTTGCGCGTATGAGCTGGAACGAGGCATTCGCGGATCACTATGACGAATGGTCGGCCGATATGACGGCGGATATCGCCTTCTATGTCGAGCTTGCCGGTCGCGCCGACGGGCCGTTGGTCGAACTCGCGATCGGCAACGGCCGGGTGGCCATCCCGGTTGCCCGAGCCACCGGGCAGCCCGTGATCGGCATCGACACGTCTCCTCGAATGCTCGAGCAGGCCATGATCCGGGCCGATGAGGCCGGTGTGCGGCTCGAATTGCGCGAGGCCGACATGCGCGATCTGCGTCTCGATCAGCCGGCCGCATTGATCTACTGTCCATTCCGCGCGCTACTGCACCTGAACACCTGGGCCGACCGCCGCCGCGTCTTCGAACGGGTAGCCGCCTCCCTGCGGCCCGGCGGACGATTCGCGTGGAACGCGTTCGCCTTCGATCACCACACCGCGGCCCGCCTGGACGGCACCCGCCAGCTCGGACCGATCCCGCACACAATCCGGTATGCGGTGGGCGACAACCGAATTGACCTCGTCCGCGACGATGGCGCGGTGAGCTCCCTGTGGTGGGCGACGAAGAACGAGTGGCTCGGACTCCTCGACGTGGCGGGGCTGGAACTCGAGGCACTCCATGGCGGGTTCGCGGGCGAACCGTTCAGCGAGGACAGTCGCGAATATGTCTTCGTAGCCCGACGCCCGGATGGTGCGTAGTACAGCCACTTACCGGTGTATGCGGCCGTTCGCAGGCGTCGGACGGCGCGGTACGTCCAGGAGATGCTGCCGCCGTGCGCCTGCCGGATCGGCCACTGTCAGGCGGCGAAGACGGTGCGGACGACGGACTCGTCGCCGTCGATCTCCACCAGTCCGAGGGCGAGGGCGTCGCTGAGGGTGAGGGCGCCTGCGGCCAAGCCGAGAATGTAAGCAGGGTCGGCGCGGACGGTCGCGTCGAGGTCGCGGTCATCGTGTTGGCCGACTTCGAAGCCGGAGTGCGTCGCGCGGAGCTGGAGCAGGGGACCGCCGATCTCGAGCCCGACCGTCGCCGACGGGCGGACCTCGACCCGGGTGTCGAGCAGGGCGGGGACGGCGAGGGCGAGCCAGCCGGGGCGGAAGGAATCACCGTCGGCGGGGCCGTGGACCATCAACGGGGTGGACCAGCGGATCAGGCTTTCGATCGGCTGGCGCAGCTCGGCGCCCCACGGCGTGAGGGCGTACTCGACGATGCTTCCCTCGCCGGCCAGCCGCCGCTCGACCACGCCGGCGGCCTCGAGGTCACGGAGCCGATCGGCGAGCAAGTTGGTCGCGATGCCGGGAAGGCCGTCGATCAGGTCGCGGTAGCGGGCGGGGGCGATCAGGAGCTGGCGGACGATCAGCAGGTTCCACCGGTCGCCGACGACTTCGAGGGACCGGGCGAGCCCGCAGTACTGGCCGTAGCTACGCATTATTCCCTACAATCGCTTGAAATTCTCAAGTGCACGTGACATGCTCAAGCATACCGTTGATGCCGAGCCCGGAGGGGGCCGCCATGGCCGATATCACCAAGAGCGTGCGGCCCGGTTGGGTCGACGACGATCTGTTCCCGTTCGAGAGCCGGTTCATCGACATCGACGGGCACACCGTGCACTACGTCGACGAGGGGTCAGGTCTCACACTCCTGCTCCTGCACGGCAATCCGACCTGGTCATTCCTCTGGCGCGACGTGATCCGCGCACTGCGCGATGACTTCCGGTGCATAGCCCTCGACTACCCAGGCTTCGGAGTGTCGACGGCGAAGCCCGGCTACCGCTACCTGCCCGAGGAACACGCGGACGTGGTCGCCGGGTTCGTCGACGTGCTCGGCCTCGATCGGGTCACGTTGGTCGGGCAGGACTGGGGCGGAATGGTCGGCTTGGCGGTCGTGCAGCGGCGCTCGGCCGTCTTCGATCGGCTGGTGCTCGCCAACACCTGGGCCTGGCCGGTCAACGGGATATTCCATTTCGAGTGGTTCGGTCGCGTCATCGGCGGACTCCCGTTCCGCTTCCTGGTCCGGCGGTTCAACCTCCTGGTCAAAGCCTTCATCCCCACCTGCCACCGAAGGCGGAAGCCGACCACTGCCGAAATGGCCCACTACAGCCAGGCGCTGAACACCCCGGAGCGGCGCCAGGCTTCCGCCGTGCTCCCCGGCCGGGTCCTCGCCAGTCGGGACTTCTTCGCCGCGGTCGAAGCCGGGCTTGCCGACATCGCGCACCTGCCGACACTGATCGTGTGGGGTGACGCCGACATCGCCTTCCGCCCCCAGGAGCGCGAGCGCCTGGAAGCGACGTTCACCGACCACAAGACCGTGATCGTCGAAGGCGCAGGCACCTACGTGGAATCCGACGCGCCCGAGGAGTTCGTCGCCGCGATCCGCGACTGGACAGCGACGCAGCGTCGAGACGCGACCCGGGCGGGTGAGACAGAACTATAGGCTGCTCTGGACGGTGCGGGCGAGAATGCCGAGGGTGGCGCGCAGTGCCGACTCGGGAATGATCGGGAAGATGGCCACCTCGCGATAGCGGGGCGCGATCTTGCTCCAGTCGTAGTACGAGGTAACCAGTGTGCCGGTCTCGTCGGCCTCCAGGCGATAGCCGTACCGGTGCTCGATCGGCGGCTTGATCGTGCCCGCGATCGTCCATTCGAGCTGGGTGTCCTGCTCGAATTCGGTGATGATCACCGTCACGTCGTATTTGCCCATCGGCAGGTCGTTGAGCGACTCGCGGTCCATGTGCACGATGAACTCATCCCCGACGCCCGTGACGGGTTTCCCTTCCGCCGATTGCAGCATGCCCGAACTGTCGATGGCTACGTGCCCTTCGGGGGAGCACAGCAGCGTGAAGATTTCCGAAGGTGACGCGGTGACATGCCGCTGGACCTCGAACCGTTCTACCGTCATGCCACTACCCTCGCATACTCGTCGTCGACGCAGGACCGGGTGTGAGCCGCCGGAGCTGGGGTGGCGAGGCGACCGTAATCAGTTGCGATTGGCGGGTATTCGGTCGTGGTGAAAACTGCGGCCGTTGTCGAGACCACTTTCACGTCAGTCGAGGGTCACCAGCACTATCGGATGTTCTGAGCCGCCAGGGGGTACGAACTGCCGGGCAGTGCCCCCGGATCCGTGGGCCACGGAACCGGGGTCTAGTGGCTGAGCTGATGCCCCAATAGCGTGATCTTCGCCGCTCGGGCAGTTGGACAGTTCGAAAACGCAGAGCAGTAAGGAATTTCGATGAAACGATCACTCGCTGCGGCCACACTGGCCGGTGCACTGATGCTGGCCCCGATGGCTACCGCCCAAGCCGCCACCGAACAGGTCGCCCCCGTCGCAGGGTGCGTCGAGTTCCCCATCGGCGCGCCGGGCGGGTGCGACTTCTTGCAGAACATCCTGCAACTGCTGAGCGCCGGCTCGTCCAGCCTCAGCGGGTAGCCCGCAGCATCCTGAACTGAATATTGCGAGCGACCCGGTCACCTCGAATGGGCGACCGGGTCGCTTCGCGCGGTCAGCAATGCCGTTCCACGGTCTGCGCCTGGTCTCGTCGAACCATTCACGCCAGTCCTGCTGCTCGGCCGGCACCGTGACGCGTAGTGTCACCCCCCGTGCCGACTGGTGGTAGCAAACAGGTTCGCGCCGCGCGTAAGCGTAAGAAGCGGATGGCGCAGGTCACCCACGACCTCACCGACGCGCAATGGGACGCGCTCAAGGTGTCCTGGGGCGGGTGTGCTTACTGTGGTTCCCCTGTCACCTCGCTGCAGAAGGACTGTGTGCAGGCAATCTCGCGCGGCGGCCGCTACACGCTCGGCAATGTCGTGCCCGCGTGCGGGTCGTGCAACGCCAGCAAGTGCAACGCCGAGGTGACCGGCTGGCTGCGGCGCAAGAAGCTCGACGAACGCTCGTTCCTCGTGCGCCACTACGAGATCGCGACCGAGCTCACTACCCGGTTCGCCTAGTGACGTAAATCGGTGATGGAAGTTCTCCAGTAGTCTCGGGGGACACATCCTATTCGGCTACTCCCGCGTTTTCCGATGTCGGCCGGCCAACCAAATCGCGCGCACCATGCGCCGCCGTGCTGGTGAGGGTGCAATCTAAGCCGTCGCAACGCGCCACTCCGACTCGCCCACTCCCGAGCCGGCAAAAGCTGACCCTCCGCACCGCCGGTGGTTTCCGCCGACTGAACTCCCGATGCTGGAATGCGAACAGTCACAAGCTATTCAGCTGCGAGTGAGTAACAGTCGAGGTCCGTGGAGCGACACCATCCTCGGCGGATGGAGAGCCATCACCGGATGGTGCCGGCGACGTTATTCGCGTTCGGCCTACCGATCAGCCGAGGTGAGCAGTCCAGACGAGAAGGTCTGGCGGGGAGGAAGATAATCATGGCTCAAACCGCGGAGCAATTTCGCCGCAAGGTCGAGAAGTTCAACAAGGTGATCATCAGACTGCAGAAGATGGGAATCGCCCTAGGGCCCCACTACCTGATTACCACGACCGGGCGCCGAACCGGCCAGCCACGGATCGCGGCGATCGGGGTGATTCCCATTGCAGGGCAACGCTACATCTTCCAGGCATACCCGAAAGCAGCCTGGGTCGCCAACGTTCGCGCAGCGCAGACGGTCACCCTCTCGCGGGGCCGTCGATCCTCGGTCGTGAAGTTGGTAGAACTATCCGTCGAGGAACGTCGACCGATACTGCGCGACCACATCGAGAACAGCCATGCACGGGTCGGCAAGCTGTTCGTCACGACCGGCTTGGTCGAGGATCCGACCCCGCAGGCTATTGCTGAGGCCGCCGATCGGATTGCAGTATTCCGCATCGACGCCCACTCCTAGCTCGCGCTCGAATGGCACGGCGGGGCCACCAACAACACCGCTCGGCCGACTCGCTGGCCGGGCGGTGGTCGATTCGTGACCAGAATCCAGCTGCAAGCCGCCCGACTGATGCCCAGACTGCGCGACCAACCGACACCAGACTTCACGACCAAAGCCACGCTTGATCACGCAATGACAAAGCCATCCTCGAGATAGGCGACGCCACCATCCCGGCGGAGTGAGCGCGCGGCGGCCACGCGGCGAGCCAGCACCGCCGGCAGCCGCTCCGAGACCTCCGACTCATCACACCAGGCCCAACTGACAAGCTCTTGCGCTTGCAAGGCTATGGCCGCAGTCTGATCGGCTCTGAGCTGCCCGCCGTCATAGAGGAACATCACCCCGTCGTTGGGATATAGACCTGGCGGAACCCAATCCACCACCAGTAACCGGCCCATCGACACCGTCAGGCCGAGCTCCTCATCGATCTCCCGAACAACCGCGGCAAGGGGCGACTCGTTGGCTTCGACGACGCCTCCCGGTAATTCCCAGTAGTCCTTGTACGTCGGCTCGACCAGCAATACGCGGTCACACTCATCGACAAACAAGGCACCCGCTCCCATCCGCTTCCGCGGCAGCTCGGAAACGTCTTCGACTAGTTCAGACCCCATGGGGCACAACACTATCCAGCCCGACCGTCAGACGTTGCGCAGCAGCTCAGGTGGCCGCGGTAGGCGGTATATGCAGACACGCCTAGGCTCGCTGAGTGCATCTGAAGCTGGTTAGTCAGGTTCGGTGATCAACGGAAAGTCGGCCCCTCATCGGTACGCTCGTGGACATGGGCGGGGACTTGTTACTGCTGATCGCAACGATCGGCCCGTTGGCACTGTTCGGATGGGCGGCTGTTCGGGCGAAGCACCGCGGTCTCGGGGGGTCGTTCGTCGGGCCGTTTCAGGAGATGTTCGATCCCGGCGCGGCGCGCGCACAGATCGTCATCGAGGAGATCGCGGAACTGCCGGATCCTGCGGACTCCGGCGACCCGGACAACCACGACGATGCGCCGAACACCGTGGTGTACAAGGATATTCGACTCTCCATCAACCCTGATAAGGCTCGGCGGCGGTGAGGTGACGAGACCACCAGCGGGCTGGGTGAGCACTCGGCTGGCCAACGCCGAGATGACTGGCTGGCTGCGGCGGATGCACACGAGACGAACAGTTTTCGAACAGCCGTACTGGTGAGAACGCCAGGCGCTGTGACTAGCAGCGGTAAGTGGCGGTGTTTTCGCGCCATCTGATGGCCTCTGCGGCGGCCAGGGCGGACAGGTCCCGCAACGTACTCTGCGCGGTACCGATGGCAGCAGTCGTCCCCACGGCACTGGCGTGGAGGTCTCGGGCGCGCGGGTCTTGAGGTTTACGTTGCGTGCATGTTTAGCGTCGAGGTGCCGGATCGGCCGGCGGAGTTCGAGCAGGAGGATGGGTGTGTTCTGGTCTGTTGCCGAGATTGCCCGCATGTCGGGCGTGACGCCGCGCACGCTGCGGTACTACGACGAGATCGGGCTGCTATCGCCCGCCGGTATTCGCAGCAACGGCTACCGCGTCTACGAGCAGGAGCAACTGCTGCGGTTGCAGCAGATTCTCGTGTTGCGGGAGTTCGATATGCCGCTCGATGCCATCGCGGCGATTCTCGACGGCCAGACCGACCACGTGCAGGCGCTGCGCGAGCACCACGCGAGCGTGACCGACAAGCGTGATCGTCTCACTCGGGTGGCACACACGCTTGCCCGCACCATCGAGGAACTCGAGAGCCAGAAGGGCACAGGAGCTGTGACCGAAATCAATAGGCCGGAAAACCTTTTCGAAGGTTTCGATCCGAACTTGTACGAGGCGGTAAAAGGCGTCGATTGGCCGGATCAGGACCAGGCCCGGCAGCGATCGCAACAGTTCATCGACTCGCTCAGCGTCGAGGACATCGAGCGAATGCAGCGAGAAACGACCGCAGCGATGATTCGGATGGCCGAATTCATGGCATCCGAGACCGCGGTAAGTGACCCGTCCGTACAGGCGGAGATCGAGACGGCGTACCAGCTCGTGCGCACGAGCTGGTACCCGGACGCTCGTGAGTTCAAGGCACTGGCTCGTACATATGAAGAGCCGGCCTACGCCGAGAATTTCGACCGTATCGCTGCGGGGCTTGCGACGTACTACCGCGACGCGATGGTGGTCTTCGCCGACACCCGGCTCACCTGATGTAGGCGGCAGCCGCAGGGTCGGGTCGGCCGACCTTGGACGCGCAGCTTCAGGTAGCTGACGAGCACCCTGTATTCGGCAGAAGCGGACGTTCCAGAGACTCTGGCGGCCAACAGCTCTGGGCGGCTGTCCAACGCGCGCTCCGCCGCAAAAGCGGGCATTCCACGCTGGCGCAGCCGTACTCGAGTTCTACAAGCAATCACGACAGAAGGTGTCGTGATTGCTTGACAGGCTGACTTGGCGACCGGCGGACGGCCCGATCGGTCACGCGTCAAAAGGAGCGTCGAGTGAGTTCTGGAGTCAACCCGTGCATCGTGTTCAACGGCAACGCGCGGCAAGCAATGGAGTTCTATCAGGAGGTCTTCGGGGGCGAATTGGAGCTCGGAACGGTCGCGGACTTCGGCTCACCGGAAGCGCCCAACGCTGAAAATGTCATGCATGCCCGGCTCGACACACCGGCGGGCTACACGCTGATGGGTTGGGACTTCCCGTACGACCGGCCCGGGCACCCGCCCTACCAGCCGGGAAACAACGTTGCGGTCTTCGTCGGCGGCGACGACGAACTCCGCGGATACTTCGAGAAGCTTTCGGTCGGCGGCACCGTAACGCTGCTACTCGAAGAGCAGGTGTGGGGCGACGAGGCGGGCTCGCTCGTGGACAAGTTCGGGATCAGCTGGATGTTCAATATCACGGCAGTGCAGCACTGATCGAGCACCGAGAAGTTGCATTGAACGACGACTGAACCCCAGACACCCCTGGCCGGGCAAACATCTGGCTGCTTGTCCCCGGTGCGGCGGAGCAAGGGTAGAAGCACACTGTATTCGGCAGATGCGGACATTCACGGCCGCGGTATGCGGCATTACCGGGCGTTGTTCACCTGCCTTCAATCATCGGGGTGAACGTCGGTGATGAGGTGGAAGCGTTCAAGTACCACTAGTGTCGCATCGTCCACAGTGAACACTGGGTCGTCTAACGCTGCGCGGAACTGGCTACTGTGCCAAAACAACTCATGGTCTGCCCGCCACTCCGCGACGCTAGCGTGGCCCTCACCCTCATCCACCACGTGCGCGAGCTCCACCTGCGCAAGTGGGACGACACGCACGTCAGCGACCTCGATCACCGCGACCGGAAAGTCGTTCGAATCGATAACCACCGAATGACTCCCGGCCTCCGGCAGAGCCGCTCCCTCATGCTCGTACTCGACGACGAGCCCCGTCGTGGAGGTTTTGGAACCGTCGAGGATCGCTGCCACCAGCTTGTCCCGCAACGGACCGGGGAAGGCGAACTCGGCCCTGGGCATTCTCGCGAGGTCCACCGGCGAGGGTGCGTCGTTCGTCATGCAGTCACCTCACCATGAAGAACGGGCGCTCTCATAGTCGGATGCGTCCGTTCGCGACCACGCGATAGGCGGCATGTGCGGATGTTCAGGGCTGGGATCGAGTTTGCGGCAGTTGGCAAAGTCAGTAGTTGAAGTCTGGCGCGTCGATGGGAACGACGGGGGGCCAGGGGTTGTGGTGTAGGTCGCGTTCGGGAATGGGTGTCCCGTGGAACCATCCGTGGGTGCGGTCTGTGGGAGTGGTCTCGTGGGCGTCGATGTAGTCCAGATGTAGCCAGGACCATTGCTGGTGGGCTGGGCAGGGGCTGGTGCGTATGCGGGGGTCTGTGACTACGTCGGATTCGACCAGGACGTCGAGGTGGTAGGCCGCGGAGAACCACTGTGCGGTGTCACGTTCGGCGGGTCGGGGGTCGCGGTGCCAGGTGGTACTGAGTGCGCGGTCGTCACCGAGGCCGCCGGCGCCGATCGAGCGGGCGGCCAGTCGGCGGACAACGGGAGCGGATTCGGTCAGGTCTGCGCACAAGCCTTGGGTGACAAGGGAATTAGCGTAGTGCCCAGGCCCGTTCACCGAAATCATTACGCCGCCGGGTATTCGGCGGTCGTGATGTCGCCGTAGATGGGCACCGGTGTGGAATAGCTGCACACTGCCTTTGAACAACCGCAGCACCCCGTCGCGCCCACGCAGCGGGAGGGCCTCGGTGTAGATCACGTCCGGGTGGATTGGTGCCAGTTCGGAGAGATACAGGGAGGCCAGATCGGTGCATAGCCGGGCGAATTCGGGGCCGGGGCGGGCATGGGCGAGGCGGCGACTGTTGAAAATCACGAGGAAGGCACTGCTTTCACCGCGTGCAGAGCGTTCCTTCCAGATCTGTCGGTCCCCGGCGATTGCTGCGGCGACCGCGTGAGGCCCGGCCGTGAGCATCTGCTCATCGATCCAGCACAGGTTCATCGCCAAACCGTGGGCGGGTGTGCCGGACTTGGTGGCCATCCGGCCGAAGATGCACGGCTGGTGTCGTGCGACCCATGCGAGGAACGCCTCTCGCTTCGCGTCCGCACCGGCGTCGGACAGCAGAATCTCATGGGCAGTGTCGATGTCGGGGCCGAACGATGTCCCGGTTGGGTATTGAGGGAGTTCGGACAGTGCGTCGAGCGAGATACCGGCCGGAATCGGTGTCATCGTTGCCTCGGTGTCGGGGGCGATGGAGCTCTGGACCGCGCAAGTCTGCCCTGCGATCTCGCCGATCGCCCGCCGCCACTCCGGGCGCGCGGACGGTGGTAATGCGCTGTTCGCATAACGATGAAGGCGTTATCTCCGAGGGAAGATCGGCCGGAGGCATAGATGGCCGATCAGTTTCTCCGGGTGACCCTTACGCCGCTGCCGGGCTGCCAGTGCTGAATTACGAGCAACTCTGTGGCCGCGTCGACGTAGGTGAGAACTGCGCCGGTGAGGTCGAGGCGGAAGTCGTGGACACCCGGTGGCGATCCGAAGGCTACCTTTGCCGGTCCGGTGATTTCGACCGCGACACCCATAACCTTGGCGTCACCGTCGCCGGGATGGGCGTGGATGGCACACCTCCCGTCGCGCCGCAGGTCGGCTGCCTTCATCGCGTCGGGCATGGAACCGAACATCAGGTCTGGTCCGATGAACTCCACCTCCGATCCGCTCACTCGCGGGGCGCCGTCCCGGCGCAGTGTGGCCAGCACATGTGTCTTGTGCGCATCGAACCGTGATCTCACGTGGGCAGCCAACTCGGGTGCCTCGCTCGCAAACTGCTGCCATGTCGCCATGAAAGACAGGATGTCACCGCCCGCTGACAGCTCTTGTCAGGTTTTCCAGATCTCGACGCGTTCTTCCTTACGGGAGCTGTTTCGAGTCCTCGACGGTGTCCGCGAAGTAGGCGATCTCCAGGGTTGCGGCTGCGTGGCCTGAGTAACATTTTCGATCACCCAGCGATCTTCCAGACAACATCGATTCAGGAGGTTCTCAATGCTTTCTGCGAAAAGGCTTGCTGCAAGTGCCGTTGTTGTTACCGCCAGTGCTGCCGCAACGCTCGTCGGTGTCGGCGGTGTAGCCCAGGCCGACGTTCCGGTGTGGCAGGCCAACTGCCACGTGTACAACATCTTCAACACCGGCGGGATGGCCAATTGCGAGCTGCCGACCTGGCATCAAGTGAAGCTCACTTGCGTGGCGTGGCCCGTCCCGTTCGTCTACTGGAAGTACGGCCCTGCGCAGTACGGGCAGAACCAGTCTTGGGCCAGCTGCGACTCGCTCAACGCAATGGTGGGGATCGAGGTTATCCAGGCGTAGCCAGCCCTGACAACCGCACGGTATGCGGCATCGTGGGATCGGTCGGCGGAGAGGCTGGCGGAATGGTTCTCGGCAGGTCGGCTATCGCCGCCGGTCCGCCGACCTCTCCGGGATCAGGGCGAGTGCAGCCTATTCAGGGCGGTAGCGAGTTCGGGGCTGGTTCGCACCTCGGGCAGGCGCGCTTGGAGGGCGACGCCGAAACCTGCCATGCGGATCGTGTTGTCGATGAAGTCGTCCAGGTCTTCGGGCCATGGCAGGTGCGGTTGGGTGATGAGCAGTGAGACGCAGCCGTGCGCAGCCGACCAGAGATGCAGCGCCAGTGTTCCTGGATCGCCGTGCATCAGGCCGGTGGCGACGCAGGTGGTGATCGCGTCGGTCATCAACCGGAAACAGGTTGTCGCGGCAGGATTTTCGGAACTGGACGTGCGCATCAGCAGGACCCGGTACTGCACAGGGTGCTCGAGTGCGAACTTGACGTAGGCGCGACCGAACCGCCCCAGCGAATGGAACGGGTCCGCTACCTGGCAGCGGTGGAACAAATCTTCCAGTTGACCCCAGACCCGGATGCAGACCGCTTCGAGCAGGGCTTCCCGGTCGGTGAAATGTAGATAGACCGACGGAGTGGAAACTCCGGCGGCCGAGGCGACGGCGCGCACCGTGAGCGCGTCCTCGGTACCGGCGGTTTCGAGCAACTGCTCGGCGGCCGCCAGGATCTCTTCCCGCAGCCGCCCGCCCTGTCCCGGATTGGCTCGCACCCTTCTGTCCGTCACCTCATCACATTGACATTGTCAACCTGACGGTGTCAACCTGACGGTATGCAGACCTTCGCCGACGCCACGGCGGTAATCCCCGGTAGCGACGCTTTCGCAGCAGACCTCGACCCGCAATGGGCCGTGGGCGACAAGCTGCACGGCGGCTACCTCCTGGCTGTGCTGGCCCGCGCGGCCGCTGCTCGTTCCGATCACCCGCACCTGACCACGATCAGCGCCACGTTCCTGGCGCCCCCGTCGCCTGGTGCGGCGACGGTGACCGTCGAAGTCCTGCGCGCCGGCCGCGCCTCGACGCAGCTGCGTGCGCGGCTGGAGCAGAACGGCCGATCCTGCACCGAAGCCCTGATCACACTCGGCTTGCTCGAGGATTCCGACCCGTGGTGGACGACCTCGACAGCCCCGGCCATCCCGGCCGAACACGACTGCTTCCATTCCCCCTCGAACCCGCCGGGCGCCCCATTTCCCGTGCCGCTGCTCGATGTCGTCGAGCATCGCCTCGACCCCTCGACCCTGGGCTTCGTCGTCGGCAAGCCGTCCATGGATGGTCGTATCGCCGCCTGGCTACGCCTGGCGGATGGCTCCGACTGGGATTCCTTCTCCCTGCTGATCGCCTTGGACCCGATACCCCCGGCTTCCCTGACCTTGGGCATGCCAGGCTGGGCGCCCACCATCAGCTTCACCGCCTATCTGCGCCGCCGCCCCGCCCCGGGCCCCCTCCACGTCACCATGCAGGCCACCGACGTCACCGCAGGTCGAATGCACGAGACAGCCGAAACCTGGGACAGCAAAGGCAATCTCGTCGCCCGCGCCACCCAACTCGCCGCTGTCCGCATGCCTGCTGAACGCGCACGGTAGTCGCGTGTGAGTCCGCTCGGTAACGCAATACCAGCATACCCAGGGGAGGTGTACAGGCGGCTGCCCGCCGACCTGGTCGACGACACCGGATCGAGGTTGGCCGGCCTTGTTATACGTCGACAAGGTCATCGCTATCATTCATGACAAGGTCAGCATTCAGTCGTAACTAGACCGACGTGGCCGAGTTGACTCGCGGATCGGAAAGAGCGGCGTCGGATCATGGCGGAGGACCTGACCGTGACTCGGGTGCTGGTGATACCCGCGTCCGAGTTGCGCGAGCGGTTCTCACGGTCGTCCAGTCCGGGAGGACAGCACGTCAACACCACCGACAGCCGGGTAGAGCTGTCGTTCGACCTCGCGAACTCGCCCTCGGTGCCGGAGTGGCTGCGCACCCGGATGCTCGACCGGCTGGCCACCCGACTGGTCAACGGGGTACTCACGATCGCCGCATCGGAGCAACGCGCACAGCTGCAGAACCGCGCCGCCGCCCGCGAACGCCTGGTCTCGTTACTGCGTGACGCCGCTGCCGCCCCGCCACCTGTTCGCCGCGCCACCAAGCCCTCGCGCGGAGCGAAGGAACGTCGCATCTCCGCGAAGAAGCGGCGCGGCGTCACCAAACGCAACCGCCGCGCCTCCCCGGACGATTAGTGCCACCCTGCTCTCGAACTCATCCGTCGAGGAAGCGCAGCAGTTCTGAGGTGACGAACTGCGGGTTCTCCTCGACGAGCCAGTGTCCTGCGTTCGGTACGTCCACTGCCTGCACGATATTGGTCATCCGTGGGGCCACGGTCGCCCGGACCGGGTCGAGCTGCCCCTGGGCGGTCATCACCAGCGTGGGCACCTGTGTCGGTGCTGCTGCCACGGCATCGCGGACGTCCTGGTCGAGAGCGCGGTAGAGCTCGAAGCCGCCTGCCAGCGTTTCGGGTCGGCGGTAGGTCCGTGCGTACTCGTCGATCTCGGCGTCGGTGAACGGGGATCGGTCCGACGTGCCACCGAAGGCAGATCCGCCGAAGGAGACCTGCGGATAGAACAGCGCCAGGTACTCGCGGACATCGTCGCCGACCACTGCCTCGGGGACCCGCCGCTGGGAGTGGAAGGCGATATGCCAGCTCATTGAACGGTATGTGGGCGCATCGATCGCCGGCCCGGGTAGCGGCAGATCGAGGTAGCCGAGGCGTGCGGTGTCGGCGGGGAACTGGGTGGCGTATTGGAATGCCACCGCGGCACCGAAATCGTGCCCGACTATGCGGGCGTCACGCACTCCGAGCCGATCGGCGATCAGGGTGTGCACGTAGTGGGCCAGGGTGGCTTTGTCGTAGCCACTCGGTGAGCCGGTGCTGTCACCCAGTCCGGGAAGGTCGATGGCGTAGACGGTGTGTTTCTCTGCGAGGTCTGGCATGATCGGCCACCAGCCGAACCAGGTCTGTGGCCAACCGTGTATCAGCACCAGTGGCGTGCCGCTGCCACCGGTTACGTAGTGCATCCGGACCCCGTCGATATCGGCGAACTCGTGCCGGAAAATATTGTCGAACTCCGGGTCATTGTGGGTGGCAACGGCGTACGGGGGAACGTCGGCGGGGGTCGGCGTGGTGCACGCTGCGGTGCCGACCGTGAGCAGGAGGGCTAGCGTAACGGTCGCCATCGCGCGTACGGATCGGCGGAAGCGGCGCGGCGACGGCCGGGTTGCGGTGATCATGTGTTCCTGTCCTGGGAAGTCAGCGCCCGGTGGCGCCGTCGATCAATTCGCGGAGAATGTCGGCGTGGCCTGCGTGGCGGCCGGTCTCCTCGATCATGTGGACGAGTGCCCAGCGGACGCTGGGAGCGGGACGCGTCGACTGCGGCACGGGTCCGCCGAGATCGGTGCACCCATCGAGAACTTCGTTCGCGCGCTCGACCGTCTCGCGGTAGCGGGCGACGACATCGGCCACGCTGTCTGCCGGTGCGGCTCGGAATGTCGCCTGCCAGTCGGTCACGTCGGCCCCGAGGAATATCGAGTGTTCGACGAACGTCAGGTGATTCAGCAGTCCGAGCAGGTTCGTGTCCGACGGCACCGCCGCTGTTCGCACCTGCGGTTCGGGGGCGCCGTCGACCTTCGCGGCAATCGAGGCCCGCAGGTAGTCGAGAAATGCGCGCAGAGTCGCGGTTTCGCTGCTCCCGGTCCGGGGCGGCGGGGCATCGCGGCGCCGGTTGGTGGTGGGCACGGCGGTCTCCTTCGTCGGTGGCGGATCAGACAGTGCGGCGGATCAGCAGGACGTGGTCGGTGACCTCGGCGGTGCGGCCATCCGGTCCCGTCGCGATCCGGCGGGGTGCGTCGGCCCGCTCGACGAGCCACGTCGCCGGATCTAGATCGATACCCGCCGCGACTTCCCGCGGGCTCGGGTAGCGGAGGTCGGGGTCCTGATTCCACGACCATGGCGCAGTCGAGCCGTGGTCGACGACCAGCAGTCGCCCGCCCGGGCACAGCGCGTGCGCGGCCGCGCGCAGGACGGTGCCCGGTCCAGGCCGAAGGGGGTGTGTAGGTAGTGGGCCGAGATCAGGTCGAATCGGCCCTGCGGGAAGGACTTCCGCAGGTCATGCGGCTCGGTAGTGACGCGGCTACCCAGGCCGTGTGAGCTGGTGAGGTCGGTGAGCCGCGCGAGCGCCACGGCTGAGATGTCGACGGCGGTGACGTGCCAACCCCGGTCGGCGAGCCAGAGCGTGTCGCCGCCGTCGCCGCATCCGAGATCCAACGCGTCTGCGGGTGAGAGATCCGAAACCACCTCGGTGAGAAGGTCGTTCGGCTGCGGGTCGGTTGCTGGCGAACGGGTGGCGTAGACGCCGTTCCAGAAGGTGACCGCATCGGTAGCGCTCATCAAGACTCCTTTGATCGGGACATTCTCAGTGTTTCCGGACCCAGCACGATCTGGCACGCAATCTTGCTGTTCCGGCAAGATGAACTCATGGATACGGAAGACGTGCTCGACATGGTCGGCCCGCGGCTGCGGGCGCTGCGTCGCGACCGCGGCATCACCCTCGCCGACTTGTCGGCGCGGACCGGGGTATCGGAGAGCACCTTGTCTCGACTGGAGAGTGGGCAGCGCCGGGCGACTCTGGAGTTGCTGCTGCCCCTCGCACGCACCTACGACGTTCCGCTGGACGATCTCGTCGGTGCCCCGCGCACCGGCGACCCTCGAATCCACCTGAAGCCGATCCGGCGGTTCGGGCTGATCTTCGTGCCGCTGTCGCGGCGGCCGGGTGGGGTACAGGCGTTCAAGATGATCATTCCCGCGGTGCCCGAACCGCTCGAACCGACACCGCAGACACATGACGGTTTCGAATGGCTGTACGTGCTCAACGGTCGCCTGCGGCTGGTGCTCGGCGAGCGCGAACTGACATTGTCGGCCGGTGAGGCCGCCGAGTTCGACACATCCTTGCCGCACTGGCTCGGCAGCGCCGACGGCGGTGCGGTCGAACTACTGATCCTGTTCGGCGTGCAAGGGATGCGTGCGCACGTGCGCGCCGACGCAACTGGGTCATCGCACGGCGAGGGCCATTGATGTGTGACCATCTGTTCGCCACCGAACGCTCACCTGCGACCGGGCCCGGCGACGCGTGGTGCACCGGCGATTCCGGGAGGTCCGGAGGGGAACCGGTCAACGCCGGGTGACGAGCTTCGCACTGCGGAGCAGCCACACCGCCGGGACCAGGCAGCACAGCAGCGCGAAGAGGCTCGCTTCTGGACCGAATGTCGCACCGGTAAGCACCTCTGGTCCGGAAAGGACGGTGCGCAGCAGGCCGGGTTCGCCGTCAGCGCCGGATACCGCAGTGCCGAACACGCCGGACTCCGTGAAGTTCCAAGCGAAATGCAGGCCGATCGGCAACCACAGCGACCGAGTGGCGGTGTAGGCGATGGCCAGCAGCGCGCCACCTTCGACCGCGATGGCCAGGGTGCCCCATAGCGTGGCGTTGCTGTTGACCAAGTGTGTCAGACCGAAGATCAGTGACGAGACCGCGATCGCGACGATGCTGCCGGTCCGTTCCTCCAGGATGCGGTGCACCACGCCACGGAACAGCAGTTCCTCGGTGACCGCCACTGAGGCCATCGAGCCGGCCACGCCCAGGCAGGCCCCGAATGAGCCACTGGTGACGTCGGCGTCGGTGAACAGGACCGCAAGCAGCATCGTCGCGAGGAAAGCCCCGGCGCCGATGAGCGCACCGTGCCCGAGCCCGCTCCACCGCCCCGCGGCGGCCAGTTCCGTGACCTCCACCCGGTTCTCGACACGGCGGGAAAGCCACGTATAGGCGAAGACGGCCCCGGCGGCCGCGCCGATCCCGAGGGAGAACCGCAATACAGGCACACCCGAAACGAGCGCGTCCACCCCCCGGGCGGCGATCAGCAACACGACCGTCCCGACGAGCAGAACCGGCACCCGGAACCGCTGCAGCGGCGTTTTCCGCTCGGTAAGGATCGCCATCGAATGTCCTCTCGCCGTTTGTGCAGTCCGGCGAGATTACGAACGCGTCGCGTCGCGCCACATCACTCCGTGGGAGAGTTCCTCAGTAGTACTCGAGAGTGAGACCGTACTGTCCGCTCGCACTTGCTGATCGCCCAGATGGGCGTAGGGCATCTTGCCGACCAGTACGTTGCTCGGTGAATACCAAGCCGCGACAGCTGCACGGTCATCGGAACTATCGGATGTGGTCTGAGCCGCGACGGCTCGGCCCGCCGACACCCACAACGGTGGGTTTCGGATCTGACGTCGCCGCTGCCGTAAGTCGGCGGCCCAGGGCGCGCACGGCGTCGTTCAGGGCGTCGGGGTGTTCGATGATGAACGGGCGGTCGAGGCCGGCGAGGACGGGGGGAATCCAGTCGAGTTGTTCGGCTCGGATCAGGACCCGGACCCACGGGGCGGTGTCGGGGGGCGTGGAGATCTCGTGCACCGTCGCGATCGTCGCGGGGAGGAGTGGGCGGACTTGCGTGAGGTTGCCCTGGACTCGGATCGATGCCTCGTGCTGATAGGGCGCGGTGGCAAGTGCGGACAGCAGATGGGTGGTCGGCTCGAATTCGATGGGGGGAGCGAAGGTTTCGGAGAGAATGGTCACCTCGGTGATCCGATCCAGCCGGAACTGGCGTAGGTCGGCACTGTTGCTGTCCAACCCTGTCAGGTACCAGCGGCCGGAGTGGGCGACGAGCCCGTACGGGTGCACGGTCCGCGCACTGCGTTGTCCGTTCCGGTCGGTGTAGCCGATCGCGACCGGTCGGTGCTCGCGGGTGGCCTCCGCGATTGTCAGGAGGACAGCGGTCTCGACAGCGACTGCTGGGCGGGGGTCGGTGGTGAATTCGGCGGTGTTCATCAGTGCGTCCAGCCGGGCGGTCAGACGCTGAGGCAGCACGCGGCGGAGTTTGGCCGTAGCGCTGTCGGCGGCGTGGGCGGCCGTTGTCGACCGGCTGGTGAGGAGTCCGAGCAACACGGCCACCGCCTCGTCGTCGGTCAGCATCAGCGGCGGCATCCGGTAGCCGGGAGCGAGCCGGTAGCCCCCGTAGCGGCCACGGACCGATCGGGATATCCAGGTCGGTGAGATGGGTGACGTATCGCCGGACGGTGCGTTCATCGACGCCGAGCCGTCGGGCGAGTTCGCCGACGGTGTGGGTGCCGCCGGCCTGCAACAGCTCGAGCATGGCCAGCACTCGAGTGGTGGGGCGCGTCATCGGGAAATTCTCGCATCGATACCGGGCGGGAACTGTCCGGTATCGGCTCTACCGTGGCGTGCGGCGGTGGAAACCTCCGCCCCATCCGACAGCAGGAGCGCGCAATGAACCTCGTCTCGATCCGCCTGATCACCGACGACATCGAACAACTGGTCGGCTTCTATCAGCGCGTGACCGGCATCGAAGCCAGGTGGGCTACACCGGATTTCGCCGAGATCGTCACCCCGGTCGGCACGCTCGCGATCGGCAGCGTCCGTACCGTGGCGCTGTTCGGAGCGGGCAGCGCGCGCCCGGCGGACAACCACACCGCGATCATCGAGTTCATGGTCCCCGACGTCGACGCCGACTACCGGAGGTTGCGCGACGCTGTCGACGATTTCGTCAACGAGCCGACGACGATGCCGTGGGGCAACCGGTCGCTGCTGCTTCGCGACCCCGATGGCAACCTGATCAACCTCTTCACCCCGATCGCCACGTAGGCCGTGCACGCGAACCCATTCGGCAGCGTTGCCCGCGCGCGATTCGCCGACCGGTGCATCGGAGCGTCGAGCCAGAGGGAGAGCATCTTGCTCTGCTATCGCACGGTCTCCGACCAGCTGTAGAGGCAATGATGTCGGCGCCTGCCCTGTGCGGCGCCGACATCATCCGCTCCTGGTGCCAGTCCGCCCACGTCGTCGGGGAGCGCCGCGGCAACACTGGTGCGCAGCTGGATCAGATGGACACCTCCGAAGCCGCCGAAGCGGGGGCGTCCGGGGTCGTCTGGGTGCGTGGCACGGTGAAGGTAGCCAGGACCGAGGCGATGGCGATGGCGAAGCAAGCCGCTGTGTACCAGAGGTTTCCGATGGGGTCGCCGTTGCTCGTCTGACCGTCGACGGCGTCGAAGAAGGCGGGCAGTGACGCGATCCAGAGGACGGCGAAGACGGCGAGGTAGAGGGCGCTGAATCGTTGCACGAACGGGTCCACGTACTGCGGATCTGCCGCGGATCCTCGGCGGAGCTCGGACCATTGGCGAACCATCACGACCCCGGCGACCACCGCGAGGACGGCCAGTTCGAGTGCGTAGACGATGCCGCGGACGGTGGTGTTGCTCATGCCGATGACGGTCGCGGGGAGCGGGAGCAGGAAGGTGCCGACCGAGGCGAGCAGGCCGATGACGACTGTGCGCCAGGTCAATTCGATACCGGAGAAGGCTCTGCCGTCATCGACGTGGCGGCCGACGAAATACTGCACGCAGAAGGCCAGCGACATCGGCCACAATGCCGCGAAGACGACGACGCTGCCCATCGGGACCGAATCGAACATCGGCTGGTTGATCGGGTTGTCCACCGACCACTCCCACCAGCGCAGCTGCGGTCCGAGGTGATCGAAGATCTCGTAGAACGCGTGGTGCACGAAACCCACGCAGGTGGCGCCGATCAGAACGCCGTATCGACGGAAGATACCGAGCATCCGGACGATGCCGAACGCCATTGTCGCCATCAGTGGATAGATCGCGATGATGTAGATGGGCAGTCGGCCCCAGAGGAAGTCGACAGTGAACACGTTGTGCGCGAACATCGTGTCGACGTGGTCCTCGATGCCGAACGCGGCCGGGAAGTACAGCGGCGGTTCGATGACGAACAGGTAGGCGGTGGCGCCGAACCACAGGACCAGGTTGGTGGGGTCGCCGTGGCGGCGCAGGCGCACGATCGCGTACCAGAGCGCGAGAATCGCGCCGATGACGATGGTGAGTTCGAGGACCGGCAGGGTCCAGTTCTCCAGGGCGAACGGGCTGCGGAACTCGACGAGTCCGCCTGCTTCCTCGCAGGAGAAGCCGAGCTCGGTGGCGAGCTCGGCGAAGGTGTTCGAGCAATGGTCGGACATCAGGGTTACCTTCTACGAGCTGACGGAATCGGCGGTGTACCAACGGGTTACGTCGTAGCCCTCGTCGTAGCGGCGGAACCAATCGCCGGCGAGCGCGGGGAGCTGCTCGTGCTCCGGATTGTGCCGCGGCATCTGACTGCGGATGATGCCGCCCAGTGCGACGAGCTGTTCGCGCAGCCCGAGATCGTCGAACGCGCGCGGCATCGTCCCGTTGTCGGCCGGCTGCAGGAACGGCAGCCACCGGCGCAGCGTCTGGCCCCTGCGGTAGTTGGCGAACATCGACAGCGCGTCGACTTCCCGATCCTCCAGCGGCACATGCTCGTTGAAGCCCGCGCACGCCACCCGGATCACCTGCAGCACGTGCCGGAAGATCGACGCCGCCACCCGCATCCGGTACAGCTCACTGTCGACCACCGAATTGAAGATGATCAGCGCCGAGCTGCGATGCTCGACTTCCTCGACGAAATGCCAGATGAACAGGGAGGCGACGCGATCGTCGCCGGGGGCGAACAGATTCTTGTCGTTGTCGAGCATCAGCTTGAACACCGGCGTGAACGTCGCCTCGAGGTCGGCGGTGTAGGCGAGGCGGTACTTCACCGAGGTCTCGGCGGTGAGCTTGTCGAACTCGCCGATCACCGCGTCCAGGGTCTGTTGCAGACCAGGATAGCGGCGGATCAGCGCCTTCACGTGCTGGCGGTGGGCGGTGGAATGCTGACCCTCCTGACGCATGAACGCGTCGGCCTCCGAGGCCACCTCGGGGTCGGTGATCTGCGGTTTCGCCTGCGTGATCAGCTGCACGATCATCTTCTCGAAGCCGATCGCCAGGAACGAGACGGCATTGGCCATCGACGAGAACGCCGGGTTCTGTGGGTTCCACAGGAAGGGCACGTCGTAGTCGGAGAACGCGAAATCCATTTTGCGGACGTGAAGTTCGGTCACGGTGGGGCTACCTCGTTGTCGGCCACGGTTGATTAAAAGCAATCATACGATTAAGCCGTCGAGTGTATGATCACTTTCGAGGAATTCGCCCTGACCTGGGGTTGTGCTAGCGTCCACCTGGTGGCGCGTAGACGTGGGTGGGGCGGCAGTCCGCCGGGTGACGATGCGGAGGCGACGCGCCGGATCATCGCTGCCGCAGTCGAACTCATCGGCCGGACCGGTGCGGAGATCAGCATCGCCGACGTGGCGGAATCGCTCGGCGTCATCCGCCAGACGGTCTATCGGTATTTCCCCAGCGCCGACGCGCTCATGACCGCCTCGGCTATCGCCTCGGTCGACGATTTCCTCGATCGACTCACCCGTCAGGTCAGCGGCCTCGGCGACCCTGTCGAAGCGATGACAGAGGCCGTCGTCTTCACCCTCACCGACGTCCGCCGCACACCCCACCTGGGCATTCTGCTGTCGAGCTCGTATTCCAACGCCCACCCGGCGGACATGACCTCCGACGAGGCTCAAGCCTTCGGTATGACGATGATCCGCCGCTTCGATGTCGACTGGACCGCCCACGGCTACGACGACCCCGCCCTGCGCGAACTCGTGGAATACGTGCTTCGCACGATGCAGTCGTTCTTCCTGTCGCCGGGTAACCCGGCACGCTCCGATGACGAATTGCGTCGATACCTGCACCGGTGGATGGGATCCGCGATCGGCGCGCAGCAGAAGGGCTGAACGCCGAGGGTGCCCGGCTGGGTCCTCGGCGGT
Organism: Nocardia sp. NPDC058480; assembly: GCF_042720495.1. Lineage (NCBI taxonomy): Bacteria > Bacillati > Actinomycetota > Actinomycetes > Mycobacteriales > Nocardiaceae > Nocardia > Nocardia sp. NPDC058480. The sequence goes on along the minus strand of NZ_JBHXMN010000005.1, from coordinate 298,489 downwards.
GGAATCGGCCGCCCCCGTTGACATCGCGCGTTCGACGAGTTCGAAGAAGTGATCGAGCGCGGCGACGAAACGCGCTTGGTCAGGTGAGTGACTGTGCACTCACTCTCAGTCAATGCGGATGGCGGAGTTCGTCGAGTGCGGTATCGACGTCCGGGCCGGTCAGTTTGTGCCGATTGCTCCGCATGACCAGGCGCAATGGTCGCGGGCAGTCCTGGACGGTGGAGTAGCGATCGGTCGCCACGATGCGTGCCGGTGCGGCGAGGCGGTCGCGGACCCGGGTCATGAGTTGATAGCGGCTCAGTGTTTCCGCGCCCGCGATGTGCACGACGCCCGATTCGTCCGCGAGCTGCTCGAGCGCCGGCGCCAGGCTGGGTAGATACAGCGGATTGCAGACGATATCGGTGCGCGCCTGGATCTCGGGTGCGGCGAAGCGGGCCAGGAATTTATTCGACAGTGGGCTGCGCCCATAGACGAGCGGAAGGCGGACAACCAGGTGGCGGTCGTGTTCGAGGACCAGGTCCTCGGCGGCGACCTTGGTCTCGCCGTAGACGTTGATCGGTGTGCGCGTTGCGCTTTCGTCGTAGTTCTCGGCCGTGCCGTCGAAGACATTGTCGGTCGACAGGTAGATGAGTTTCGCGCCCGTGCTCGCGATGGCATCGAGAAGTGGCACCATCGGTGCGACGTTCGCCGCGTAGGCCGCGGCGCGATCACGTTGCGCGGCACCGAGATCCACGACACCGGCGGTATGGACCACCAGGTCGAACCCCTGCCCGACGAGTGCCCGCACCGCGCCGGTGTCGGCGAGATCCACCGGGACGAGCCCATGCCCGCCCCGGCTGGTCCCGACGACCTCGTGGTTCTCGGCGAACTGCGCGTGCAGTGCGCTGCCGACGAAACCGGAGGCGCCGAGGATCAGGATCCGCATCGTGTCAGCGCGCCTGCCACTTCGGCTTGCGCTTCTGCGCGAAAGCGATGGCGCCTTCTCGCATATCGTCGGTCGCCGCGACTGCCATGATCTCGCGGTTGGTCTGGTCCCAGGCGGCGTCGTCGGCGAGCTTGCCGTCGATCATGCCCAGTGCCACCCGCTTGCTCGCCTGCACCGCCAGCGGTGCGTTCTCGGCGACCCGGCCGGCCAGTGCCAGCGCCGCATCGAGAACCTCGGCGGCGGGAACGACCCGGTTGATCAGGCCGAGTTCCAGCGCGCGGGCCGCGGTGATCGGCTCGCCGGTGAGGATCATCTCCATCGCGACCTTGCGTGGCAGCTGCTCGGGCAGGCGGAACGCGCCACCGGCCGCGGCGAACAGGCCGCGGGCGACCTCGGGCAAGCCGAACGTGGCGGTCTCGGCGGCGACGGCGAGATCGCTGGCCAGGACGAGTTCGGTGCCACCGCCGAGCGCGAAACCGTTCACCGCCGCGATGGTCGGCTTGCTGATCGGGTGCCGGACGTACCCGGCCAGGTTCCAATCCTCATGTCCCGGGGCGAGAATCGACTCACCGCGACTGAGCGCCTTCAGATCCGCGCCCGCGCAGAACGCCCGCTCGCCTGCTCCGGTGAGTACCACCGCGCGGATCTGCGGGTCGGCCTCGGCTCGCTCGAGCGCCTCGCCGACCCCCGCGCTCACTTCGGCGTTGACCGAGTTCATGGCCTCGGGCCGATTCAGCACGATGACGAGCACATGCTCGCGTTGCTCGACGAGAACTGCGCTCACGAGTGACTCCTTCAGTTGGTGTCTGCCTGCATGACAAACCTCTTCGATCTGTATCACGTCGGATGATCTTGAATACCCGAATCGGGAATTCGTGTCCGTCACCGGCGCGCACACCCCAGTCGTCGTAGGCTGCCGAACACTCGCGAAAAGAAATTTCGGCCGGGTGTCGATCCGCAGGGGTGCCCGTTCGACCTAGGGATGAACACAGGGCCCGGCAGACGGGTCCACACCGATCCGAGGAGACGAAATCATGAAGTACATGCTGATCATGCGCGCTACCGACGAAGCCTGGGCCGCGGCCGCCGATATCGACTTCAACGAGATGCTCGAGACCATGGGCAAGTTCAACGACGAGTTGATCAGCGCCGGGGTGCTGGTCGCCGCCGAGGGGCTCGACGACGCGGCCCAGAGCGTCGTCGTCGACTACTCGTCGGAGACTCCGGTCGTCACCGACGGGCCCTACGGGGAGACGAAGGAACTGTTCGGCGGGTTCTACATTCTCAACGTGGCCTCCAAGGAGGAGGCGATCGAGTGGGCCAAGCGCATGCCGGTCGTCGTACCGGGCACCAAGACCGAGATCCGGCGGGTCCCGAGCATCGATGAATTCCCGCAGGACAATGTCTGGGTCGTGAAGGAGCGCGCGTGGCGTGAGGCCACCGGCCAGATCTGAATCACGATGAGCGACCACACCGGCCGCGAGGCCGTCGCCGCCGTGTGGCGGATCGAATCGGCCCGCATCGTCGGTGCGCTCGCGCGCTACACCCGCGACTTCGCGATGGCCGAGGACCTCGCCCAGGAGGCCCTGGCCGAGGCGCTGGTGACGTGGCCGCGCGAAGGCGTGCCACGTCAGCCGGCCGGGTGGTTGCTCACCGTCGGCAGGCGCAGGGCGATCGACGCGTTCCGGCGCCGCGCCGCCCTCGATGACCGCTACACCGCCCTCGCCGCCGACCTCGGCGAGGGCGATGCGCTCACCGGCGGCGACCCCGTGCGGGCGGCGCAGGACGTGCTGTGGGATCCCGATCAGATCGACGACGACGTGCTCGCGCTGATGTTCATCTCGTGTCACCCGGTGCTGTCGCGGGAGGCGCGGTTGGCCTTGACGCTGCGCGTCGTCGGCGGTCTGACCAGCGACGAGATCGCCAAGGCGTGCCTGGTGCCCACCGCGACCGTGCAGGCCAGGATCACCAGGGCGAAGAAGACGCTCGGCGCGGCCGAGGTCGCTTTCGAGGTGCCGCCAGCCACCGAGCGCCGGGCTCGGCTGGGATCGGTGCTCGGCGTCATCTACCTGATCTTCACCGAGGGATCGTCGGCCAGCACCGGCGGTGACCTCATCCGCTTCGATCTCGCCGGGGAAGCGCAGCGGCTTGCCCGCGTGTTGTCGCGGCTGATGCCCGCCGAACCCGAGGTCTACGGCCTGCTCGCGCTGCTGGAGCTGACCGCGGCGCGGTTTCCCGCCCGTACCGGTCCCGACGGTGCGCCGGTGTTGCTCGAACAGCAGGATCGCCGCCGCTGGGACCGCTCGGCGATCCGGCGTGGCCGTGCCGCGCTGGTGAAAGCCGGCGAAGTCGGGCGCGGACTCGGCGCCTACGGTTTGCAGGCCGCGATCGCCGAATGCCATGCGGTCGCGCCCTCGGTCGAGCGGACCGATTGGGAACGGGTGGTGGTGCTGTACGAGGCGCTGGGCAGGCTCGCGCCCTCGCCGGTGGTCGACCTCAATCGTGCGGTGGCGGTGTCGATGGCGAACGGGCCCGCCGCGGCCTTGCCGATCGTCGACGAGATCGCCGCATCCGGCGCCCTGTCCGCCTCGCACCTGCTGCCCAGCGTGCGCGGCGAACTGCTCACCCGGCTCGGCCGCACCACCGAAGCTCGCGAAGAGCTCACCGACGCCATCCGCCGGTGCGGCAACGAACGCGAAAAAGCCGTCCTCGCAAACAAACTCGCTGCCCTCGCCTGACGGATCGTCGCCGGGATCGGCGTTCGGCCACCAGCGGCACAGGGAAAGCCGGTATCCCGTGGTCCGCGCTCGACCGCGGTCTCGGCAGGCACTGGCGAGTCGGCCGGTTCGATAACGGTGGCGGATATACCCTGTGACGCAGGACCATATTCACAGTTCAGAGGCTATAAAGGCCGGTCTTCGCGCGCTCGTAACGTTTGCTCACACAGAGGCGGGGTATTCGTGAAAGGCGACGACGAGAGGTGTTGTGGATGTCAAGGGAGTCAAAGGAATCGAAGTCGGTGCTGCACCGGGCTATCGGTGCTTCGGCGATCGGTAATGCGGTCGAATGGTTCGACTACGGTGTCTATGCCTACTTGGCGACATATATCGCGAAGTCGTTGTTCCCCGGCGACGGCGAGTCCGGAATGGTTTACACGCTGCTCGGGTTCGCCGTATCGTTCCTGATCAGGCCGGTGGGTGGCATGATCTGGGGTCCGCTGGGCGACCGCATCGGGCGAAAGCGTGTGCTCGCCACCACGATTATTCTGATGGCCGGATCGACGCTCGCCGTCGGCCTTATCCCGAGCTTCGAGATGATCGGCATCGGCGCCCCGATTCTGCTGTACCTGTTGCGCATGATCCAGGGACTTTCCGCCGGTGGCGAATACGGTGGTGCCGCGACATTCATGGCCGAATACGCGCCCGATCGCAAGCGCGGATTCTATGGCAGTTTCCTCGAGGTCGGTACGCTCGCCGGTTTCACCCTCGGTAATCTGGTCGCCCTGCTGCTGGTGAATGTGCTCGACGACGCGTCGATGAATTCGTGGGGCTGGCGCATCCCGTTCATGATCGCCGGTCCGCTCGGCCTGATCGGCATGTACCTGCGCAGCCGGGTGGAGGACACGCCGGTGTTCCGCGAGGTCGAGCGCAAGGACGAGACCGAGGAAGTCTCCGGCGTCTACCGCGATCTGGTGACGAAGTACCTGCGTCCGGTGCTGACCCTGTTCGGCCTGGTGATCGCACTGAACGTCGTCAACTACTCGTTGCTCAGCTACACCCCGACCTACCTCGGTTCTACCCTCGGCATGGAGGAATCCGATGCGTTGCTCGTGCCGTTGATCGGCCAGGTCGCGATGCTGTGCACCTTGCCGTTCCTGGGTGCACTGTCCGACCGGATCGGGCGCAAACCCATGTGGATGTTCTCGTGCGCGGCGATGATGATCGCGGTGATCCCGGTCTACCACCTGATCGGTTCCTCGCTCGCCGGCGCGATCGCGGGCTTCGCGATCCTCGGGCTGCTCTACGCACCACAGTTGGCGACGATCTCGGCCACGTTCCCCGCGATGTTCCCCACGATCGTGCGTTTCGCCGGTGTGGCGATCGGCTACAACGTCGCCACCTCGATGTTCGGTGGTACCGCGCCGGTGATCAACGAGGCGATCATCAGCGCGACCGGCAACAACATGATTCCGGCGTACTACATGTTCGGCGCGTGCGCGGTCGGCCTGATCGCGTCGTTCTTCCTCATCGAGACCAAGGGTGTCTCGCTGCGCGGCACCCAGGTGCCGGGCACTCCCGAGGCGATCGAGGAACAGCGTGACCTGGGCGAGCCCGAAGAGGTCGTCGCGGTGAAGTGAACCGCACACGGAGGGCGCGGCGTCGAGACGGCGCCGCGCCCTCGGTGTGTCCGGGACTAGCTCTGCGCGGCCGCGCGGAACACGGCGAGAGCTTCCTCGCCGAGGTGCGGTCCGCTGATCTCGACCGGGACGTTCGAGCTCGCGACAACCTCGGCGCAGGTGAGCTCGAAGCTGGTCCCAGGGGGCAGGATCGGCCCGAATTCGGCTGCGGCCGCGGCGAAGACGATGCGGCCGACCCCCGCCCACACCATCGCGGCGGCGCACATCGGGCACGGTTCGCCGCTGGCGTACACGGTGGCGCCACGCAGGTGCGCGGCGCGGCCCGCCGCGGTCGCGAGGGTGATCGCGACCAGTTCGGCGTGGGTGGTGACGTCGCCGGTGGTGTTCACCGCGTTGACGCCCTCGGCCAGAACAGCACCGTCGTCGGCGACCGCGACCGCGCCGAAAGGCCGGTCGCCGAGCGCGGCGGCGTGCCCGGCGAGGTCGATGGCGCGGCGCAGGTGGGTGATGTCGATATCGGTCAGCTCGCTCATGAGGTGAGATCCACTTCCGTTCCGATGCCGTTGGCGCGGGCCTTGTCGATGAGCAGGCGGGCGGCGGCCAGGTCCTGCAGGCCGATGCCCACCGAGTTGAACAGGGTGATGTCGCGATCGCCGCGACGGCCGGGGGCCCGGCCCGCGATCACCTCGCCCAGCTCGGTGCCCACCGCGTCCTGGGTGATCGCGCCTTCGGCGATGGCCACCAGGGTGTCCCCGGACTTGGTGAGCGTGGTGCCGATCGAGTCTACGACGACCATGGACCGGCGCATGGCTTCGCCGTCCACCTCGCGGTGATCCGCACGCGGCGGCGCACCGACGGCATTGATGTGCAGGCCGTCACCGAACCAGGCGCCGCGGACGATCGGTTCACGTGACGGAGTGAGGGTGCACAGCACGTCGGCGGCGCGGGTGACAGCCTCCGGGCTGTCGAGGGCGCGCACCTCGAGTCCGAGATCGGCTATCGCACTGCGGAATCGGTCGACCGTGGCCGCGGTGCGCGACCAGACCAGCACGGTCTCGAGTTCACGCACTGTCGCGATCGCACGGGTGTGCTCGACGGCCAGATTGCCCGCGCCGATCACGCCGAGAACTGAACTGTCTTGTCGCGAAAGGTATTTCGTCGCCACGGCGCTGGCGGCGGCGGTGCGTACGGCAGTGACGAGGCGTCCGTCGATCAGCGCCTCGCACGCACCGTCGGCCGCCGAGGTCACCACGATCACCGACCGCTGGACCGGCAGTCCACGCTCGCGGTTGGCGGGCAGGTCGGCGAGCAGTTTCACGGCGGCCGCTCCGGCGGATTCGGCGGCGGCGACCATCGGCACGAAGGCCGCGCCGCCCAGCGCCATCGCCGGTGGGGCGGGCACGAACGCGGTGCCGAGCGCGAGGTCGGCGTGCGCGCGCTCGACGGCGGTGAGCACCTCGCCGCGATCGAGTACGGCGGTCACATCGGAGTGCGACAGGATCAGAGTCAACGGTGGCTCCTACGAAAGTAGTGGCAGGTCAAGAAGTTCGGGCGAAGGCGACGGTGAGGTCGCGCGGCGAGCGGCTGTTGCCGACCAGGCCGCTGACGGCGACGATCGCGATCAGGTAGGGCAGCATCACCAGCAGCGCGAACGGCACATCGACACCGAGTGCGGGCAACGCGAACTGCAGTGCCTGGGCGATGCCGAAGAACACCGATGCCCAGATCACCCCGAGCGCGCGCCAGCGGCCCGCGATCACCGCGACCACGGCGAGATAGCCGATGCCGCCGGTCATGTTGTCGCTGAACGAATGCACTTCCGAGAGCGCGAGTTGCGCACCGCCGAGGCCCGCGGCGAACGCGGCCAGCAGCACGCAGCCGTAGCGGACGGTCCGCACGGACAGACCGGTGCGGTCGGCGGCGACGGCGTCCTCGCCGATCGCGTCGATCACCAGGCCCAGCTTGGTGCGGCGGGAGAAGACGAACGCCAGGACGGCGACGACCGCGATGCACACATAGCCGAGTGCGGTCTGCCCGAACAGGGCAGGTCCGATGACCGGGATGCGGTGCAGCAGAGGGATTTGCAGCGGGTCGAAGCCCGGCACGCTGTGTCCTTTGCCGTCGGCGAGCAGGAGCCGCGCACCATAGGTGGTGGCGCCGAGCGCCAGCGCGTTACTGGCGATGCCGACGACGATCTGGTCGGCGCGCAAGCCGATACTCCAGATCGCTTGCAGCGCACCGAAGAGCAGCGCGGCGATCACCGCGGTGGCGGCACCGAGGACCGGCGAACCGGTGGTGACGGCGCCGAGCACACCCGCGAACGCGCCGGTCAGCATCATCGCTTCGAGGCTCAGATTGAGCACGCCCGCGCGCTCGCTCACCAACTCGCCGCTCGCGGCCACCAGGATGGGCAGGGTGAAACCGATTCCGCTGGTGGCGATGTCGGTGACCGTGTCGAGGCTCATCGCGGCGCTCCTGCCAGATCGGTGGTGTCCACGGAGGGAACCGGTTGTGGTGCAGCGGGTTCGGACTTGCGGACGCTTCTGGTCCAGATGGCGGCGCCTGCGATGAACACGATCATCAGCGACTCCACGACGGCGATGGTCGAGGCGGGCACGTTGGCCGCCAGTTGCAGGTTGATCCCGCCGGAAACGAGGAAGCCGAGCAACAGCGAGACGGCGACGACCGCCGACAACGAGCCGCGAGCGAGCAGGCCGACGACAAGCCCGGAGAAGCCGTAGCCGGAGGAGAATCCTTCGGCGAGCACGAAAGGCGCTGTCGCCACCAGCAATCCGCCCGCCACACCGGCGAACGCGCCCGCGCTCGACAGGCTCAGGAAACGCAACCGCTGGACGGGGAGCCCGAGCCGCGCGGCCGCGTCGGGATTGAGCCCGACCGCGCGCAGGCGGGTGCCGAGTGCGGTGTGGCGCACCAGGATCGCGGTACCGAGTGCCGCGATCACCGCGATCCACAAGGCGATGGTCGCGGGGGAGCGTTCGATGCCGAGCAACGGTAGATGCGCTGCCTCGGTGAGCTGCTCGGATTGGGGGAGCGTCTCCGAGGAGGTCACCGGCTGACGCAGCAGCGCTGGCTCGTGCACGACGAGCAGCACCAGTGCCAAGCCGACGAAGTTGAGCAGCAGCGTGGTGATGATCTCGCTGGTACCGCGTCGGACCCGTAGATACGCCGCGATCGCGGCCCACAGCCAGCCCGCGGCCGCGGCGCCGATCAGGACGGCGGGCAGGGTGATCGCCGTCGGTGCGCCGGTCAGTGTGGTGCCGATCGCGGTGGCCGCGATGCCGCCGGCGCAGATCTGGCCCTCGCCACCGACATTGACCAGCCCGGCGCGGTGCGCGATGGTGAAACCGACCGCGACCAGCATCAGGGTGGCCGCGACATTGAGCGAGGCGCCGATGGCGTAGTCGCTGCCGAACATCCCCTCCCACAGCGCGGTCATCGTCGCGCCCGGCGCGGCGCCGGCCACGGCGGCCAGGATCAGACCGATCACGCCTGCGGCGACCATGGCCGCGGCGGCGACGACGATCGGCTGATGCGCCCACTGCCGCAGGTCGATCCGGCCGAGTCCGGCCGTGATGGCCGGTCGCCGCGCGGGGCGGTTCTCGTTCGCCGCGGTCATGCCGATACTCCCATCATCATTTCGCTGATCTGTTGTGCCGCCGCTGGGTCGGAGGTTTCCACCGGTCCCGCGAGTGCACCGCGATAGGCGACGAACACGCGGTCACACAGGGCGAGCAGCTCGGGCACTTCGCTCGAAACCACCAGCACGCCGCAGCCGTCGGCAGCCGCGCGGCGCAGCTGAGTCAGCACGAAATCGACGGCGCCGATATCCAATCCGCGCGTCGGCTGGGCGGCGACGAGGCAGCGCAGGTTCGCGGCGGACAGTTCGCGGGCCAGCACCACCTTCTGCTGGTTGCCGCCCGAGAGCGAGCCCATCCGCACCCACGGTCCCGCCGCTCGCACATCGAACCTGTCGAGTTCGGTCTGTGCCGCGCGGCCGATGGCCCGTTTGTCGAGCAGGCCGAAACGCCGGAATCGGCCGAGTCGGCCGAGGAAGAGGTTCTCGGCGATGGTCATGTCGGCGACCATCGCGTCGCGATGGCGGTCCTCCGGGACGACACCGAGTCCGAGTTCGGTGCGGGTGGCGGGGCGCGCGGCGGTGATGTCGGTGCCGTCGAGGGTGACGGTGCCGCCGGACGCGGGAGTGCTGCCCGCCAGGACCGCGACGAGTTCGCTCTGGCCGTTGCCCTCCACGCCGGCGATGCCGACGATCTCACCGGGGCGCACCAGCAGGCGCACTTCATCGAGTGCGGTACTGCCGTCGGCACGTCGCGCGCTGAGTCCGTCGACCGCGAGCACGGGCGTCGACTCGAGTGAACTCGGCTCTCTCGCTGCCGGTTTCGGTGCCGACGACGCAGCGTCGATACCCAGGGTGGCGGCGACCGTGGGGTCGAGGTCGGCAGCGGTGCGCCCCACCATGGCGGTGAGCAGCCCGGCGATGCTGGTGTTCGACATCCGCCCACCACCGGCGACCGTGCCGCGCCGCAGCACCGTCGCGGCGTCGGCGACCCGGGCCACCTCGCCCAGTTTGTGCGTCACCAGGACCACCGCTTTGCCGTCGGCGGCGATGGCGCGGCAGGTGTCGATCAACGCGTCGATCTCGGCCGGATCGAGCACTCCCGTCGGTTCGTCGAGCAGGATCAGGGCCGGATCGCGCAGCAACGCCTTGACGATCTCGACCTTCTGCCGTGCGCCGACCGGCATCGTCGCGACCTGCTGGTCGAGATCGATCCGCAGGCGGTAGCGCTGCGCGATCTCGTCGAGCCGGTCGGTCAGGTCCTTGCGACGCATCCGGAGTCCGTGCTGGGTGAGCAGCAGGTTCTCCGCGACGGTCATGGTGGTGACCAGGCTGAAGTGCTGGTGCACCATGGCGACCCCGGAGGCCATCGCGGCGGCGGGGGAGTCGGGCCGGAAAGTTTTGTCGCCCAGTCGCATTCGGCCGGAGTCGGGGCGGTAGCCGCCGAACACGAGATTGCACAGCGTCGACTTGCCCGCGCCGTTCTCGCCGAGAATGCAATGGACAGTGCCGGATTCGACGGTGACGTCCACATCGTGCAGTGCCTGCACGTCACCGAAGCGCTTACCGACCCCCTGCAGGGTCAATGCGGGAGTGCTCATGGTGCTCAGTACGGCTTGACGGCGCCGGTGGACAGGGCCGTTTTCGCCTTCGCGAGTGCGTCTACGACCCCGGAATCCTTGCTGCACAACACGAAATCGGTGCCGTCGTTGGGCGAGGTGAGCCCGAATCGCACGTTCTCGGCCTTCCACGAGTTGTCGAGCGCGGCGTTCACCGCGAACTCGACCTCGGCGCCGATATCGGTGTGCACGTAGCCCAGGTACACGGGGTTGGTGCAGTCACCGGGGATCGGGCCGCCGACCATCGTGGCACCGGACTGGGCCGCGGCCTGCTCCATGCCCGCCTTGCCCAGGTTCACGATCTGGCCGAGCGTGCCCGCGCCCGCGCCGTAGTCGGCCAGTGCGGCCTGCTTGGCCTTGGCGGGGTCGTTGAAGTCGCCGACATACTGCGGGGTGAGGACCTTGACGTCCGGTTCGGCGAAGCGGGCGCCGTTGCTGAAAGCGTTGGCGGCGTTGACGATCGCGGGCAGCTCGACACCGCCGACGAAGGCCACCGCACCGGACTTGGAGCCCGCCGCCGACACCGCGCCGCTGAGGAATTCGGCTTCGGCCTGCTGCGGGTCGTAGTAGGCGAGATTGGCCAGGGGCTTCGCGTCGGCCGGGCCGCCGATCTCGACGAACTTCACGTTCGGGAACTGTGGCGCCACCTTGCGCACGTCGGCGTCGGTCTGGCCGCCGAGCGAGATCACCAGGTCGTTGGTGGAGGCGAAGCGGACCAGCGCCTGCTGGTAGTCGCTGGCCGCGACCTGCTCGACCTTGCTGAGTTCCACCTTGTCGCCCAGCGTGTCGGCGATGCGCTGGTACCCGAGATACCCCGACTGCATGAAGCCGGTGTCCGAGAGCGAGCCGGGGAAGAACACACCGACCTTCAGCTTGCCCCCCGATGCCGAGGTGTCGGCGGAACCGCAGGCCGACAGGAGGGCAGCGGCGGCGAGGGCGGCCGAGCCGAAGGCGATCGCGCGCCGAGTGGACTTGTGCACGGGGTACTCCTTGTTCGAACGAACCGCTCACTTAGCGGTATACCGTTAAGTGTCAGCCTGGGGCTCGTAGATGACAGGCGGATTACGGAAAAGTAAGAAACGGTCGCACGCCGCGAGCGGGCTACCGTTGTGGGCGTGCAGGAGCAGAAGGATGATGCGGTGGCAGACGAACCGGCGAAGAAGTCGCTGCGGGATCAGGCCTACGAGGAGCTGCGTGACCGGATCATCGATCTGCGCTTGAGCCCCGGTCAGCGGCTGGTGGAACGCGACCTCGCCACCGAATTGGCCATCTCGCGGATCCCGCTGCGCGAGGCCCTGCAGATGCTCGAACGAGAAGGTCTGGTGGTGATCGTGCCGCGGCAGGGCGCGATCGTCGCCCCGTTCACGGTGACCGATGTGCGCGACCTTTTCGATGTTCGCGAGAGCCTCGAGGTCCTCGCGGCCCGCCTCGCCGCCGAACGCGCCGAACCGGCCGACCTCGCCGCTCTCCGTGCACAACTGACCGCGGCCCGTCAGGCAACCGCCCGTGGCGACCAAGCCGCGATCGCCGCCGCGAACGCCGGCTTCCACGCGGTCATCGTCGAAGTCTCCGGCAACCCGCTGTTGCACTCGTTATTGCGCCCCTTGGAATCCCGAGTCCGCTGGCTGTTCCACCTGACGAAGGAACGCGACCCCGGCACCCAATGCGACGAACACGAAGCCCTCTACGCCGCCATCGCCGCCAACGACCCCGACTCGGCGGCCGAAATCGCCTATCGCCATGTGGCTTCCGGTCGTGAACCCAGTCTTGCCCTGTCGGCGCAATGGTCCATGCCCGCCATCGACCCCGTGTCGGCTACCCGCACCCGTCAGCGCGGCAAGAGCGCCTGAGGTATCTGATCGGTCATAGTCGGCGGATTCCGCGCGCGACCTTGGCGAACGATGACCCGGTTCCGAGTCCTGTACGCAGTTTCGGATGGCATGCGCCGAGGTCGACCATCACGGCGTAGGTCAGGCCGTGGTCGCGTCGTTCGGCGAACTGGTCGATCACCTCGTCGGGTGTGCCGACCTGGAAGACTTCCCTGATCAACGACAGAGGTGCGCGACGACCGTACTCCAGCGCGGTGGCCTCGTCGATGGTCTGCGGGAGAATGTCCTGTGCACCGGAGGACGTGGGGCCTAACGGATGCTCGACACCGTGGCGTGCCCAGGCTTGCGCGGACGCGGCGAGCGCGTAGGCGCGGATCACGGCAGAGTCGAGGATCTCGTCGACAATCGTCTGCGACTTCGCGGTAATGACCCAATGCCATCCCGCGGCTCGGACCGCGGCGGGGTCGCGCCCCGCGTCCGAGGCCGCGGCCCGGATGGTGTCGAGCTTGTCGCGGTATTCGGCCGGACTGCTCGGAAAGGCAGGCAGCCACGCGTCGGCGAATCGACCGGTCAACCTGAGCATGCGCGGCCCGTGCGCTCCCATCCAGAGCTCCGGTCGGGTGCCGCGGTGCGGCGGCAGCGCGAAGACCGCGTCGCGCAAAGGGAAGAATTCCGAATCCCGGGAGATCGGCTCACCGTTGGATTCCCACAATGCCCGAATCGTCGCGACAGCTTCCTCGAAGCGCGCCACCGGGCGTTGCCAATCGACACCGTAGGGCTCATTGTTCTCGCGTTCCCCGGGACCGATCCCGAGAATAGCTCGCCCGCCGCTGAGCAGATGCAAGGTCGCGGCGGCCTGTGCGGTCACCGCCGGATGCCTGCGACCGGCGTCGGTGACGCCAACCCCGAGCCGCAGCCGACTCCACCGATTCCGTGCCGCCGCGCGCCCGAGCAGGGTCCACGGTTCGTAGAACGCGTCCGCGGCGGGGGCGATCCGCGCGCCGCCGACATGGCTCGGCTTCCATACCGACGAGGGAAACAGCCCGATCAAGTGGTCGATCACCCACAGCGAGTCGGCGCCGGTCGTCGCGGCGACGAACTTCGCCGTGCGCTGGGTGAAATCGGGCGCATAACGGGAATGAAGGCCTGGGTCGACAATTCCGGTCTTGACTCGTGCCATGGGTTTCTCCCACTACTCGATGCCGCTTCGCCGGTCTCCACGCGACCACCTCGATTGTCCCACCGGTCGGCGGTCGCTATCCCGCGGCGTGCAGGGCGACGCGGGCGGCGTGGATGGCGGGATGCAGGCCGGTGCCGTTTCGGTAGACCAGTTGGGTGTGGCGGCGGATCGGCAGGGGGGTGAGCGTGATGTGTTCGGGGGGTGCGTAGAGGGCTAGAGCGGGGACTATCGCGGTGCCCGCGCCCGCGGCGACGAGGGTGAGAACAGTGTCGAAGTCGTCGGCGTGGTGGCGGATATGGGGGGTGAATCCTGTTGCCTGGCAGGCTCGGATCGTCAAGGTGTGGCACAGGGTGCCGGGAGTTCCCGCGATCCAGGCGGATCGGCGGTGCGCGGCCAGCGGATCCTGGGTGGGCGCGGGGGTTCGCGTGGCGAGGTACACGGTTTCGGTGTGCAGGGGTTCGGTGTGTAAGGAGGCGTCGGCGTCGGCGGGGACCAGGTCGTAGTCGTGGGTGAGCGCGATGTCCAATGTGCCCGCGCGCAAGGCGTTCGGGATGTCGGCCGGGTCGATTTCGGTGACGGTGAGTTCCAGGCGCGGATGATCGGTGCTCAGGGTGACCAAGGCGGGGGACAGCAGGGTACGCGCCGCAGTAGGGAAGGTACCGATGCGCAGGGTTCCCGCCAGTTCGTCACGGGTGCAGGACAATTCGGCGTCGGCGTGTTCGAGGGCCGCCAGGATGGTCTCGGTGTGGCCGACCAAGAGATGGGCGGCGGGTGTGAGGGTGACGCGGCGGCCCGAGCGTTCGAGCAGCGGGACGCCCGCTTCGCGTTCGAGGGCGGTGAGCTGCTGGGACACCGCCGAGGGCGTATAGCTGAGCGCCTCGGCGACCGCGGCGATGGTGCCGCGGTGGGCGAGTTCACGGAGCAGGCGAAGTTTGCGGACATCGAGCATCAGTTCAGCTTACGGTCGGCGTTATGAATGTGAACTAGACCTGATGATAGGTCCGGCTCGATGATGGAGCCATGACATCGCTACACGGCCTCTTCGTCCCCCTGATCACGCCGTTCACCGCTGACGGGGCACTCGATCCCGCCGGACTCGAACGCCACGCGCACGCCGTCCTCGACAGGGGCGCGACCGGCCTCGTCGCGCTCGGCACCACCGGGGAACCCTCCGCGCTCACCGGTGCTGAACGCGCCCGAGTCCTCGACATCTGTGCGAGTGTCTGCGCCGACCGCGGCGCACCACTGATCGCCGGTACGGGGGGCAACGCCACCGCTGAATCGGTCCGAGCGATCGCCGAACTCGCGCGGCCCGTCGCGGCCGTGCTGGCGGTGGTGCCGTACTACGTGCGACCCAGCGAAGACGGTGTGATCGCGCACTTCACGCAGCTGGCGGCGATCAGCCCGGCTCCGCTGCTGGTCTACGACGTGCCGCACCGCACAGGGCGCCCACTGAGCGGTAGCACACTGATTCGTCTCGCCAACACCCCCAATATCGTCGGCTTCAAACACGCCGTCGGCGGAATCGACGCGGCCAGTGTCGAATTGATGGCCGCACAGACCTCGGCGACCGTGCTCAGCGGCGACGACCGATTCGCCTCCGCCCTGCTCGCCCTCGGCGCGCACGGCGCGATCCCGGCCGCGGCCAACATCGCGCCCCGCGCATACGCCGATCTCATCGAGGCCTGGCACGCCGGTGACGTCACCCGGGCCCGCGCCATCGGCAACAGCCTCGACGCACTCGCCGCGGCCCTGTTCGCCGAGCCCAACCCCACCGTCATCAAGGCGGTACTCGCCGAGCGCGGCCAGATCTCCAGCGCGGCCGTTCGGCTGCCGATGCTGCCCGCCTCGCGTGCCGCGACCGAGGCGGCGCTGGTGGCGAGCGAGGCGGCGACGATCACGCGGGTGTGACACCGAGGTCTCGGTATCGACGGCGCCGGGATTACGAACAGTAGATTTCACTGGTCTTCGGCACCGAAAAGTGCTTGGGTTAACCGGTGACGAAACCTCCGGATATCGGTGCCGCCGCGCCCGATCGCACTCCCGACAAGTTGGATGCCGCCGTGCTGAAGGTGGCGGGTGTAGTCGTTCTCGGTGCGGTGATGTCGATTCTCGACATCACCGTGGTCACCGTGGCGATCCCGACCTTCATGCAGGACTTCAACGCCTCCGTCGAGGTCGTCGCGTGGACCATGACCGGCTACACCTTGGCGCTGGCCTCGGTCATCCCGATGACCGGCTGGGCCGCGGACCGCTTCGGTACCAAACGCCTCTATATGGCGGCGCTGACCTTCTTCATCATCGGGTCGGTGCTGTGTTCGATGGCATGGAGTATCGAGTCGCTGGTGGCGTTCCGCGTCATTCAGGGCATCGGCGGCGGCATGCTGATGCCACTGGGCATGACGATCATGACCCACGCGGCAGGCCCGCAGCGGATCGGTCGCGTGATGGCGGTGCTCGGTGTGCCCATGCTGCTCGGCCCTATCTGCGGCCCGATCCTCGGTGGTTGGCTCATCGACGCCTTCAGCTGGCATTGGATCTTCCTGATCAATCTGCCGCTCGGCATCATCGCGCTGGTCCTGGCCTATGTCGTGTTCGCTCCCGACAAGCCCAAGCCGTCGGAGTCGTTCGACTTCCTCGGCATGCTGCTGGCCTCGCCGGGCCTGGCGCTGTTCCTGTTCGGTGTTTCCTCCATTCCGGAGAAGGGCACCGTGATGGCCGCGCGTGTGCTGATTCCGGTGATCATCGGCGCGGCGCTGTTGGTGGCGTTCGTGTTCCACGCGCTGCGCACCGAGCATCCGCTGATCGATCTGCGGCTGTTCGCCAACCCGTCGCTGCGCTACTCCGTGCTGACCATGTCGCTGTTCGCGACGGCGTTCTTCGGCGCCGGATTCCTGCTGCCGAACTACCTGCAGCAGGTACGCGGTGAGACGGCGTTCGACTCCGGCTTGCTCATGGCGCCACAGGGAATCGGCGCCATGTTGACGATGCCGATCGCGGGATTCCTGGTCGACAAGATCGGCCCCGGCAAGATCGTCATGTTCGGCATCACCTTCATCACCATCGGCCTCGCCGGGTTCACCCAACTGGGCGCCGACACCTCATACCTGCTGATCGGTGGCGCGCTGTTCGTGATGGGTCTCGGGATGGGCTGCACCATGATGCCGGTGATGACCGCCGCCATCCAGACGCTCTCGCACGCACAGGTCGCGCGCGGTTCGACGTTGATGAACATCGTCAACCAGACCGCGGCCTCGATCGGCACGGCGACGATGTCGGTCGTGCTGGCCGCCCAGCTCAACGATCATCTGGAGGCCAAGGCGGCCATCGGCGCCAACGCCAGACCAGATCTCGCCGCCCAGATTCCGCCGTCGGTGATCGAGCAGGGGCTGGAGCTGGCAGCGACAGCGTTCAGCAACACCTACTGGGTCACCGTGGTGCTCGCGGTGCTCACACTGGTCCCGGCGTTCTTCCTGCCGCGGACCAAGCCGAAGGTGCCGGTCGACGCCGAAGCGGTGGCGCTGGCCTGATCCGTCATCATGCCGAAAGCCCGGGCGCAACATCATGTTCCGTCCGGGCTTTCGTCGTCGAACACTCAGCTGTAGAGCTTGACGAACGTCTCGAGCGAGCGTTCGATATCGCCGCGCAAGGCCTTGGCGATGGTCGAGCCGATCGGGCCGAACAGCGGTGCGCCGCCCAGTTCGATGTCGAGGCTCACCTTGGAACCGCTGCCGCTCGGTTCGACGCGCAAGCTGAGGCCGAACTTGGTACCACCCATGCCCTTGCCGCTGAGGGAGAGCTCGCGCGGCGGCTCGGCGGTGCGCACGGTCCAGGTGACCTTGTTGCGGAAGCCCTTCACGCTGGCGATGCCGACGAGAACGGTGCCCGGCGTCAATTCCTCGGGCAGCGTGCCGCGCCACGCCTCGTGAATGGTCAGCCAATCTCCGAGATGCGGAAGGTCGGACGCGTGCGCCCAGGCCTGGTCCGGCGGGACGGGGACATCGACGGAGAGCTTCAGTTTCGCCACGGCGGGGATGTTATCCGGTACCCGGGGTTCCGTAAGCAGCGGCTCGAGACATAGCAAACCAGAATAGATCAATTGTCCAGTAGTGTGGACCGTTTTGCGCGGGAATTATGATGTCTGACAGCATGATCCGTGTCGCGATCGTTATGCGTGCTGCTAATGTGTGCGAGTCGCTGAAAACGGGGCGTGTGAATCGGGTATTCGAAATCACACCGCGATCGACGGCGAATGCCTCGTCGGGACGGCCGACGAGGGCCAGGCGGCAACAGCGTCGTGTGGTCGAGAACGACGAAAGATCTGATGAACTCAGGAATCGCGGTGCTGTTGCTTGTCATCGGTGCGCCGCTGTTACTGCTCGCGATCGCGGTCAGTGTGTTGGCCATGCGGAACGAGCGCCGACAGCGGCAGCGGGCCGATGCCGCCATCCGTGAGCGCCTCGCCTGCGAGAACGCCCTGATGCAGCTGGCACATTCCACGCTGCCCGCGATCACCGCCGCCGTGCGTCGGCACGAGATCCCGGCGGTCGCCGTGGATCTGCCGGTGGAACTGGGTGATTCGCAGTTCGGCCAGGCGCTGCAGTGGATCGCCACGGGCCATGCCGAAGATCTGCGCGTGGTCACCGAGGAGACCAGGGCGATGGTCGAACGCTACGTCGAGCAACGCCGCGTGAGCGAGATACAGGCCGCGCAGGAGCAGACCCGCGGCGAGCTGTCGGCGTCGTCGCGGGCGGCCACCAGCGCCGCGGTGCGCTCCTTCGGTACCTCGGTGGTGAGCCTCGGCACCGACCTCGGCCAGGTCGTCAGTGCGGCGCTGCGCGAACATCGCGACGACGCGATCTACGAAACGCTCACCCGGATCGACCACACCGTGCAGCAGATGATCCGGCAGGCGCAGTCCTATGTGATCGTCTCCGGCGGTCTGCCCGGTCGTCGGTGGCCACAACAGTCGCTCACCGATGTGGCGGGCGGCGCCACCGGGCGGGTCAGGGAATTCCTGCGCGTGCGGACGACGCAGTCCGACCGGATCGTGATCAGCCGCGCAGTCGAACCGCTCGTGCACACCATGGCGACCCTGCTCGACAACGCGCTGCGTTACTCGCCGCCGTCGTCGTTCGTCGAGATCGGTTTCCAGGAGGGCCATCACGGCGTCACTGTGATCATCGACGACGCGGGCATGCGGATGAGCCCCGAGCAGCTCGAGGACGCGCGCCTGGTGCTCAGCGGCGAACGCCCGGTCGACATCCACGATCTCGGTCCAGCGCCGAAGGTCGGCTTCCCCGGCATCGCGGCACTGGCCCGGCGCTACGGATTCTCCGTGCACGTCGACGGACCCAACATCTTCGGTGGCATGCGGGCCATGGTGTACGTACCGTCGGCACTGCTGGTGAGCGGGGACGCACCGCGGCTGCCCGAGCCCGAACTCGCCGCGCCCGCCCATATTCCCGTTCCGGTCGCCGAGGTCGAATCGCCCGGCGCCGATGTCCACGAGATCACCAGCGGCGGGCTGCCCAAGCGCCGCCGCAGACCGGTTGCCCCGGATTCGGCGGGGGTAACGACCGAGTCGGGGCAGGGGCGCCCCGACCTCGCCGCTGCCTGGCGCAGCGGATCCCGCAGCGGTCGTGCCGCTGCGGCCGAGCGAACCACGGAAGGAACTGCCGATGAGCACACCGGTTGCCGATAGCACCAACCGATTGGCGTGGCTGCTCGAGGATCTCGAGATCCCCGGCGTCCGCTTCGCGGTCCTGCTGTCCGAGGACGGACTGCGCATCGCCCACTCCCGTGGCGTGGTCAAAGACGACGCCGAACGGTTCGCCGCGGCCGCCTCCGGTCTGCGCTCGCTCGGCAAGGCGCTCGGCGAGTTCTGTGGCGGCACGTCGAATACGGTGCGCCAGAACATGACCGAGTACGACGAGGGCATGATCATGATCACCGCGGCAGGCGCGGGCGCCCTGCTCGGGGTCGCCACCACCCCCGATGTCGATGTGGCACTGGTGGCGCATCGGATGAACGAACTGGCTTCGCGCGTCGGTCACGAGATCGGTAGCGCACCCCGACTAGGCGGGAGGAATTGAGCCGCGGCAGGCGCGATCCCGACCTGGTGCGGTCCTATGTGCGCACCGGCGGGCGGGTGCGTGCCGCGCATGACCTGGATCTGGTGACACTGGTCCGTGCCGTCGACGACGCGCGCCCCGATCACCGCCCCGATGAGCGCCGCCTGCTGGCACTCACCAGCCGCCGCGGCGCACTGTCGATCGCCGAATTGTCGGCCTATCTCGACCTGCCCGCCTCCGTCGTGAAGATCATCGTGTCCGATCTGCTCGACAGCGGCCACCTGCACTGCCCCACCCCGGCACAGGTGAAGCCGGAACTCGCACTGATCAAGGAGGTGTTGCATGGCCTCCGCGCCATTGCGGGATGAGGTCGACTACGTCGCGGAAACCGTGACACGGTCGGTGAAGATCCTGGTCGCAGGCAATTTCGGCGTCGGAAAAACCACCTTCGTGTGCGGGGTGTCCGAGATCAGGCCACTGCGCACGGAAGAGACGATCACCGAGGCCAGCATCGGGGTCGACGACATGGCCGGGCTGGGCAGCAAGGTGTCGACCACTGTCGCACTGGATTTCGGCCGCATCACCCTGAATCCCCAACTGGCGCTGTACCTTTTCGGCACTCCGGGCCAGGAGCGGTTCGCCCCGCTGTGGGAGGAACTGGCACGCGGCGCCCTCGGCGCGCTGGTGCTCGTCGACACCCGGCGCATCGAGAAGGCCGACGACGTGCTCTCGGCGCTGGAACAGCGTGGCGTGCCGTATGCGGTGGCGGTGAACGAATTCGAGGGCTTCCGGCGCTATCCACTCGAGGAGGTGCGCGAGGCACTCGACCTCGCCCCCGGTACCCCGGTGATCGCGCTCGACGCACGTCGACGTGATCAGGGTCTGCGCGCGCTGATCACGTTGGCGGAGTACCTCTTTCGCAGACAGGAAGCGACAGCGTCATGAGGGTGGATATCGCCGCCGACGAGCGGGTGGCGATGTGGGCACCCGAGTTCGCCGCCGATCCGCAGGCGGCCTACCAGCGGATGCGCAGCCGGTTCGGCTCGGTGGTGCCGGTGGAGTTGTCGCCGGGCATCCGGGCCACGCTGGTGATCGGCTATCACACCGCCGTGCGCATCCTCAACGATCCGGAGCACTTCCCGGCCGACCCGCGCATGTGGGAACGCGACATCCCACTGGACTGCCCGGTGCTGCCGATGCTGCAATTCCGGCCTGCCGCGCTGCGCACCACCGGCGCCGAGCACACCCGGTACCGGCAGGCCAATGTCGCCGGTATCGCCGGGGTCGATCTGTACGCGATGCACAGCACCGTCGAACAGTTCGCCATCCCGCTGATCAACAGCTTCTGCGTGACCGGATCCGCGGACCTGTTGAGCCAGTACGCGTTTCCGCTGGTGTTCCAGGCGCTGAACTCGATGCTCGGGTGCACCCCCGAGATCGGGCAGCAGGTCGCCACCGGGATGGCGCAGATCTTCGAAGGTGACGACGCCGAGGCGGGCAACAACCTGCTCGCCACGGCATTGGCGGATCTGGTCGGCCTGCGTCAGCGCGAACCCGGTGACGATGTCGCGACCCGCCTGCTCCAGCACCGGGCAGCCCTGACCGACGAGGAGATGGTGCACCAGCTGCTGGTGCTCTACGGCGCGGGCATCGAGCCCATGCTGAACCTGGTGGTCAACACCTTGCGGCTGATGCTCACCGACGACCGGTTCGCGGGCAATGTGCTCGGCGGCAGCCTGTCCACCCGCGACGCGCTCGACGAAGTGCTGTTCACCGACCCGCCATTGGCCAACTTCTGCATGACCTACCCGCGTCAGCCGATCCTGGTCGACAACACCTGGCTGCCCGCGCACGAACCGGTCGTCATCAGCATGTCGGCATGCAACAACGATCCGGCGATCGCCGGGCGTGATGTCGTCGACAATCGGGCGCACCTGGCGTGGAGTGCGGGTCCGCATGGTTGTCCGGCCAAGCCGGTGGCGTACCTGATCGTGCAGGACGCCATCGACCAATTGCTCGATGCGCTCCCGGAATTGGCCCTCGCCGTGCCCGTCGAGGACCTGGTGTGGCGGCCCGGCCCGTTCCATCGGTCGCTCGCGGCGTTGCCGGTGATATTCCCGAAGACACCGCCACTGCCGATGCCCTGACACCGGCGAACGCGTGGTGGCTCAGGCGATCTCGGAGGGCGCGCTCAGCGCGGCCTGCATGGCGACACCGTCGACGTAGGTGTGCTTCTCCTTGACCGCGCCGTCCTCGACAGTCACCATGTCCGCGATATCCACATCGACGGTGCGGCCGGTGACGGAGGTGCCGGACAGCTTCCATCGCACCACCCAGAAGTCGTCGCCGACGCGCAGGTCGACCTGGGTGAAGGTCAGGTCGGGGACGAGCGCGAAGTTCGCGGCCGCGGCGGTCCGGATCTCGGCCCGCCCCTGCGCGGGTGCGCCCCCGGAGTGCAGGTGGAAGACCGAATCTGGCGTGTGTAGCGCGGCGATGCGGTCGGGGTCGCGCTCGGCCCAGCAGGCGTGATAGCGCTCGAACAGATCCTTGGTGACATCGGACATGGTCGTATGTTCCCGAATCGGGAGTGGCTGGTCTAGGGGCGAAGGGCCTCGCTGTCGACTGGCGCAGTGAGGCTTGCTGAAATAGGTTAGCCTTGCCTAATGACGACTGAGACTGTGAATCGACCGGCCATGGTCTACGCGCCGGCGACGGTTCGTCGCGCGGTACGGCTGACGCCGCGCATGGTGCGGGTTACCCTCGGCTGTCAGAACTCGGCCGCCCTCGCCGACATCGGGCCCGATCAATACACGAAGCTCTTCTTCCCGCTCCCGGGCAAGCCGCGTCCCGTGGTGCCGCCGCCGCTGGACGACTCGGGCAGCGTAATGAGTTGGTACCAGCGGTATCTCGCGATGCCCGACGAGGTTCGCCCGCCGATGCGCACCTACACGATCCGCGCGCAGCGGCCCGAACTCGGCGAGCTCGACATCGACTTCGCCTTGCATGCCGAGCATGCGGGCCCCGCCTCGGACTGGGCTTCGACCGCCGCGCCGGGCGACGAGCTCGGCCTGCTCTGCCCGCCGCACGCGCTGTACACACCGTCCGGTGATTCCGGCTGGCAGTTGCTCGTCGGTGACGAGACCGCCGTTCCGGCAATCGGCGCGATCATCGAACGCCTTGACGTGGGTGTGCCGGTGCGAGCGTTCATCGAGGTCGACGGTCCCGCTGACGAGCAGCGGTTCGAGACCCGCGGCGACGTGGGGGTCGAGTGGGTGCATCGCGGCGATCGCTCGCACGGCGACGCGGTGGTCGACGCGGTGCGCGCCGCCGCGCTCCCCGCGGGCGCGCCCTACGCGTGGATCTCCGGTGAGGCCGAGTTGGTGAAGCTCGCCCGGCGTAATCTCGTCCGCGACCGTGGCGTCGACAAGCGCGCGATCACCTTCACGGGCTACTGGCGTCAGAACCGTACCGAGGAGGACAACGGCCGCGAGAAGGTGCGCCGCGCCGCCGCCGGTGAGCCGCTGGTCCTCGACGAGGACTGATGCGCATCGACCTTCCGAATGTCTGTGACGCCACTAATAGTTATTGCACTAATTATTAGTGGCGTAATAGTGTGTGAGCTAAGGAAGGTGGTGGACGATGCAGGAGCTCGACGACCCGTTGCGGCTCGATCGGCAGGTGTGCTTCGCGCTGGCGGTGGCCAATCGATCAGTACTGGCGGTCTACCGGCCGCTGCTCGAACCGCTCGGCCTGACACATCCGCAGTATCTGGTGATGCTCGCCCTGTGGGGTGAGGCGCCGATGTCGGTGAAGGCCGTCGCCGAGGCGATCCAGCTCGACTCCGCGACATTGTCACCGCTGCTCAAGCGGCTCGAATCCGCCGGTCTCATCACCCGCCGCCGCGATCCGCACGACGAGCGCACGCTGCACATCGACCTCACCGAGGTGGGCCGTGACCTGCGTCAACAGGCCGAGCAGATCCCGCCCGCCGTCGTGGCACGCCTCGGCGTGAGCCTGGCGGATCTGGAAGAACTGCGCGATGTCCTCGGCCGGGTCAACGCGGCCGCGCGACGCGCATCCGACGTGAGGGAGCAGTAGTGAGCAACTCGACCCCGAATCTCTGGCAGCGCGTTCGCTACATCACCGGCGGCACCCTGCCGGCCTCGATGGCGGACTGGGTGCTGGCCGACCTCACCGGCCCCGGCGCGACCCGCCGATACCTGATGCGCTTCCTGCTGCCCGTGCTTCCGATGCTGTGCCTGTTCTTACTGGTGCCGGGCCCGCTGTGGATCGGGCTGTCGATGATCGCGCTGCTGTACCTGCCGCTGCTCTACTTCACCGTGGCGTTGGTGTACGTGTACCGCCGGCACCGCCTGGTCAGCCATGGCTTCGATCCCGAGTTGGCGAACGAGGCCGAACGCCGTCGGGCCGAAGTCGAACGCGTTGCCTACGAGAGTCGCCACCACCGCGGCTGAGCCGCAGGCAACGGGTCGAGGTCGAGAACGGGGGAGTCAGCCCGCACGCAGAGTGGGCCCGACGAATCGTTCGACCATACGACGTTCCGCCGTGGCGTCGGGCAGCGGCCAGGTGAGCAGCGACAAGACGACGCGCACGACCCAGCCCGCGGCCTCGTCGTCGGGGGCGATTCTGGTCAGCGCGGTCGCGATGTTACCGAGTTCCGGTGCGCCGGCGAGGAATTCGTTGGTTTCGGGGGAGCGGTGCCGGATCAGCCACTGCCGCAGCACCGGGTCGGCGCGGATCGCGGCGACGGCGGCCAGGATCGCCTCCACGGGGCGTCGGCCGGGCGGGGCCGAGTCGAGGACCGCCTCGACGCGCGCGACGACGGATCCGGCGGCCCTGACCATCACCGCGCTCACCAGTTGTGGTTTGCCGCCGACGTAGCGATACAGCGTCGCGCGCGAGCAGCCCGCGGCCGCGGCGATGTCCTCGGCGGTGACGTTGTCGATGCCGTATTCGAGGAACAGTGCGAGGGCAGCGCGTTCGATGCGGTCGACCGCGATGGTGCGTCGGTCACCACCGGTTAGCCAGTCCACTCGGTCGGTCATCGGCGAACCTCCATTGTCTCACAGTGAGACGCGCATCGGAATCTGTCTAGCCGGAACTTACCGGGCAGGGACTTGTTTCGATGAAATACGCGACGGGTTCCAACAGCAACGATATCGCTGTGCTGTCTCACTCTGAGACGGTCGTTGACCGTATGCCTCTCGTCGTTGCACGGTGAGCGCCGACAGCCTGACCAGGAAAGGCGGCGGCCATGACCACGGACCTCGAAGCGATCGACCTGTTCGACGCGGCGGTGCTCGACGATCCCTACCCGATGTATCGCACTCTGCGCGAGCAAGCGCCCGTCTACCGGGTTCCCGGCACGGACTTCTACCTCGTCGCCTCGTGGGCCGCGGTCGCCGAGGCGACCCGGCGTCCGGCGGAGTTCTCCTCGCATCTGACCGGCGTGCTCGTCGCCCAGCCGGGTGCGGCGCCGACGACCTTCGACCTCGACGCGACAGGACAGGGCATCCACGTGCTCGCCACGGCCGACGGCGACATTCATGCCGCCCATCGCGGCGTCGTCGGACCGGCGCTGGCCAAACGGGTTCGCACCCTCGGCCCGTTCGTCACCGCACTGACCGAACAGCTGTGGGCGGCGGAGCTCGACGGCGATCGGATCGACTGGGCCACCGGGGTCGCCGATCGATTGCCGCTGGCGCTGATCGCCGAACTCGTCGGACTGCCAGGCGCCGATGTGCCGAAACTGCTCTCGCTGGCCTACGACTCCACCGAGATGCTGGGCGGTGTCGTCGCCGACGGCCGGATGACCGCGCTGATCACCTCGGCGGCCGAGCTCGCCCACTACGCGTACCTGGCGATCAGCGGCGCGAAAGAGCGAGTGGCCGATCGAGATTCGCCGCGAACGGTGCTCGAGGTACTCGTCGCGGCGATGTTGGCGGGCACGATCGACGAGCAGCAGGCGGTACTGATCGTGGTGCAGCTGATCGGAGCGGGCGGGGAGTCGACCGCAGGTCTGATCGCCTCGGCGGCACGACTGCTCGCCACCGACCTCGCCCTGCAGGCCAGTCTGCGCGAACGGCCCGAGCTCATCCCCGCGTTCCTCGACGAGGCGCTGCGCCTGGAGTCACCCTTTCGCGGCCACCACCGCCACGTCGTGTCGGATACTCAGCTGGGTGGCGTCGACCTGCCCGCGGGGAGTCACCTGCTGTTGCTGTGGGGATCCGCCAACCGCGATCGGGCCGCCTACCCGGATCCGGACGTCGTCGATCTTGGCCGGCCGCGTGGACGTGGGCACGCGGCGTTCGGTGCGGGCGCCCACTTCTGCATCGGGTCCGCCCTGGCCAGGCTGGAAGCAACCGCCGCGATCACCCTGCTCCTCGAACGCACCGAGCGGTTCGGGCTCATCGATGAGGAGCCGCCACGGTGGGTGCCCAGCCTGTTCGTGCGCCGCCACGCGACTCTTCCGCTACGCGTTACGCGCGCCTGAGGACGGTTCTGGTCCTGCGGCTCGGGTTCTCATGGGGGCGATAGCGCTTCCACCGGGTGGCAAGTTCGGGCCTGAGCCGGATCGGGCTCGGGTCGGCTGGATCGCGGTCGGCGCGGGCGGAGTTGCCTCCTGGCGGGGTGTGGCACGGTGTCGGGGTGCGCCCCTGTCTGTTCCTGCCCGCCTGCCTGCTCGCGACGACAGCGCTGTTCGCCGGATGCGCGTCCACGGACGCGACCTCGGCAATGTCGACCGCGACGGCCGTTTCCTCGGAGAGTGCCGTGCCGCCTACTTCCCCCGTCGTGAACCGCACGGTGGTCCTCGATCCCGGTCACAACGGTGGCAATGCCACCCACCTCGCGCAGATCAACGCGCCGGTGCCCGACGGACGCGGCGGGACGAAGGCCTGCAACACCACCGGGACCTCGGCCGACAGCGGCTACACCGAGCACGAGTTCACCTGGGATGTCACCGTGCGCGTGCGAGACCTGCTCGCCGCGCACGGTGTTCGGGTGATCCTCACGCGCTCCGACGACACCGGCGTCGGACCGTGCGTCGACCAGTGCGCCGCCATCGCGAATCAGGCGGGCGCCGACGCGGTGGTCTCGATCCACGCCGACGGCAATACCGGCGCGGGCGCGCACGGATTCCACATCGCCTATGCCGAACCCCCGCTGAATCCGGTGCAGGCCGAGGCGGGAACGCGGCTGGCCACTGCGCTGCGCGATGCCATGGTCGCCGGTGGCGCGGTGCCGTCGACCTATGTGGGGTCGGCCGGCCTGGATCCGAGGGCGGATCTGGCCGGGCTCAATCTGGCCGAGCGGCCGAGCGCCCTGGTCGAATGCGGGAACATGCGCTCGGCGACCGATGCCGCGCTGATCGAGACTCCGGCGGGGCGGGCCCGCTGTGCCGAGCTCATCACCGCCGGAATTCTCGCGTTCCTCGGCTGATTCGCCGACTGCCTCCGCCTGATTTTGGAGGAGTCGCGCAAAGTTCGCCAGGCCTGCTTCGGCCGTGCCCGCGCTCGAACAGTAAGGCAGCTTGTTACCAACATGGCTACCTATTGTCGATAGCTGGCAAATCTGTACACCCGCGATAGCTGGTCAATTAACTCGCCAGTTGCTCCGAGTGGGAACCGGTTGGTCTGAAACGTGTTCATTCGCTGAATTCGCACTCCTGCAAAACGGTTCGCGAATACCGGTCGGTAGCAGTATTTTTCGCTACCGGGGCGGTTGACGGTTGATCTTCGCCGCCTTAATGTCCCTGTCACAGTTCGATATCGAAGTGTTCAGTGTCATCGCTCGAAATGTTTCCCGGACGGCAAGCCGGCCCCTGCCGTCCTCCGCGTGCGTTTCCAAGGAGTATTGATAGTGAGAAGCCGAATTCTGTTCTTCGCCGGAGCAATGGCATTGGCGCCCATCGTCACCGCGTTGGTCCCGGCCGGGAGCGCTACTGCGCACGGCTGGATCGCCGGGCCCGCGAGCAGGCAGGAACAATGCGCCCGTGGCCTCGTGCCCTGCGGCGCGGTGAAATACGAACCGCAGAGTGTGGAGGGTCCGAAGGGGCTCACCAACTGCAGTGCGAACAAATACCCCGAGCTCGATGACGACAGCCTCGGCTGGGTGCCGCAAAAGGTTTCCGGCAGTGCGAGTTTCACGTGGAAGAACACCGCGAACCATCGCACGCTGAATTGGGAATACTTCATCGGAAATACCAGGGTCGCCGTGTTCGACGGTCGAAACGAACAGCCGTCCATGGAGGTGACCCATACCGTCGATTTGACGAAATATTCCGGTCGGCAGAAATTGCGGGCAGTATGGAATATCGGTGATACCGCAGCGGCGTTCTACAGTTGCGTCGATCTCGAGATAGGCGGCACACCCGGGGCTACGACCACCCCGAAGCCGACCACTTCCCGGCCGACCACCAGCACTCCTGCCCCCACCACCACGCCGCCCGCGACCACCACGAAACCTCCTGCCACGACCACGAAACCGCCGGTGACAACCACTCCCGGGCACGAGCACCCGACGACAACGGCTGCCCCCACCGGATCGGCCTGGCGTCAGGGTGCCACCTATGCCATCGGCGACAAGGTCACCTACCAGGGCGCCACCTATAGCTGCAGGCAGGCGCACACGGTGCACGACCCGAACTGGACACCGCCGAACACTCCCGCACTCTGGTCCCGGGTGTAGCCGGCACGACGAGGCAGGCGAAACGGTTCGTGTGTTCTCCCACCATCGGTCCCACGATGGGGTGAGGATGGGGACCGACTCGCCGGCCTCGCGTTCGGTCGGCCCGCAGCACAAGGACGTGAGATATGAGTGACAGGAAATTCGCCATCGCCGTCGCGGCCATCGGGACGGCAATGCTGGCCACGACCCTCGGCGCTCCCACCGCCTCGGCCGGTGTTTCGCACTTGACCGTGAAACCCAACCTCAGCGTCGGCTCGGCAACCGACTACGGCACCGGATGCACCCATCAGCTGCTGGCCAGGCTCAGCGTCGGCATCGTTCCTGTTGCCTTCTACGACAACGGCGCGCTCCTGGCCGTGGTCGCCCCGACCGACGGCGTCGCCATGTTCAACTGGGTGCCGTCCTACACCGGTGCCCACGCGCTGACCGCCGTCCAGGACGGTATCGCCAGTAGCGCGAATGTGACGGTCGGCCGGGGCTTCCGCTTCGGGGAATCCTGTGTGGTCACCGGCGGCTGACCTGCCAGCAATACTTCGGCATCCGCGGGAAGCGTGCAAGCGATTGGATAGTTTCACATCGGCGATGTCGGCAGGTGTGGCCGACAAACCAAAATCCGGCCGAAACGGTCCCGAACTACCGGTTTTGTCTGATTCTTGTTGAAGGGGCGCCGCGGCCGGGTAGCGTGGCGACCCGCGAGGTGGTAATGACCGCAGCGCCCATTTTTGCCCGCCGACCAGCTGGGTCGAAAAGGCCGACGGGAAGTAGAGCACGGAGTTTGGTCACCGACGTCATCGATGTGAGCGCGGATTTCACCATCGCGCGACAAGCGTTGTGGGATGTGCTGCTCGATCCTCAGAGTTATCCACGGATGTTCACCGGCATCGGCAGTTGTGAACCGGTGGAACGTCCCGACGGTGCGGTCCACTGGCAGGTGCGGATCGGATCTGCGAGCGGCGGGATCAGGACGCACGAGTTCATCCTGGTCATCGGCCGTTGGTACGAGAGTTTCGAACTGCGCAGCCCGGTGCTCGGCAGCTTCGCCGCGATCCGCTTGCGCGGCGATCAGGAGCGGACCCGACTCGACATCACCCTGTTCGCGGCCGCGCGTGTCCATCCGCTGATCGAGCAGGGCGGCAACTCACTGGTCACCGACTGGGTGAAGGCGGGGCTGCGCCGTACCGCCGACGCGATCGCGGGCACCCGTTCCTCGGTGGTGATCAATGCCGAGCGTTCGATGGTGCGCCGCAATGCCGGGGTGGCGCGCAGTATCGCGGCCACCGGGCTGATGCGGCCCGAGCCGAGGTCGATCGTGAGACAGCTTCGCTCCCTGTCGAAGTGGGGTTTCAACCTGGCAGGTGGTTACGCGGCGGGCGCGGCCTACGCACCTGATCGGCTCGCGCTGATCGACGCGGGCGGGCACCGCACCTTCGCCGAGGTCGACTCCAGATCCACCGCGCTGGCCGCGGCGATGTACTCGATCGGTCTGCGCAAGGGTGACGCCATCGGCCTGCTGGCGCGCAATCACGCGGGCATGGTCGAAACCATGGTCGCCGCGGGCAAACTCGGCGTCGACGTGGCGTTGCTCAATGCGGGATTGTCGGGGCGGCGGATCGAGGAGATCGTACAGCGGCACCGGTTGAGCGCGGTCTTCGTCGACGGTGCGCTGGAAACGCTGATCCGCTACCTGCACAGCGAGGTCCCCCGCTACACCACCGACGACTGTCCGCCGGACCCGGAGCGCACGACGGTCGACGACCTGATCGCCCAGGCGCACAACGACTTCCCGGTTCCCGCTCATCCCGGCAGGCTGATCGTGCTCACCTCCGGCACCAGCGGTTCGCCGAAGGGTGCGCGCCGCCCGCACGCCAAGGGTTTCGGCACCATCGCCGCGCTGCTCTCGCGGATCCCGCTGCGCGTGGAGGAGGTCCTGCTCATCCCCGCGCCGCTGTTCCATACCTGGGGCCTGGCCGGGTTGCAGCTCAGCACGGCATTGCGGGCGACCGTGGTGTTGTCGGACGGTTTCGATGCGATGGACTGCCTGCGCGCGGTAGCCGAGCACCGGATCACCACGTTGATCGTGGTTCCGACCATGGTGGAACGCCTGCTCGAGGTGCCCGACGAGGTCCGGGCCGGCTTGGATCTGTCGAGCCTGCGGTTCGTGGTGAGCTGTGGTGCGCCGCTGGCCGGGGCCACCGTGCTGCGATTCCTGGACAGCTACGGCGACCTGCTCTACAACGTGTACGGCTCGACCGAGGTGTCATGGGCCAGCGTCGCCACCCCCGACGACCTACGGGTATCGCCCACGACCGCGGGCCGCCCGCCACTGGGCACCCGGGTCGCGGTGCTCGGTCCCGACCTGCGTCCGGTGCCGGTGGGCTCCACCGGGCACATCTTCGTCGCCAACCACATGCTCTTCGATGGCTACGTCAACTCCGCGCCGCCGGAGGAGGCCGACGGCATGCTCGATACCGGCGACCTCGGCTACCTCGATGCCGCGGGGCGGCTGTTCGTGGCGGGCCGCGACGACGAGATGATCATCTCCGGTGGTGAGAACGTCTTCCCGCGACCGGTCGAGGAGGCGCTCGCCCACCTTCCCCAGATCAGCGAAGTGGCGGTCGTCGGCGTTCCCGACCGGGAGTTCGGTCAGCGGCTGGCCGCCTTCGTGGTGAAACGTGAAGGGGCCGGGCTGGATTCGGACATGGTGCGGACCTACATCCGCAACCGTCTGAGCCGATTCTCGGTCCCGCGTGATGTCACGTTCCTGAGCGCGCTGCCACGTGGGGAGACCGGCAAGATCCTCAAGCGGGTGCTCGTGCCGGGGTCAGCGCTGAGCGAGTAGCAACCCCACCGCGCGCTCGATCGTCGCCGACGCCTGCTCGCCCGACAGTCCGCGCCGGTCCTGTAGATGGTGGCGCGTCGGCCAGGCCAGGGCGCCGTCGACCAGATCGAGCAGCCTGCCGTCGAGCTCACCGTCCGGCCGGGACAGTTCGGGTGCGAACAGCGCGGCCAGCACGGCGCGGATGCGTTCGTCGGTGCGCCGCATCCGTTCGTCGATCGCGGCGATCGATCGAGATTCCTGCAGACCGGGCAGCCGGGGCACGCGCTGCAGATCGAAGATCGCGGCGCTCTGGCGCACCGCGACCGTGATCCGCTCGGCCAGGGCAGTCGAGGGATCCGGGACGACCAGGCACGCCTCGACCATCTCGGACTGGCGTTCCGTCGCGGCCACCAGCAACGCTTCCCGATCGGGAAAGTGCACGAAGACACTGCGTTCGGAGGTGCCCGCTCTGGCGGCGATCTCGCGCGCGGTCGGTGCGAAATCGCCCGCGGTCACCGCGGCGAGCAGTCCGTCGATGATCGCTTCGCGCGTTTTCGCCGGATCTCGCCGCCGCCGCGGCGCGCGCGCCTGCCTCGCGCCCGCCGCGGCGTCCTGCTCCGATCTCATCGACCCATCACAGCACAGTCCGCCGCCGACCTACTTGCTCGGCTCCGGCGCGGCCCGGTTCATCAGCGAGTGCTTGCGCGAATAGGCGAAGTACACGATCAGGCCGACTGCAAGCCAACCGGCGAACCGCACCCAGGTCTCCCACGGCAGCGACCAGATCAGGTAGGCCGAGAAGCCGATCCCGACCAGCGGGATCACCGGCATCAACGGCAGCCGGAACGAACGCGGGGCGTCGGGCCTGGTGCGCCGCAACACGATCACCGAGATGCACACCACGATGAAGGCCATCAGAATGCCGATATTAGTGAGCTCGGCGACGGTGTTGATCGGCAGCACACCGGCCAGGATCGCCGCGCCGAAGCCGACGATCCAGGTGACCCTGGTCGGTACCTTGCGGGTGGGGTGGGTCTTGGCGAACCAGATGGGCAGCAGCCCGTCGCGGCTCATCGCGAACCACACCCGGGTGACGCCGAGCATGAAGGTGAGCACGACGGTGATGATGCCGACGATCGCGCCGACCGCGATGATATTGGCGACGCCCGGCATCCCGACCGATTCGAACGCGGTGGAGAAACCGCTGGTCGGGCTGATTTCGGTGTACTTCTGCATGCCGGTGAGCACGAGCGTGGCCAGCACGTAGAGCACCATCGCGATGGCAAGGGAGTAGATGATCGCCTTGGGCAGGTGCTTGCGCCCGTCGATGGATTCCTCGGCCGCGGTACTCATCGCGTCATAACCGAACACCGCGAAGAACACCGTCGCCGCGCCCGTCCACACCGCGCCCGTGCCGAAGGGGAAGTACGGGTCGTAGTTGGCGCTGTCGATGTGGAACACCCCGAGCACCACGATGAGCATGACCAGTGCGACCTTGATGCCGACCGCGACCGTCTCGAACCGGCCGACGCTGCCGATACCGCGTGAGAGAACCCACGCGGTGCCCAGACAGAACAGCACCGCGAACAGGTCGATCACCCGGCCCTCGCCGGTATCGGGCGCGCCGAGCATCCACTCCGGCAGGGTCAGGCCGACCTGATCGAGCAGGAACCCGAAGTACCCGGACACGCCGATCGCGACCACCGCCGCCACCGCGATGTATTCGAGCAGCAGGTCCCAGCCGATGAACCAGCCCGCGAGCTCGCCGAGCGAGACGTAGCCGTAGGTGTAGGCCGAGCCGGCTTTCGGGACCATGCCCGCGAATTCGGCGTAGCACAGTGCTGCCGCGGCACTGGCGACACCGGCGATCAGGAACGAGATCAGTACCGCCGGACCGGTGACCGAGTGCGCGACCGAGCCCGCCAGGGTGAAGATGCCCGCGCCGATGATGCCGCCGACGCCGATGGCGGTGAGCTGCCAGAGCCCGAGTGATTTGGCCAGGCGCTCGTCACTGGGGATGTCGTCGTCGACCTCTATCAGTGGTTTGCGGCGCAACATCTGGGTGCGCAACTCTGCGAAAGACATTCGCGTTTCCTTCCATCGGCGCACACCGTCGCGTCACGGTGGGCTCATCCGAGTACACCGCCACGCGCGAGGAGCGGGCGTCGAGAGTGAATAATGTTCAGCGGCAATGATTGTTCGGCCGAAGCCGGTTATCGCCCGCGCACGCCGACCAGTGCGCGCAGGAAGAACCCGAGGTTGGCGGGCCTTTCGGCCAGCCTGCGCATGAAGTACCCGTACCACTGGTCACCGTAGGGGACATACACGCGAACATGGTTGCCCGCGGCGGCGAGTCGCTGCTGTTCGTCGGCGCGAATGCCGAACAGCATCTGGTACTCGTACTCCTCGGTCTTGCGCTGCGCCGACTGTATGCCCACGCCGGCCGCGGTGATCACCGCCGGGTCGTGTGAGGCGATCATCGGATAGCCCGCGCCCGCGGTGAGCACGCCGAGGCACCGCAGATACGACGCGTCGACCTCGGCCTTGTCGCGGAAGGCGACCGACTCCGGTTCGTCATAGGCGCCTTTGCACAGCCTGATTCGCGACCCCGGACCCGCCATGGCGCGGCAGTCGTCCTCGGTGCGGCGCAGATACGCCTGCAACACCGCGCCCAGCCACGGGTAGTCCGCGCGCAGTTCGCGCACGATCGACAGCGTCGAGTCGGTGGTGGTGTGGTCTTCGGCGTCGACGGTGACCCAGATCCCCGCGGCCTCGGCGGCGGCACAGATCTGGCGGGCGTGCTCGCGGGCGATGGCGTGACCGTCGCTCGGCAGGGCCTGTCCGAGTGCGGAGAGCTTCACCGAAACCTCCAGTGGCCGAACAGCTCCCGTCGCCACCTCGGACTGGGGGAGTGCACCGAGGGCGGCGATCAAGGTCCGGTATTGCGCGACGGTCGCCACTGCGCTCGCCAGATCGGTGGTGTCCTCACCCAGATAGTCGATGCTGACGAAACGCCCTGAGCGCAATAGGGTTTCGGTGGCAAGCACGGCCTGCTCGGTGGTGGTGCCCGCGACGAAGCGGGCCACCACCGCCCGACTGACCGGCAGTCGGGTGATGGCGCGTTCCAGCCGGGGTGAGCGGGCGGCGGCGAGCATGGTCGAACGCAGCAGAGCCGACATCAGCCGACCTCCGGTGCCTGGTGGGGGTAGCCGTGCTCGGTCGGCGGGACGAAGGTTTCCTTGATCGTGCGCGCGGAGGTCCAGCGCAGCAGGTTCTGGGGGGAACCTGCCTTGTCGTTGGTGCCGGACGCGCGTCCGCCGCCGAACGGCTGCTGGCCGACGACGGCTCCGGACGGTTTGTCGTTGATGTAGAAGTTGCCCGCGGCGAAGGTGAGCCGCTCGGTCGCCGCGGAGATCGCGGTGCGGTCCTGCGCGATGACCGAGCCGGTGAGGCCGTAGGGGCTGCCGCTGTCGACGAGGTCCATGGCGTCGGCGAAGGCGGTCGGGGTGCTGTCGTCGTAGACGTGCACCGCCAGGATCGGGCCGAAGTATTCGGTGCGGAAGATCTCGTCGGCCGGATCGTCACCGACCACGATGGTCGGGTCGACGAACCAGCCGACGCTGTCATCGCTGTGTCCGCCCGCCACCACGGTCAGGCCCGGTGTCGCCTTGGCCCGCTCGAGTGCGGCGGCGTTGCGGTCGAAGGCGGGTCGATCGATCAGCGCCCCACCGAAATTCGTGAAGTCGGTGACATCGCCGTAGCGCAGGTTCGATGTCCGTTCGATCAGGTCCTCCGACATCGCCGCCCATACCGAACGCGGGACGAACGCGCGGGAGGCGGCCGAACACTTCTGGCCCTGATAGTCGAACGCGCCACGCACCAGTGCGGTGGTGAGCACCGCCGGGTCGGCTGACGGGTGTGCGAGCACGAAGTCCTTGCCACCCGTTTCGCCGACCAGTCGCGGATATGTGCGGTACCCGTCCAGACGCTGCGCCACCTCGCGCCACAGGTGCTGGAACGTGGCCGTCGACCCGGTGAAATGCACGCCGGCCAGCCGTGAGTCGGCCAGCACGACATCGGAGATCACCGGGCCTGCCCCATTGACCAGGTTGATCACCCCGGGCGGCAGTCCGGCGGCTTCGAGCAGCCGCATCGTCAGGTAGGCCGCCACGGACTGGCTCCTGGCGGGCTTCCACACCACGGTGTTGCCCATCAGTGCGGGCGCGGTGGGCAGGTTGCCCGCGATCGCGCTGAAGTTGAACGGTGTCACCGCGTAGACGAACCCCTCGAGCGAGCGGTACTGCATCCGATTCCACACACCCGGCGAGGAGAGCGGCTGCCCGGCGAGGATCTCGCGGGCGAACGAGACATTGAACCGCCAGAAGTCGATCAGTTCGCACGGCGCGTCGATCTCGGCCTGGTAGGCGGATTTGGATTGCCCGAGCATCGTCGCGGCCGCGATCTTCGAACGCCACGGCCCGGCAAGCAGGTCGGCGGCGCGCAGGAAGATCGCGGCTCGATCGTCGAACGGCATCGCCTGCCAGGCGGGCGCCGCGGCACAGGCGGCCTCGACCGCGGCGGCGGTGTCGGTGGTACTCGCGTCACGCAGGGTGCCGAGGACGGCGGCGTGGCGATGCGGTTGAACCACGTCGTAGGCAGGGCCGTCGCCGGGCAGATGGCGGCCGCCGATCACGTGGGTGATCTCGGTGGGGGAGGCGGACAACTCGGCGAGCGCGGTCTGGAGGCGACTGCGTTCCGGGCTTCCCGGAGCGAAGGTGCCGACGGGTTCGTTGACCGGTGGCGGGGTGGTCGCGATGGCGTCCATGAGTGCGGCTCCTGCGTCGTGGCGGATAGCGGGATGTGACGTAGTCAACACCGATCGGCGGCAGGCATAATCATCTGATCGGATGAAGATCTGCCCTCGCATTTGTCCGATCGACCAAGATGGAGGTGCTCGATGTCCGACGGGGCCACAACGCTGCGCGAGCTGCTCGCCGCCCTCGACCACACCGTCGCCACCCTCGTCGACGCGCCCGCGGGCGATGAGGTCGCGGTGCGAACCGTTGCGCTGGCCGAGCCGGCCGACCTGCCCGAACACCTCAACGACGAGGGCGCGTTGCCCGAGGTGTATCTACTCGTCGGCGTCGATCCCGCCGCGACCGCGCGCTGGTTGCGCGAGGTCGTCGACCGCGACCCCGCTGCGCGGCCGCGAGTGCTGATGACCAAGAGCGCCAACGACTCGCCGGCGGTGCGCGCCGCTGCCCATGCCTCGGGTGTCGCGCTCGTGCACGTCCACCGGCAGGCGCGCTGGGACCAGGTGTTCTCGCTGATCCGCCGGATGCTGGCCCGTTCGCCCGGTCAGCGCGCCGCCTCCGACGAGCACGACCTGCTCGCCCCCGACACCGACCTGTTCGGACTGGCCCAGGTGCTGGCCAGGGAAACCGGCGGCATGGTCTCGATCGAAGACCCCCAGTCGCATGTCCTGGCCTACTCGGCCTCGGACGCGTCGGCCGACCAGCTGCGCATCCAGTCGATCCTCGGCCGGGAAGGCCCGAGCGACTACCTGCGGATCCTGCGTGAGTGGGGTGTGTTCGACCGGGTACGGCGCGGTGACGAAGTTGTCGACGTCCCGGAACATCCCGAGCTCGATATTCGGCGCAGACTCGTCGTCGGCATCCGGCGTGGGGAAGGCGCGCAATCCAGAATGCTCGGAACCATCTGGTTGCAGCAGGGCGCGGGCGCGCTGCGTCCCGACGCGGCGCAGGTGTTGCGTGGCGCGTCGGCGGTGGCAGCCAGGATCATCGCGCGGCGGCTGGACGCGCCCTCGACCGAGGCATTGCTGATCCGCAGATTGTTCGGCACGCACGGTGACGGCGTCGACGTGCCATCGGTGGCCGCCGCGCTGAACCTGCCGACGACCGGTCCCGCCGCGGTGATCGGGTTCGCACCGGTCGGACCCGCCGCGGGACTGGCCGCGTCGAGTGGCTTGATCCGGTTGCACGCCAGTGCTTTCCGCGATGATTCGGTCACCGAGTCGATCGGTGAGCGGGTCTATGTCCTGCTGCCCGCCTACCATTCCGAGCGCAGCGTCGGCTCGTGGGTGCGCAAGCTGGTCGCCCAGCTCGAGCAGACGCGCGAATTGATCGTGCGGGCCGCGATCGCCGCACCGGTCGCCGGTCTCACCGCGGTCGCTGCCGCGCGCGCCGAGGTCGACCGGGTGCTGGACAGCCCGGTCGCCGACCCCTCGGGCAGCCGGGTCGCCACGCTGGCCGACGCCAGGACCGCGGTGCTGCTCGCCGAGATCATGGAGCTGATCCGCGAGCGTCCGCGCCTGCACGATCCGCGCCTGGCCGCCCTCGACGCCTACGACCGAACTCACGCCGCCGACCTGCGCGTATCGGTGCAGGCGTATCTGCGCGCGCACGGGGAGGTGCGCGTCGCCGCGGCCACGTTGCGCGTGCATCCGAACACGCTGCGCTATCGGCTGCGGCGGGTGGAGACCGTTCTCGGCATCGACCTGACCGATCCCGAGGATCGGCTTCTGCTCGATATCCAGCTGGCGGCGCTGCCGACAATTCCGATTGCTCAGAGGTAACACAGGTATTGCAGTTAGTCTGCAATAGTGGTCCGGTTCGGACTGTCGTGGAACGAAGGAGTAGCGGTGAACAGTGCACACAGGGGTCGCGGCGAGCTGTCGCGGCGCGGGATGCTGGGTGTCGGAGTCGGCGCGGCCGCCGCGGTCGCGGTCGGCGCGACCGTCACCGGATGTGGTGACCAGCCGAGCGGAGTCACGCCGTCGAGCGCCCAGACCGAGCCGACCGAGGCCATCCTGGATGCCAACCGCGCGCTGGCCGACACGCTGCCCTTCGGCGACACCGCCGACTTCGCCGATGCCGACCGCGGCTGGATCGCCTCTCTCGAACCTGGCAAGGTGGCCGATCAGTCAGGGAAAGTGTTGTGGGACAACGACTCCTACGACTTCCTCGCCGGGTCCTGTCCGCAGTCGGTGAACCCGAGCCTGTGGCGCCAGTCCCAGCTCACCGTCAAGCAGGGCCTCTACGAGATCGCGCCGGGCTTCTATCAGATCCGTGGTCTCGACCTGTCGAACATGACGTTGATCGAAGGCGAGACCGGCGTGGTCGTCATCGATCCGCTGGTCTCCGCGGAGACCGCGGCCGCCGGACTCGCGCTCTATCGCGAACATCGCGGTGACCGGCCGGTCACCGGCCTGATCTACTCCCACTCCCATGTCGACCACTTCGGCGGCAGCTACGGCGTCATCACCCCGCAGGACGTCGCGGCCGGACGCTGCCCGGTGATCGCGCCCTCGGGGTTCATGGAGCACGCCGTCGCCGAGAACATCTACACGGGCACGGCGATGGCCCGTCGTGCCGCCTACATGTACGGCGCCGCCTTGCCCCGCGGCCCGAAGGGGCAGGTGGGATCCGGTCTGGGACAGACCACTTCGGTCGGCACGATCAGCCTGATCCCGCCCACCGTGCACGTCACCCGCACCGACCAGGAAGAGACGGTCGACGGTGTGCGGATGGTCTTCCAGCTGACGCCGGGCACCGAAGCGCCCTCGGAGATGAACTTCTACTTCCCCGACCGGCGCATTCTGTGTATGGCCGAGAACGCCACCCACACCATGCACAACATCGTGACCCTGCGCGGCGCGTTAGTCCGCGACCCGCATGTCTGGTCGAAATATCTCACCGATTCGATCAACCGCTACGGGCGCCGGTCCGATCTGGTGTTCTCCTCGCATCACTGGCCGGTCTGGGGTACCGATCGGATCGTGGAGTTCCTGTCGCTGCAGCGCGACATGTACGGCTACCTCAATGATCAGACGCTGCGACTGCTGAACCAGGGGTATGTCGGCGCCGAGATCGCCGACATGCTGCGAATGCCGCCCGCGCTCACCGCGTCGTGGTCGACGCACGGGTACTACGGCTCGGTGAGCCACAACGTCAAGGCGGTGTATCAGCGGTACATGGGCTGGTTCGACGGCAACCCGGCACACCTGTGGGAACACCCGCCGGTGGAGAACGCCCGACGCCACGTCGAGGCGATGGGCGGTGCCGACGCGGCACTGCGGACCGCGCAGAAGGCCTACGATGCCGCCGACTTCCGCTGGGTCGTGCAACTGGTGAACTACGTGATCTTCGCCGATCCGGCCAACAAGACGGCAAAGCACTTGCAGGCCAGTGCCTTCGAGCAACTCGCCTATGGTGCGGAGAACGCCACCTGGCGCAACTTCTATCTCAGCGGCGCCCACGAACTGCGCCATGGTTCCTTCGGCACGCCGACCACGGCCAACTCCGCGGCGATGGCCGCCGCGCTGAGCGTGGAGCAGGTGTTCGACGCGGTGTCGTTGCGCATCGACGGTCCGAAGGCCTGGGCTGCCCGAATGGCCACGGACTGGCGGATCAGCGACGAGGACAACCGCGTTCACCGCGTGGAACTGCGCAACGGCGTGCTCGTGCACCACGACCGATTCCCCGGTGACGCGCTGCCCGCGCCCGACGCGACGATCACCCTCACCCGCCGGACTCTGATCGCCACCCTGGTCGGCGGCGCTGACCTGCGCAAGGGTGTCGCGAGCGGTGACATCGCCATCGATGGCGACGTCACCGCCCTGGCGAAGCTGCCCGGCTTGATCGACAAGCCGGACCCGAACTTCGCCATCGTCACCCCGTGACGATGTCAGGACCCGGTGGGTACCTCGCCTACCGCCTTGGCCGGATCGATCACGCCGAACACCTCGCCCTGCGGCGCGGCTAGGATGCCCATCCGGCCGAACGGGCTGTCGTCGGGGCCCATGATCACCGAGGCGCCCAGCTCGGTGGCCCTGGCCAGGGATCCGTCGGCGTCGTCGACCTGGATCCAGGTGAGCCAGTAGGGCGGGGTGCTCAGCGCTGAGGCGTCCATCATGCCGCCGACTTCGCGGCTGTCACCGGGCAGTGCGAAGGTGGAATAGGTGAAGGTCTCCCCGTCGCCGATTTCGTTGTACTGCCAGCCGAACACCTTGTTGTAGAACTCGTGCGCCTGCTCGTAGGCAGGAGTGTGCAGTTCGTTCCAGCAATAGGCACCGTTCTGGTTGAATATGCCGGAACCGTTGTGCGCCTTGGCTTCCCACACGCCGAATACGCCGCCTGCCGGGTCGGCGGCGATGAACATGCGTCCCACGTCGAGCACATCGAACGGTGGCATGAACACCTGCCCGCCCGAGGAGCTCACGCGTTCGGCGATCTCGTCGGCGCGCTGCGCGGCGAAGTAGGTGGTCCACACCGACGGCATCGCCGCCATGTTCTGCGGTTTCGGGCCGATGCCCGCCGCAGGGCGGCCGTCGAGCGTGGCCATGAGATAGCCACCGGCTTCGGCGGGACTGTCCTGGACCTCCCAGCCGAACAGGGTGCTGTAGAAATCGCGGGCGGCGGTGGTGTCGTCCACCTGACAGTCGATCCAGCAGGGAGTTCCCTGCGGCCAGGCTTCGTCGCGTGTCGGCATGTCGAACGTCCTCCTCGGCGATGGATGAAGGCCGGCCCGAATCGCACCGGCACGAGGCAAGTCAACCACCGGACACCGACAAGAAGGAGGAGCCCGGAGCCGCGCTGAACTGGAACAACGCGTGTTCACAGCGACAGCCCGAGCGGGCCGAGGATCGCCTGACCAGCTCGTTACCGCTGTTACAGTTTCCGCGCCGATCGTGCGGTGGCTTGGTCAACGTTGGAGACGAACCGGTCGGGAGCGATGCATGGTGAGTAAAGGTTCGGAACGCGGGTTGGTCCGGATGCTGTCGACCATCCTCGCGGTGGTCGTCGTGCTCGGCTGCGGCGGTGGTCCCGCCGGTGGGCAGCCCCCGGACGCGCCGGCCGCGAAGTGGACCGCCCTGCACGACGGGCCGGGCGCCTACCCCGAGGTGCGGGTGGAGCGCGGCGTCCAGATCACGATGAGCGACGGCGTGGTGCTCAAGGCCGACGTCTACCGCCCCGCCGACGCCGCCGGCGTGATCGAGCAGAAGCCGCTGCCGGCAATCGTCAGCCTGACCCCCTATTCGAAACTCATGACCGGGCTGATCGAATCGGCCGCCGCGATTCCGGGCCTGCAGTCCACCGCCGTCGACATCGTGCGCAGGCTGAACCTGTCCGCCACCCCGATCAGTGGTTTCGGTGACCTCATGCAGGCACTGGACGGCGGCATGATCCAGACCATGCTCGGCGTCGACCGCAAACTCGTCAGAGCCGGATACACCGTCGTCGTGGCCGACGTACGCGGAACCGGGCTGTCCCAGGGTAAATGGGACACCCTCGGTACGCGCGAACAGCTCGACACCCTCGAAGTGATCGACTGGGCGGCCACGCAGCCGTGGTCGAACGGCCGCATCGGGATGAGCGGCGGCTCCTACTCCGGCATCAACCAGTTGCGTGCCGCCGAGAACGCACCGCCCGCGCTGCAGGCGATCTTCCCGGTCGAGCCGGGCAGCGACCTCATGCGTGACGTGGTCGCCCCGGGTGGCGGCGTGGGCACCACCTTCCTGCCGCTGTGGCTGAACTCGGTCAACCAGCTCAAACTCGTCCCCGACGTGGCCTCCATGGTCGACGGCAGCTTCGACTGGACCTGGTTCAACGACCGCATCGCCGATCCGACCACCAATTTCGACCTGCTCGCCCAGTCGCTGCTCACGCCGTCGCTGTCGAACATGCCGCCCGCGCTCGACGGCGCGCTCGACGACACCTCGGACTTCCGCGAGGCGATCATGGGCCACCCCGAGAACGTCACGGTGCCGACCTTTGTCTACGGCGGCTGGCACGACATCTTCGCCAACAGCGCGACCAAACTCTACGAACAGATCCCGCTGCCCGCCGGACGCAAGCAGCTCATCGTCGGCGACACCTATCACGCCAATCCCGGTGCAGGCACCGGTGTTCCCGGCGCGCCTCCGCGCCTGGACGTGCTGCAGCGGGCCTGGTTCGACAAGTGGCTCAAGGACATCGACAGCGGCATCGAAGAATTCGGGCCCGTCACGGTGAAACAGCAAGGCGGTAGCTGGGTTACGCTGCAGGAGTTCCCGCAGCCCGGTGTCACGCATCGCCGCGTCTACCTGTCCGCCGCGCCCAGCGGCAGCACCGAGGACAGTCTGCACGATGGATCGCTCAGCGCCACCGGGCCGGCCAGTACCGAAACACTCACCGTCGCACCAGGTTTGAATCAAGTCTGCTCGCGCGACGCGGCGCAGGGCTCGGCGGGCATGACGGCCGCCTTCGATACCTGCGCGAAGGACTCCCGCATCGCCGAACGCAACGGCCTCACCTTCACCAGCGCCCCGCTGACCGAACAGACGGTCATCTCGGGCCCGATCAACGTGCGGCTCAACACGATCCACGACGCCACCGACGGATTCTGGAACGTCACCGTCAACGATGTGGCACCCGACGGGACCTCGACCGTGCTCACCACCGGCCAGCTCACCTCGTCGATGCGGGCCGTCGACGAACGACGCAGCGCACGCTCGATCAACGGCGACTTCACCGCGCCTTTCAACCCGCTCACCGTCGACCGGCTGCTCCCGGTGGTACCCGGCGCACCCACCGCGATCGACATCGCCGTCATCCCGACCCAGGCGGTACTGGCACCGGGGCACCGGCTGCGCATCGACGTCTTCGCGGGCAACGCGCCCAAGGCCTTACCGTTCCGGCCGATGCTGAACGCCAGCGGCCTCGAGCCCCAGCACGTTCGCCTCGACCCCGCGGCGCCCAGTTTCGTCAACCTGCCCACCGACCGCCCGATTCCCTGACCGACCCTGGGGAATCGCCGCCGACTACCCTCGATCGAGCAGGATGCGTAGGCATGCTGTGCCGAGTTCTCTTCGACGAGGAGGTCGCTGTGGTCGAACCTGTCATCGTGGTGATGGGGGTGTCGGGATGCGGGAAGACGACGGTCGGCGCGCTGACCGCCGACCGTCTCGAGGTCCCGTACGCCGAAGGTGACGACTTCCATCCGCAGGCCAATATCGAGAAGATGGCCGCGGGCATTCCGCTCACCGACGAGGACCGGCTGCCCTGGCTCGACACCGTCGCAGACTGGCTCGCCGAACACCAGCAAACCGGTGGAGTAGCGACCTGCTCTGCGTTGCGGCGGATCTACCGTGACCGCCTGCGCGCGAAGGCACCGCAGACCTATTTCGTGCACCTGGCCGCCACCCGCGAGGAACTGCTGCGGCGGATGACCGGCCGACTCGGCCATTTCATGCCGACGATCCTGCTGGATTCCCAGCTCGACACCCTCGAACCGCTGCAATCCGACGAAGTGGGCGTCACCCTCAACGCGCTACAGCCGCCGAGCGCGCTCGTCTCCGAGGCCGTCGACGCCTGGATCGCCGCTCACCGCTGAAGCAGCGGATGCAGCTC
Source organism: Nocardia sp. NPDC058480 (assembly GCF_042720495.1). Classification (NCBI taxonomy): domain Bacteria; kingdom Bacillati; phylum Actinomycetota; class Actinomycetes; order Mycobacteriales; family Nocardiaceae; genus Nocardia; species Nocardia sp. NPDC058480. Next base: position 254,973 of record NZ_JBHXMN010000005.1, on the reverse strand, counting down.
TTCGACCGGCGCGAGCATCAGCAGCGCGCCCACGACCAGCGCCGCCAGACAGACGGCGGTGAAGAACAACACCCACAGCAGCGCGGGTAGGTGCGTCAACCGAGCCAACTGGTCCGCATCGGAATCCGAGCGACCAGGCTGCCTGCGTCGGCTCCGTTGTAGTTCGAAGACCGGCCGCACCGCGGCGGCCAGCAGGAACCACGCCGCCAGATACGCGAACGCGGCCTGCAGCAGATCGCTGCCGAACCAGGACACCCCGAACACCAGCGCACCGAGCACCACCACCGTGAGCAGCCCGTACATATTGCGCACCTTGATCAGCACCGCGGCCAGCATCACCAGCGTCGCCCACAGCATCACCGTGACCCGGCCCGTCCCGAGCAGCGCCGCATAGCCCAGCCCGAGCAGCGCGGGCGCCGGGTACCCGGCCGCCGCGGTGAGGATCATTCCGGGGCCACTCGGTTTGCCGCTCGATACCGTCAGCCCCGAAGTATCGGTGTGCAGGGTGATCGCGTGCAGCCTGCGTCCGGTGAGCAGCGCGACCAACGCGTGGCCACCCTCATGCGCCACCGTCACCGCGGCCCTGGTCAGCCGCCACAGCGGTCGGTATCCGACCAGGATCAGCGCCACCGCGGCGGTGGCGAGCACCAGCCACCACGCGGGCGCGGGTTGGGGTGCGAGGAGACGGTCGAGCAGTGAGCTGGCGGATCCGGTGTTCACCGCCGCACTTTACAGCGTGTCTGGAAAACCTCGATGGTTTCCAGACACCGCCCTTCTCGGGCGTTGTCGGTTCACGCCACAAGCGTGGCGTGAACCTCGGTTCCCGCGTCAACCGGGACGGTTTCACCGACACCCACAAGGTGTCGGTCAGTGCCTTCCCGTCGGCGGACTTTGGTAACCCGGCCTCCTGCTCGGGGGTCCGGGGATCGTGAAAAGTCTTGTTCCATCGTCGGCCATTGGGCGAGGTTGATCGCCGCGTTACGGTCACGGTCGGCACGAAACCCACACCCGCAGACGAATACTCGATCAGACAACGACAAGGCAGGGTTGACCGTGCCGCAAGCCGAGCAGCGTTTACTCGACGGATACCAACGATCCGCGACGGTGACCGTGCCACCACGCCATGCCTGTTTGTAGACCAACAGCCGAGCGAAGTCAGCCCAGCCGACATCGCTGATCGCGCGAGCCAGACAACGATTGCCGATCATCCCCGCCACGTTCAAGTCTTCGACAACGAGCCGGTCGTGAGTCTTGACCAGCTTGTTGGTGACCTGATGAGCGAAATGACGACGAATATTGGCGACCCTGTGATGGTGGCGGGCCAGCCGGGCGACCGCCTTCCGATGGTTGTGGGATCCTCTCTGTTTCCGAGCCGCTGACTTCGCCAGGTGTCGTTGCCGATCCAGTCCGGCGGCCAGTGGTTTGGGAGCGGTGTCGATGCGAGCGACCTCGGTTCCGTCGGCGGATGCGGCGACCGCGAAAGCGGTCAACCCGCGGTCTACCCCTACCCAACCACCATCATCGTCGTGTTCGCGTGGCCGGTGGTGGTGTGCCGGGTGCAGTTCGGATGCTTCGGTAGCCAGGCTGATCCACCAGCGTCGTGCACGAAAGGAGATCGTGGCGTAGAGGATCTTCGCCCGTTGCTTGCCGAGCATCCGCCGCAACCGGCGGGTGTCGTCACGCACTCTGATCGCGCCGATCCCCGGCAACGTCACCGCTCGAGCGATCTGGTCGTCGCCGATCCGGATCGCGGCCCGCCCAACCTTGCTGTTTTTGTTGCGGATCCGAAACGCCGGGACGGTTTTGTCCTTCTTCTTGAATCGGGGAAACCCGACCCGTTTACCCGCGCTTTTGCCGGTCCGGGAGTCCGAGAACGCGGCCAGGGCCCGACCGCAGTCAACCGCGGCTTCCTCGAAAACTTGCTGACACACCTGCGTACGCCACGCCAACCCGGTCACCTGTACTTCGGTGACCCCGTCCGCGCCAACCGCGAATACCCGGCCTGCGGCCTCGGTCTTCTTCCAGGTGTTGAACTCGTTGATCAGATCGAACCGGGTCCACGGGACCGGATATTCTGGGCAGGTTTTACGGTGGGTGAGTGCGGTTTTCACGAAACGCAGGCTTTGGTTGAACGCGAACCGAGCCGCACCGGCATGTCGGGCAAGTACGTCGGACTGCTCGACCGTGGGGTCGAGGCAGTACCGGAGTCGTGTGGCGGCTCATCATCGACGAGTGTGACACAAGCCACCGACACTGATTCGCGAGCCGACAGGTGTAGACGCCGTCAGCCCCCTCATAGGGGATGGTCCACCTTGCCGTGATCGCTGTCGTGTCATACCGCCGAGGACTCCGATGACCGAAGTTCTCAGACACGCTCTCAGACACCCTCTTACGGGCATATCCATTGTACGAGTAGCTGTTCGAGGTAATGCCGGTACCGGACGTGCAATTCGCGCACCGGCCCCGTGACGGTCCCCGTCGTGATAGCAATGGGCATGCAGATGCGCCCTCTCCGCTGGACTCCGCCGCGCCCCACCGCTCGTGCGCACCAGACCCACAGCGATCCGCCGATGCCGCCGACCCGGCTGTTGCCGCTGCCGGGAAGTGGCCCGGAGGACGTCGTGGTGCTGCCCGACGGCCGGCTCGTCACCGGGACCGACGACGGCGCGATCTGGCGGGTCGATCCGGCGAGTGGCACGGTCGAGCGGATCGCGGACGCCGGTGGCCGGCCACTGGGCATGCACGCCGACGCCGACGGCTCACTGCTGATCTGCGTCGCGGGCCGGGGCATCCTTGGCCTGGCCGAGGCGGGCGCCGAACTGGAAGTCGTCGTCGGTGAGCTCGACGGTGTCCCGATCGCGTTCCCCAGCAATGTGATTCGCGACGACGACGGCACGATCTACTTCACGATCTCGTCGCGGCGGTGGCCGTTCGAGGAGTGGATGACCGACATTCTGGAACATTCCGGCAGTGGACAGCTGGTCCGCCGCGATCCCGACGGACGTCTGGAGGTACTCGTCGACGGTCTCCAGTTCGCCAATGGCCTGGTACTCGCCCCGGACCGATCCTGTGTGCTGGTCGCCGAGACCGGGTCCTACCGGATCACGCGATACTGGCTGACGGGTCCGCGCGCAGGCACCACGGACTACGTCGCCGAGAACCTGCCCGGCTCACCCGACAACATGCTGATCGGCAGTGACGGACTGGTCTGGGTCGGCATCGTCTCGCCACGTAACCCGTTGCTGGACAAGCTCTTCCCGCTCCCCGGCATCGTGCGCCGAATCGTCGACGCGCTGCCGGATCGGCTGACACCCGCCCCTGTCCGATCGGTCTGGGTGCTCGCGCTCGACTTCGACGGCACCATCGTGCACGACCTGCAGCGCGACGGCGCCGACTACGCGTTGGTCACCGCGGTGGCCGAACACAACGGCACCCTCTACCTGGGCAGCCTGTCCGAACCCGCGATCGCGGTGACCTCGGTACCGGCGACCTGACCTCAGCGGCGAACGCTGGACGGCACCGGATGGTCCGGCTCGAGCGCGGGCAGCCCGTCGATGCTGGTGGCGTTGTCACCGGCGATGCGCCGGGCGAAATCGGCGTCGGTGCGGCGGGTGTGGGCCTCGTCGAGGATGAAGCGCTCCTCGACGAGGTCCAATTTGGGCACCGACCAGCCACACGAGTCGGCGATCCGGTCGACCGAGATCTTCACCACCGACCGGATGCCGGTGTGGCCGGTGCCGAAATATTCACGCAGCGTGTCGAATTCGTCGGAGTCGGGGCGAACGACGCGGCCTGCGCCGAAGAGCCGGAGGATGCGGGCGGTGCGGGTGAACGAGCAGAACATCACGGTGATCCGGCCGTTGTCGCGCAGGTGGGCGATCGTTTCCGAACCGCTGCCGAACAGATCCAGGTAGGCGACGGTGTGGTCGTCGATCACGGCGAAGGTATCGCGATAACCCTTGGGGGAGACGTTGACGTGGCCGCCGACGGAGGGAGCGGTGCCGATGAAGAACATCGGCTGTTCGGTGATGAATGCCCGCAGCTTGTCGTCGATCCGATCGAACACCTTGCCCATTGCACACTCTCTTGTCCCACCAGTCGGTGAGCTCCCCGCGTCCACTGTATCGACCCATCGAATTGGGACGGCCGTTCGGTTCACGGTGAGGGTTACCGCAGACGCCGACCGCGCGGTGTCCGACGATGTCTCCTATGACGCAGACCGCACCGAGCCCCGCCCACCCCGTCCAGCAACGCTACGCGGACCAGGCCACCGAGATTCCCGCCCAATGGAATCCGGTGCTCGAGGTCCTGCACGCGCACAAGTCGGTGCGCCGCTATCTCCCGGATGCCGTGTCGCCGGAGACGATTCGGCTGTTGGTGTCGGCCGCGCAATCCGCGGCCACCTCGTCGAACCTGCAGGTGTGGAGCGTCATCGAGGTGCGTGATCCGGCGCGCCGGGCCAGGCTGGCCGCGATAGCGGGTGGTCAGGCTCATATCGAGCAGGCGCCGGTGCTACTGGTGTGGACCGCCGACTTCGCCCGGCTACGTCAGCTCGCCGACGATCACGGCGCTCCGCTGGAAGGCGCCGACTACCTCGAATCCAGCTACGTCGGTTTCGTCGACGCCGCGCTCGCCGCGCAGAACGCGGTGGTGGCCGCCGAATCCCTCGGCCTGGGCACGGTCTACATCGGCGCGCTGCGCAACGACCCGGAAGCGGTCGCGGCCGAGCTGAATCTGCCCGATCACGTCTTCGCGGTCTTCGGCCTGGTTGTCGGCCACCCGGACCCGGCGGAGGGCACCAGGGTCAAGCCGCGCCTATCGCAGGCGGCGGTGCTGCACCACGAGACCTACGACCTCCTCGCCCAGCGTGCGCCGGTCGCCGAGTACGAACAGCGGATCGGCGAGATCTACACCGATCAGGGCCTGCCGTTCTCGTGGACCGAGCGCACCCTGGCCCGCTTGGCCTCGGCGGCATCCCTCAACGGCCGTCACCGTCTACGGGAGTCCTTGGCCGCCAGGGGATTCCGGCTGCGCTGAGCGGGCAGGACCGCTCAGCCGTCGATCGCCTTCTTCGTCAGGTCGAGCGAGCGGATGCGGGCGTCGAGGTCGTAGACGAGGGTGTTGAGCATGAGCTCGTCGGGGGAGGTGGCGTCGAGCAGCTGCGCCGCCTGGGCACGTACCGTCTCCGGCGAACCCTGCAACTGCCCGGCCCCGCGCTGCGCGGCGAAGTGGCGTTCGGCGTCGTTGCCGGGGAAGCCCGCTGCCTGCTCCGGCGTGGCCAGTGCCTGCGGACGACCCGAGCGCAAGTTGGCGAAGGCGAGATCACGGGGTGCGGCGAGGCGGTCGGCCTCGGCGTCGGTGTCGGCGCAGATCGCGGAGGCGGCCACGATCGTGTACGGCTCGCTCAGGGTCTGCGACGGCCGGAAGTTGTCGCGGTAGAGCGTCAGCGCGGCGACGGTGTTGTCCGGCGCGATGTGGTGGGCGAACGCGAACGGCAGACCCAGCACCGCGGCGACCTGTGCGCTGTAGCCACTCGAACCGAGCAACCACACCTCCGGTTCCGCGCCGAGTCCAGGGCTTGCCACGATCCCGTTCGGATCGGCGCCACGGAAGAAGCCGATCAGCGCGGTGAGCTCCTGGGGAAACGCGTCACCGCCGAGCCCTTCGGCACTGCGGCGCAGTGCGCGCGCGGTCACTGGATCGGTGCCGGGTGCGCGTCCGATCCCGAGATCGATCCGTCCGGGATGCAGCGACTCGAGGGTGCCGAACTGTTCGGCGACCACCAGCGGCGGATGATTCGGCAGCATCACCCCGCCCGAACCGACCCTGATCCGCGAGGTGGAAGCGGCCAGATGCGCCAGCACCACCGCGGGCGCCGCACTCGCGATGCCGGGCATGTTGTGATGCTCGGCCACCCAGAACCGGCGAAAGCCCTGCTCTTCGGCGTGCTGTGCGAAGCGCGTCGTCGCGTGCAACGCCGCACCCGCCGTCGCATCGGACTGCACCGGTGCCAGATCCAGAACCGACAGCGTGACGGCGCTCATGAGCCTCCTCGAGTGTGTATCAACCCCTATGGAAGCCAACCCGCGCCGGGCCGCCGGTATTTCCGCGCACCGGTGGCGGTGACACCGGCCACGGTAGCCGGGCGGTAGCGTGCACGACTGACCGATGCGACGGAAGGACTGTTCGATGTCAGCTGACGGCTCCGGCCTATCCACGGATGCCGCCGAGGCGCCCGCCCAGACGGCCGGATCGGAGGGATACGAGCGCGGCCTGAACCCGCGCACCATCCAGATGATCGCCATCGGCGGTGCGATCGGCACCGGCCTGTTCTACGGCTCCGGCGCGGCGATCGAACAGGCAGGTCCGTCGCTGATCCTGGCCTACCTCGCTGCCGGTCTGGCGATCTTCGTCATCATGCGCGCGCTCGGCGAGCTGCTGACCTACCGCCCCGTGTCGGGCAGTTTCGCCGAGTACGCGCACGAGTTCCTCGGTCGTTTCGCCGGTTTCGCGACCGGCTGGTCGTACTGGGCGGTGTGGGTGTCCACCTGCATGGCCGAGATCACCGTGGCCGGTCACTACGTCCAGTACTGGTTCGACATCCCGCAGTGGGTGACCGCGCTGGTAGTGCTCGCGGTGCTGTTCGCCGCGAACCTGATCTCGGTGCGGTTCTTCGGCGAGGGCGAGTTCTGGTTCTCCGCCATCAAGATCACCGCCATCCTCGCGATGATCCTGATCGGCATCGGTGTCCTGGTTTTCGGTTTCGGTCATGCCGCCGACCCGACGGTGACCAATCTGTGGGCCGACGGCGGGATGTTCCCGCACGGCTTCGGCCAGACCCTGCTGGTCTTGCAGATCGTCGTGTTCGCCTATGTCGGTGTCGAACTGGTCGGTGTGACGGCGGGGGAGGCCCGCGACCCGAAGACCACCCTGCGCAAGGCGATCAACACCCTGCCGTTCCGCATCGGGCTGTTCTATGTCGGTGCGCTCGTGGTGATCATGTCGGTGGCGAGCTGGCGCAGCTTCCACGCGGGCCGCAGCCCGTTCGTCGAGGTGTTCGAGCAGATCGGTATCCCCGCCGCGGCGGGCATCATCAACTTCGTGCTGCTCACCGCGGCGCTTTCCTCATGCAACTCCGGCATCTACTCCACCGGCCGGATGCTGCGCAGCCTGGCTCTGCGCGACGAAGCGCCCGCGAAATTCGCGACGCTGAGCAAGCAGTCGGTGCCGTTCACCGGCATCTGCGCCTCGGCGGGCGCGATGGTGATCGGGGTGCTGGTGAACCTGATCTCGCCGGACAAGGCCTTCGCCTACATCACCTCGGTGAGCACCGTCGGCATCATCGTCGTGTGGAGCGTGATTCTGGTGTGCCACAGCAAGTATCGCGCCAAGGTGCGGGCGGGCGAACTGCCCGGTAGCGACTACCGGCTGCCTGGTGCGCCCGTAACCACCTGGGCCGCACTGGGTTTCCTCGGCTTGGTCGTGGTTCTGTTGCTGTGGACCGATGGTGGACGCACCGCGCTGGTCGTCGGCGCGGTCTGGGCGGCACTGGTATGCGCGGGCTATTACGCCTTCGGCCGCCGCGAGGCCGTGCACACCCGATAGCCCCGTTTGCTGGAAAGCCGCTGGCAGAGAGCCGTTTTCTGTCATACCCCCCCGGTATCGTCGAAGTGTCACACAACCAGCCCGGACGCGAGTGTGGCCGGGCGGTGCGAGAACGGGGGCACACGAGATGAGTGACGAGAACAGCGGCGATCTGCGGCCGCCACGCCAGCACGGAACCACCTGGCGGGAATCGGAATACCGGATACTGGCCGACGATCTGCGCGCGGGTGCCGATCTCGCCCGCACGGCGATCACGGTGGGGCGCACCGAATCGGCGGTGCGCACCGCACTGCGGAATTTCGTGCCACCAGAGGAACGGGTAGCGACCGCCGAACGGGAGCGCTGGATCCGCACACGCCTTGTCGCCGAGCCGGAGTGGGACTGGTGGGCGGTAGTGATCGACCACCACCGCCGCTCCCGCAGCGGCCTGTGGTTCACCCGGCACGAGCACTGCGCCCGCATCGGCTGGCGCAGACGCACTCCCATGCCCGCACTCGCCCAGGAACTGGCCACCTCGGAACTGTCGGTCGCCGAGCTGCTGCGCGCGCTGGGGTTGGTCGAGAGCATCGAGGAAGCCGCCGACCGCCTCGGTGCCACCCCGGGTCTCGCCCTGGCCAAACGAGTCACCGCCCGCCGCGACGACGCCGTCGGCGCGCGCTGGATCCTGGTCGTCGACGGTGCCGCGGGCACCACCCGTCCCCGCAACGCCCCGGTTCGCCGTCAGCTGTCCCTGCACGAAACCCGCGCCGCCGCCGAAGCCGAACGCGACCGAATCCTGTCCTGGCACCGGCGCATCGGATCCGAGGAACCCGAGGCGGTCGTCTGGTGGACCATCGCCGAACGCGGGCTCGGCGCCACCGTCGGCCACACCCGGTGTGGCACCCTCGACCCGGCTGCCACCGGCGGCCAACTCCGCGCCGAAGCCCTTGCGGTCGGTGACATCATCCGCGTTCCCGTCCCCGACGGGGGCCACCTCCAAGACCGCATCACCGCGATAGCCCACTATGCCCCGACCGGTCCGATCACCGTCGACCTCGCCCCGGTAGCCAACTCGCGCGTCCGCCGCGTCGTCGAGTTCGCTCCCGACGAGCTGGTCGATGTGGTTCACAAACAGCAGGACTGACCGCGATCCGCCGCACCCGCCCGGTGCGGCGGATCGCCCGACCTCGGTCGGCGATCCCGGAGTTTCTACGCGGTGGCTTCGGGTCCCCGGTTGAGCGGAAACAGGATCGGGCTGAGCAGATTCTCGGACCGACCCGGCGTCGCCGCGTTGTCGAACTGCGGTGCGATCGCGGCGCGCAGGCCGGTGATCAGCTGCGCGAGTTCGTCGGGGTCGAGCCACAGCGAGTGCTGTCGAAAACCGACGAGGTCGTCCACCGGATCGGCGCGGTCATCGGTGATATAGGCGTCGAATTCGGCGAGCAGCGTGGCCATCGCGGCGACGAAGATCTGGCGCTGGTCCGTCGGGGTCACGGCGGCGCCGTCGATGCGCGCGCGTTCGCGGCGCAGCCGGTAGCGCCGTTCGACCGCCCCGCGCACGGGCCCGCACCCGGCGGTCGTCCTCCTGTCCGGTGGCGGCGCGTTCGACCGTGATGGAACGATCGGCCCGAACCAGATCTACCGCGACCTCGCGTGGGGATTGGCCTGCCGCGGCATCGCGGTCCTGCGCTTCGACAAGGTCACCCTCACCCATGCCGACACGGTCGCGGCCACAGCGGAGTTCACCCTGCGTGAGGAATACCTTCCCCATGCCCTTGCTGCGATCGAAATCCTCAGCGCGGCGACGGATGTCGATGCGAGGCGAATCCATCTGGTCGGCCACAGCATGGGCGGCAGGATCGCGCCGCGCGTGGCGGAGGCCGCCGGCTCGGTCGCCGGGATCGTGGCGCTGGCCGGTGACACGGAGCCGATGTGGTGGTCGATGGTGCGAGTTCTGCGCCACCTCGCGGAGATAGATCCGGCTGCCGTCGCGGCATTTCCGCCGGTCGAGACGGTCATCGGGCGGCCCGGCATCGCCGGGGTTAACTTAGAAGAAACCGTGTCTGTTTACGGTTTATTGTGCGATGCTGATGTCATGTCGACACAGCGAATCCGGCGAACGCAGGCCGAACGACGGAGTGAGACGCGCCGCGTCGTCCTCGACGCGGCGTTCGACGCGTTGGTGGAGTTCGGCTTTCGTGGGACGACGACCAGTGAGGTCGCTCATCGCGCAGGGGTGTCGATGGGCGCCCTGCTGCACCATTTTCCCGCCAAATCCGAACTGCTCACCGCGGCGGTCGGCCACGCGTTCGACCGTCGGATCGAGGAGTATCAGGAGTCCATGGCGCGTCGGGACCCCACCGCCGACCCCATCGACAGTGCCCTGGACATGTTGTGGGCGATGTATTCGCGACCCACTTTTCTCGCCTGGAACGAATTGTGGACCGCGGCCCGCACCGATCCCGAGCTGGCTACCGCCGTCGCGGCGATGGACCGCCACTTCCTTGCCGCGAGCGAGCACGTCTACGCCGCGCTGTTCCCCGACATCGAATTCGATCCGAGAACCACGCTGCACCTGGTGTATTCGCTGATGACAGGGCTGGCCGTCGCCGATTCACTGCCCGGTCACCAGCCCTACGACGCCGCGGCGGTCCTCGACCTGTTCAAGACGATGGTGCGCGCCCAGCTCGCCGACGATCCAGCACCGGCAGACGCCTGAAACGGAGTTCCCATGGCACACGAACCGACCGCCGGAAAACGCCTGCCCCGAGTCCGTCGCATCCGCTTCGACTATCCCAGTGGATCATTGGATCGCCACTACGTCGACGGTGACCTGGTCTCGAGCCATCTGATCGCCTACCTGTCCGCGACGTTTCCCGAAGGCGAGGAGTTCTTCGTCCGCTCGGTGCGCACGTTCGCGGACGAGATCACCGATCCGGGCCTCCTGCGTGAGGTTCGCGGTTTCGTCGGACAGGAAGTGACCCACGGTCGCGAGCACCGCGTGCTCAACGAGCGGCTCGCGCAGATGGGCTACCCGACCCGATGGGAGGACCGCACCACACATCGGATCCTCGCCACCTACGAACGGGTCTTCTCGCCGTTGACGTGCCTGGCGATGACGGTCGCACTGGAGCATTTCACCGCGGTGCTCGCCGAAACCCTGCTCACCGACGAACGCGCCCGCCAGCTGCTGGGCTCGACCGAGGTCCGGTCCATGCTGCTGTGGCACGCCGTCGAGGAATCCGAACACCGTGCCGTCGCCTTCGATGTCTATCGCAGTGTCGGTGGTGGCGAACGACGGCGAATCATCGTGATGGGAGCGATCATCGCCCTGTTCGGTGCCGGCATCGCCGCGCACACCGCGGTGTCACTGCTGGGTGACCGCACGGCCTATCACCCGCTCGTGCTCGGCAAGAGTCTGGCGAAGCTTCGGCATTCCCCGTTCGTCGCGCGGTCGGTCCGCCGCCGCGTGCGCGACTACCTCCGGCCGGGATTCCATCCCGACGATGTCGACAACGCCGCCGTCCTCGAACGGTGGACCACCGAACTGTTCGGCACCGATGGCTCCCTGACCGACCATCTCCACTGACGCGTAGCGACCCGCGGGTAGCGAATGGTGGTGGTAGGCAGGAAGAATCGCCGGTATGGATTGGACCAATGTGTCAGTCGCCGCGATCACTGTGGTCGGCACGCTCGGTGGCGGAATCGTCACGCAGGTGTTCGCGATTCGCAGCAAGCGGATCGACGCGCAGATGCAGCGTGTCTATCGAACAGAGGAACTGCGCGAGCTCGGTCGCAAAGAGGCGACCGATGAGAAGCGAGTGATCTACGCGGCTCTCAACACCGCGGCTCATTCCCTGCGTGCCGCGGCACGCAGCTACCTCGATGAGAAGCGCGATGGGCGTAATCCTGACCTCGCCGGACTGGAGGGGGCGTGGGATACCCTGCGCGAGAGCTATTCACGTGCGCAGATGGTGTTGTCGGATCGGGCGATCGACTTCGCGTCCGAGGCGAATCGTTGCCTCGGCATCGGCCATCGAGCGGTGCTCGAAGTGGACGCGAGCGATCCCGCGGCGGTCGCGGCGGTGGATTTCTACGTGAACGACACTCTGGGATTCGCCGTGCGCCTGCTACGTAGCGGGATTCGAGAGGATCTCGGGCTCGAATCAGCCGCCGATATCGATCTGAACGAACGGCTCGCAACCCTCAAAGAGACGCGCAAGGAGTTCGATCGTCGCGACACCCCGCAACCGGATCCGCACGGCTGAGCGCCGACGCTAGGTGACCGGGGCGCGGCCACCGGATGCGCGGCCCGGCATGGTCGCGGCGGCGATGAGCATGATCACAGCCATGGCCAGCATGGCGACGAACACCAGGTGGATGCCGTGGGCGAGTTCGCTGGATGCCGGGTGGTCGGGGTCGCGGATGCCCGCGTTGACGATGGCGCCGAACACCGCCACGCCCAGCGCGCTACCGAGGGAGCGGGCGAACATATTGGCGGAGGTGACGACGCCACGTTCGTGCCATTGCGCGCTGGCCTGTGCCGCAATGAGGGTGGGGGAGGCGACCAGGCCCATGCCGCTGCCGATCAGGAAACACGAGGCCGCGATCTGCCAGGGGCTCGCCTGGGGGCCAACGAGTAGCGTGGTCGCGCAGCCGAGCACGGCGATCGTGCTGCCGATCACGCCGCTGATGCGAAAGCCCCAGCGCAGGTACAGCTTTCCGGACAGGGTGGCGGCGAGCGGCCAGCCGAGGGTGAGTCCACCGACGGTGAGACCGGCCACCAGCGCGCTCGTCCCGAGCACGCCCTGGGCGAACGTCGGCACATACGAGGTCAATCCGAGCACGACGGCGCCGACCAGCAGGGAGACCGTGCTGCTCGCGATCACCACCCGCCGGGTGAAGATCCACAGCGGCAGAATCGGATTCGCTGTCCGCAACTCGACGACCGCGAACAGTACGAGCACCGCCACGCTGCCCACGAACAGGGTCAGGGAGATCGGCGAGGTCCACTGCCACGCCTGCCCACCTTCGAGCAAGGCCAGGATCAAGGCACCCGCCCCGACGGTGAGCAGGATCGCGCCGAGGTAGTCGATTCGCTGGGTGCTGCGCACCGCCGATTCGGTGAAGTGGCGCACCAACATCCAGCCCGCGACCGCGCACAGCGGCAGGTTGATCAGGAAGATCCACCGCCAGCTCAGATGGTCGGCGAACAGACCGCCGAGCAGCGGCCCGAGCACGGCCGAGCTCGCCCACACCCCGGCCAGATAACCCTGGACCTTGGCGCGTTCGGCCAGCGTGTACAGGTCACCGGCGATCACCATGGTCATCGGCTGGATCGCACCCGCCCCGATGCCCTGGATCGCCCGAAAAGCGATGAGCGCCACCATGCTCGTGGCCAGTCCGCACAGCAGTGACCCCACCGCGAACGCCACGATCCCGAACAGGATGACCGGCTTGCGCCCCACCATATCGGCGAGCTTGCCGTAGATCGGCACCGTAACAGCCTGCGCGAGAAGGTAGATGGAGAACAACCACGGGAACATCGCGAACCCGCCGAGGGTGTCGGTGATGGTGAGGACCGCGGTCGCGATGATGGTCGAGTCGAGGGCGACCAGCCCGGTGGAGAGCATGAGCGAGGCGAGAATCGCACCTCGTTCCGAACGCAGGCCGACGGCCGGGCTCACGGTATCGGTCGCCACCGAGGTCCTCTCATTGCTCTGACTAACCACTCGGTTCAAGGTATCGGCCGCATGGTTGTTCCCGCGCGCCATTTTCCCAGGGTGTGACGCGATCGGCGGCCGGCGCGGTCTCAGTCCTCGGCGAACCTCGCCGAGCGAGGACGGCACCGGACGCGGGGCGGGCTGGGAGGCGGCGCTCTGCGGTTCCCGATCGCCACCCTGCACCGGCCTCAGCCGTTACGCGACCCCGTGACCCATACCGGCCCGGTGACCAGCCAGATCACGGTGATCACACCGAGGCTGCCGAATACCCCCATCAACTGCTCGCGCTGCTCGGCATCGGCGACCGTATAGCTCAGCACCAAGGTGAGCGCGCCGGCGATGGCAGCCGCACCGAGCCAACGGGAGAAGTCGGCCCACTCCTTGCGGGTGCGCTCAGGCCCGTATTTCGGGACTTTCGCCGGAACCGGCCCACTGGCGAACCGGTGGGCGAACCGCTCATCGGCCCATCGGATCATCCGGCCACCGAACATCACCGTGCAGCCGAGATAGATCCCGGCGACCCGATGGGCGAAGGTCACCTCACCGCCACGATGCAGGTCGATCGCCACCGCGACCACCAGCACCACATCCAGGACCGGCACCAGCGCCAGCGTGACCGCGCTCGCGCGCGGCAGCCGGATCGCGTAGCGCAGCAGCAAACCGCCCACCACCAGCACCCAGAAACCGACTTCGCACGCGGCGATCGTCAGCAATACGGGGTTCCTCAGTTCGTCCATTCCCTCACTGTGCCGGGGACACCGCAGGACCGTCGTCCCGCTTCGGGTCGTTGGCCGGTCCGCCTTTCGGGGGACCCGCGGCGTCACGGCTGTGTGCTGAAATGGGGCATGCCCGCACCCCGCACGCCCCTGAGCCGGCTCGCGGAAGTCTTCGACAGCGCGACCTCCGCCGCCGTCGGGGTGTTTCTGGTGGGGCTGCTGCTGTGGGCCGCGGGTGGCTGGGCGGTCGTGGTGGACCGCGACCTGTATCCGCCGCCGGCGAAATTGGCGCTGCTCGGCGCGGCGTTCGTGATCCAGATGACCGCGCAACGCAGGCCTGCCCTCGGCTTCGTCCTGATGGTCGCGCTGCTGGCCGGTGACTTCGTGCTCGGTCCGTCGCTGCCGCTGTGGATCGCGCTGACCGACGTGATCTACCTGGCCGTCAGCACCGGATCGGACCGGCTGGGCGCGGTGGTCGCCTGGTTCTCGCTGACGGTCACCGTGGGCGGTTCGTTGCTCGCGCTGAGCGTGTTCGGCGTCAGAGCGGCGTTGTACACCGGCCTGATCGGCGTCGCACTCACCTGGTCACCGCTCGGATACGCCCGCGCGGTACGAGCCTCCCGCCGCACGGTCGACGCCGAACGCGACGCTGCCCGTGCCGAGCTCACCGCGCGCGACGCCGAACGGTCCGCCGCGATCGGCGAGGAGCGCAGGCGATTGGCCCGAGACCTGCACGACGCGGTGGCGGGCCACGTCTCCGCCGTCGCGATCCTGGCCGAAGTGGCGCAGAAGGATCCCGGCAATATGGCGGTCCTGCGGACGATCCGCTCGGGCAGTCTGGCCGCGCTGGAGGAGATGCGAACGACCATCGAGTTGCTGACCGCACCCGACGACACCGCGGTGACCACGCGACTGTCCTCCCTGGACGGCCTGATCGACGCGGCCGAGGCAGCGGGCGGCTCGGTGACGATGCGACGGCCCGCCGATCTCGAACTGCCCATCGCGGTCGAAGCGGTCGTCACCCGGATCCTGAGCGAGACCCTGACGAACGCGACCAAACACGCGCCCGGCGCACCCCTCGACATCGAGTTGAGCCGCGATGCGACACGATTGGTGATGACCGCGACGAATTCGGTCCCACCGGGAGCGGCTCAGGGCGAGGGAAACGGATTGCGCAACATGATGTTTCGCGCGGAATCGGTCGACGGCACGATCACCGCGGGCCCACACGAGGGCAACTGGCGCGTGTGCGCGCGAATTCCACTGGGGGACAAGTGACAGTGACCGTGCTGGTGGCCGACGATCACGCCACCATCCGAGCGGGACTGAAGATGCTGCTCGAGGTTTCCGGCGAAGTGCGGGTGATCGGGGAAGCGGCCGACGGTGCTGCCGCGGTGCGGCAAGCCCGTGCGCTGAGTCCCGATGTGGTGCTGATGGATGTGCGCATGCCGCGCGTCGACGGGCTGGAGGCCACCGCCGCCGTCGTCGCCGAGACCAGCGCGAAAGTACTGGTACTCACCACCTTCGCCATCGACGAATACGTCCTCGGCGCGCTCTCGGCCGGTGCGAGCGGATTCCTGCTCAAATCCGTCGGCGGCGACGACCTGGTCAGCGCCGTGCTGGCCGTGGCCGAAGGCGATGCGGTCCTCGACCCGAAGGTGACGCGCGCGGTGATCGCCGCGCTGCCCCGCGTGGCAGACACCGCGCCTGCGCCGGACCTGTCCGCGCTCACCGACCGCGAACGGCAGGTACTCGCCGGTCTCGGTGCCGGCCTGTCCAATATTCAGATCGGCACGCGCCTGCGCATCGGCGAGGCCACGGTCAAAACGCACGTCTCCCGGGTGCTGAGCAAGCTCGGCGTGCAGTCGCGCGTGCAGGCCGCCGTGATCGCATCGCAGTCCGGTCTCGATCTGCCCTGAGCACGATCGGGAGCGAAACCGACGATGTCCCGGTACCGCGCGGGATACCGGGACACCAGGTCGGAACGGGGCTCAGCGTGCAGGTTGCGGGTCGGACTGTTCCGGACGGATCCGGCGTGATTCAAACCAATAGGTCAGGGAAACCGTGGCGTAGGAAGCCACTACCACTGCTGCGGTTACCAGAAGAAACGCGAAGAACAAGGGAATCAGGAAAGCCATCGTGCCCTCCTCGCGGTACGGTAGTCGTGCGATGAAGGTGGTGGTCAGCGCCTCGTCGCGCCGAATCTGAACAAGCCCCGCACGTTCGATAGTAGGGGCACGGCGCGACGCGGGCACGGATCCGCGCGTGTGACGGCAGTCATGGTTTGCGCGGAGTGTCGCCCACGTCACCGAAACGCCCATGAGGTTGAATGTTCAACATATCTGGGTTCTACCGCGTCACGAGTTCTCGACATCGGCTTCACCACGAACAACCGACGAAGGAGCACCGATCGTGAGCATGATCCTGGCCGCAGTGCACGACACCTATGGCATCGTTGTCGCCCAGGTGGGCAATCCCACGCCGGAGGCACCGCCGATGGCCGACAAAGTGATGCAGCTGGGCCGGTATTTCACCTGGATGATCCTGTTATCCGGCGTCACCGCCATCACCTACGGCGGTGGCCGCTTCGCCTGGGAGAAGTGGAACGGCGGCGGCCTGCAATCGCCGAAGATGATCGCCAGCGCGATGGCGGGCGGCGCGGTCGCCACCAGCGCGGGCACGATCATGAACGCGGTCATCGGGGCCTGAATACCGCCCCCGCTACTGTCGGGGGCGTGCGTATCTTTCGCGCGGGCGCCACCGGCGTCATCGGATCACGGTTGCTGCCATTGCTGGTCGGCGCCGGTCACGAGGTGGCCGGCCTGACCCGTTCCGCCGGTAAAGCGGCTGCCGTCCGCGCGAGCGGAGCCGACGCGGTGGTCCACGACGTCTACGACGCCGACGGGCTCACCACCGCGGTAATGGACTTCGCTCCGGAACTGGTCATGCACCAGCTCACCGACCTCCCCGACGATGTGCCCTTCTGCTGGTCCGATCAGGGACGAAAGAGCCGATCGGCAGGGGACAGCGGGCGCAGGGTATCGGAAATCTGGGCGACCAGCCGCCATGGTCTATCGAGATCGGTGGTCGCCTTGCCGTTGGTCAGAATGGCACCCGACAGGCCCCGGTCGGGGTCGGCCCAGCCGTACTGGGTGGTGAGGCCGCTGCGGCCGAAGTGCGATCCGGTGTCGCGGCCGAATTTCGAGCGGCGCGCGCCGAGCTCGAATCCGGCGCGGCTGACGCGACCGGCCAGGCCGGGCAGGCGATCGGCGGGGGCGATCGCATCGCGCAGCGTGCCGGGACCGATGATTCTTCTTCCGTCCAATTCGCCACCGCGCGCGAGTATTTCGTAGAAGCGCGACAGTTCGTAGGCGGTGGTGACCAGGTTGCCGGAGGGGAGTTCGGCGGCGAGGAAGGCGTCGTTGGTCGCCTTCGATGCCTTGTCCATATGGCCGCCGAGGGCCTTGTTGGCCAGGAATCGGGCGAGGCGGGGCTGGCGCGGACCGGTCTTCACACTGGGCACGACCTTGTCGACATCGCTGGGATCGACGCCGAAGTTGGTCCAGCGGAAGCCGAACGGTGTCAGCACCTGTTCGGTGAGGTGCTCGCGCATTCGCTTGCCGGTCGCTCGCTGGACGAGCAGTCGCTGGATCAGTCCGCTGGTCAACGCGTGGTACACGCGGAAACGGCCGGGCGGCCAGCTCGGTACCAGATCGGTGAGGGCGGTGAGGGCCAGTTCCTCGTCGAGGACCGCGGCGGTTCCGCTGTGCGGTGCGGTGATGAACGGAATGCCCGCCGAATGCGACAGCACATCGCCGATGGTGATCACGCCTTTTCGGTGGGCCGCGAACTCGGGAATATAGTCGGCCACCGGGTCTTTCAGCGCGAATGCGCCCTGCTCGATGAGCATGAACATCAGTGTGGCGGCGACGCCCTTCGCGGTGGAGAACCCGCAGAACGGTGTCTGCGGTGTCGCCGGAATCCGCTCGGCGTCCGGACCGTCGCTCGGTGCGTTGCCCCAGCCGTGACCGATGGTCCGGTTCAGGACGATCCCGCCGTTGCGCCGCAGACAGACCTGGATGGCCGGGGTCGTGCCCATCGCGTACCACGCGCACACCGACGCCCAGATCGCCTCGACGTCGGCACGTGAGGACCCGGCATCGGCCGGATCGTCCTCGTGGCCGATCGTGGTCACCGCGTCGAGGTCCTCGGTAACCCTCACCAACGTGGCTGGAAGTGCACTCATCGGGCCAGCCTACCGACGGCGAGCTGTGATAATCCTGAGCGTGACGGTCATGCCCCGGCCTCGGTCAGCGTCGCGTCGACGCGAACAGCGTCGCCCGGCACACGACCCGCGGCGGTCACCGCGCGGCGGGCATAGGCGCGGACGTCGGCATCGGGATCGGCGATCGTCGACTCCAGTGCGTCGAGGGCGGCAGGGCTACTCGGCCAGGTGGACAGGGCGAGCACCGCTGCCTTGCGCACGTCGAGGTGACGGTCGGTGAGTGCCTCGCTCAACGGCACCACGCCAGCCTCCGGGGTCGAACCCGCCAGCCCACGCGCCGCACCGACACGCACCTGCCATGCGGAATGGTTGAGTGCCGCAGCGAGTTCGGCGATATCTGCCTCGTCGGTGCCCAGTGCGGCATACGCGGTGAGCGCGGCGGCGCGGACCAGCGGATCGGGGTCGCCCGCGAGCACCCGGATCACCTCGACACCGCCGTCACCGATCGAGGCGAGCCCGTGCGCGACCGCGATGCGCACCTCACGGTTGGTATCGCCCGCGATCGAGGACACCGCATCGGCGTCGTCGAGCGAGACCAGTGCGCGCACCGCTTCGATCCTGACTCGATGGTCGGTATCACCCAGTGCCACACGGTAATCCGGTGCCGATCCGGCTCGCAGCGCACGCAGCAGATCGACGACGGTCGCGCGGACCAGGGGATCGGGGGAGCCGAGATGCTCGCTCAGCGCACCGGCACCCGCGAGCACCTCGACCAGTTCCCGCAGACTCTCGGTGGCTGCTCGACGCACCGAGGCCGCCTCATCGCCCAGTGCCCGGATCAGCTCATCGGCGAATCCGTCGGGGGTGTTCTCGGTGAGTACCGACAGCGCCGCGACCCGTACCACCGGATCGGCGTCGGCGAGGTAGCTCGAAAGATCCTGGACCGCAGGTGAATCCAGTGCGAGCAGGGTGACCAGCCGAGGCGAGGACGGCGACACCGGCGCGGCCTCGGTGCGGACGGGGGCCGCGCGCTGTGGCGCCCGCGTCCCCACCAGCTCGGGCTGCGCGATCACTTCGACGATCGGCTCGGCCGAGGGCACATCGTCGAGGCCGGGCACCGGAACCAGGTAGGGCGCCACCGAACGCTTCACGAATTCCATCGCCCCGCCGACCGTCTTGCGTAGGTTCAGATGGAAATTCCACGACTCGTCGTCGCGCTCGGGCAGATCGGCGCGATCGTGATAGAGACCCCACCGCGACTCGGTGCGGGTCAGCGAACTGCGCGAAGCCATTTCGGCGCAATCGCGGATGAACTGCACTTCGACGGCGCGCATGAGTTCGTGCGGCGTCTGCGCGCCGATGCCGTCGACCTCGGTGCGCATCCGTTCGAAGGTCTCGACGGCGATCGAGAGCTTGGCCGCCGTTTTCGGTGGCGCCACATAGTCGTTCACGAACCGGCGCAGCTTGTATTCGACCTGTGGCTGCGGCGGGCCCTCCGGCTGGCGCAGCGGCCGGTAGATCAGGTCGTGGGCGTCGGCGAGCTGGTCTTCGGGCAGGTCGGCCGGTGCGTCGATCCCGGCCAGTGTCGATGCCGCGTGCGCGCCCGCCAGATCGCCGTAGACGAACGCGCCGATCATGTAGTTGTGTGGCACGCACGCCAGGTCACCCGCCGCGTACAGGCCGGGCACCGTGGTTCGCGCGTTCTCGTCCACCCACACGCCGGACGCGGAATGTCCACCGCACAAACCGATCTCGGAGATGTGCATCTCGATATCGTGCGTGCGGTAGTCGTGTCCGCGATTGGCGTGGAAGGTTCCCCGGGTGGGGCGCTCGGTGGTGTGCAGGATCGATTCGAGCGTCGACAGCGTCTCGTCCGGCAGGTGCGACACCTTGAGATAGATGGGCCCACGCGCGGATTCGATCTCCTGCTTCACCTCGGCCATCATCTGCCCCGACCAGTAATCGGAGTCGACGAACCGTTCACCCTCGGCGTTGACCTGATAGCCACCGAACGGGTTGGCCACATACGCGCAGGCCGGGCCGTTGTAGTCCTTGATCAGCGGGTTGATCTGGAAGCATTCGATACCGGAGAGTTCCGCACCGGCGTGGTAGGCCATCGAGTAGCCGTCACCGGCGTTGGTGGGATTCTCGTAGGTGCCGTACAGATAGCCCGACGCGGGCAGTCCGAGCCGACCGCAGGGGCCCGTCGCCAGAATCACCGCTTTCGCGGCCACCTCGACGAATTCGCCGGTGCGCGTGTTCAACGCGGCCGCCCCCACCGCGCGACCGCCAGCGGTGAGCACCCGCACCGGCATCAGCCGGTTCTCGATGCGGATCCTCTCGCGCATCTTCCGTTGCCGCAGCACGCGGTAGAGCGCCTTCTTCACATCCTTGCCCTCTGGCATCGGCAGTACATATGACCCCGACCGGTGCACCCGGCGCACCGCGTATTCGCCGTATTCGTCCTTCTCGAACTTCACCCCGTAGCGCTCGAGCCGCTGCACCATCGCGAAACCCCGTGTCGCCGTTTGATACACGGTGCGCTGGTCGACGATGCCGTCGTTGGCGCGAGTGATCTCGGCGACGTAGTCCTCCGGTTCCGCCTTACCCGGGATGACGGCGTTGTTCACGCCGTCCATGCCCATGGCCAGCGCACCGGAATGGCGCACATGTGCCTTCTCGAGCAGTAGCACGTTCGCGCCGGACTCGGCGGCGGTGAGTGCGGCCATGGTGCCCGCGGTGCCGCCACCGATGACGAGCACATCGCAGTCGAGACGGATGCGGTCCGATAGTTCGGGAATGTTCACAGAGCCTCCAGGATTCGGGCCCGCAGGGCGCTGCGGTCCACCGGTTCGCGCGCGTCGGGCACCTCGACGACCGCGCGCAGCGAACCGGCGCCGAGTACGGCGATCCGGTCGCCGAGCAGCAGGGCCTCGTCGAGGTCGTGGGTGACGAAAACGATCGTGGTCGGGTGCGCGCGCCAGGTGTCGACGAGCAGGCGCTGCATCTCCGCACGGGTCTGGCTGTCGAGCGCGCCGAACGGCTCGTCCATGAGCACCGCGCGCGGCGAGCCGGCCAGGCTGCGGGCGAGCTGAACGCGTTGGCGCATCCCCCCGGACAGATCGCGCGGTAGGTACTCGGCGTAGCCGCTGAGCCCGACCTCGTCGAGCCAGCGTTGCGAACGCGCCGCACGCTCGGTCCGCGACACTCCACGAAGGCGCAGCGCCAGATCGATATTGGCGCGAGCGGTGCGCCTCGGGAGCAGCGCGTCGTCCTGGAACACCAGTGCGCGATCGGCCGAGGGTCCGGTAACGGTGTCCTCATCGGCGCGGATCACCCCGGCGGCGGGTTTGCGCAGCCCGGCGATGGCGCGCAACAACGTCGACTTGCCGCAGCCGGATTTGCCGACCAGGACCAGGATCTCCCCGGCCGCGACCGTCAGATCCAGGTCGTGCACCACGGTTGTGCGGCCGTAACTGATCCGCACGGACTCGAGGTCCAATCGCATGCCGACGGAGACGGCGGGCGCGGCGGTGGTCGTGGTCATGTGGCAACCTCTCGCGGCAGCCAGCGGGTCACCCGACGGCCTGCCAGTTCGACGATTCCGGAGGTGAGGAAACCGAGAACACCGATGGTGATCATCCCGACGAACACGGCCGGGTAGTCGACGATGGTGTAGGACTGCCAGGTGCGGTAGCCGATGCCGAGGCGTCCAGAGATCATCTCGGCGGAGATCAGGCAGATCCAGGCCACGCCCATGCCCACCGACAGCCCGCTGAACACACCGGGCAGGATGCCGGGCACGACGACACGGGTCAGCACCTCCCGCCGCGAGGCGCCCAGCGTGCGGATGGCGTCCTCCCAGATGGTCGGCAGCGCCCGCGTCGCGTGCCTGGTGCTCACCAGCACTGGGAACAGCGACGCGGTGAAAGTGATGAACACGATGCCGGATTCGTCGCTGGGGAACAGCAGGATCGCCACCGGCACCAGGGCGATCGCCGGAATCGGCCGGATCAGCTCGGCCAGCGAACCGAACACATCGGCCAGCAGCCGCGACCGGCCGAGCCCGATCCCCGCCAGCACACCGACGACCGCGGCCAGACCGAATCCGGTGACGATCCGGATCAGCGACTGCGCCACATCGAGGTAATACTGGCCGGTCCCGAGATGTTCACCGAACTCGGCGACGATCTCGGTCACCGTCGGCAAGATGTCGAACCGGAGGCCCGCGCGGACATCGCCTGCGGTGAGCAACTGCCACAGGCCGATCGCCGCCGCCACCGAAGCGACCCTGATCGTTCTCGATATCCAGACCGACCTGACGGGCACGATGTCTTCGTGAAGGTCAGCGGCATCGGCAGGCTCGCTGCCCGCGGCGCCAGGTCTGCTGACCGCGGCGTTCGCCGAACCAGCAGTGGCAGTGCGTAATTCGGTCGCGTCAGCGGCAGTTCGGCCGACCTGCCCGGAAACCGTGCTCATCCGCGAACTTCCGTCACGGCCTGGTCATAGGAGACCGGTGCGGCGGCGGGATGGGTGGCGCGGTAGCGGTCGGCTGCTGCCTGTGTGGTGAACGGCAGGTACTGCGCGCCCTCACGCAACCAGATGGCCTTGTCCGCGAACCAGCGAGTACCCAGCTCGGCATCCGGGACATACACCGCACGAATCGTCTTGCGCTGCGCATTGGCTGCCTGCACCGCCCGCAACAAGCAACCGGGGTTCGCGGCGGGTTGGGGCTTGTCGGCGCCGTCGACCCAGACCTCGCCAGCCAGTGCCGGATCACTCACGGGCACAGCGCATATCGGATCGGAACCGGTCACCTTGCTCGGGTTGACCCCCGACGCCAGCGCGGTGTCATAGTCCCCACGACCGGTCTCCGCGAAGGCCTTGCGCAGCGGGCCGTCCTGGACGAAGGCATCGATGTCGAGATCGGCGAAATCGCCGATCGACTTCAGATAGTTCACGTCGTCCTTGAACGCAGCGATCAGGTTCGCCTTGAGCGTGGTATCGAAACTCGTGCCACCAGGCCCGTTGTAGAGATAGACCACCTCTTGCGGCAGGCCGGATCCCTTCGCCACGAGATCCGCTGCCTCGAACGGCTTCTCGTTGAGGAACGCGGTCGCATCCAACTGCGCGGCGAGGAATGCCTGCAACACCTCCGGATGATCGGCCGCGTAGGCACGGCGAGCGACGACCCCGTGGAAAGTCGGCACATTCAGCTCCGCACCGTCGTAGAGCAGCTTGGCCTTGTTCTGCTGCACCAGCAGACCGGGCCACGCCACGAACTGCGACAGGGCGCTCACCTGATGCGATTCCAGCGCGGTCGCCCCGACCTGCGGCTGCTGGTTGAGCACCTCCACACCCTTGGCCGGGTCGATCCCGGCCCGGCTCAGCGCCTGCACCAAGGTGCCGTTGCCCGCCGAACCCACGCTGGCCGAGATCTTCTGCCCGGCCAGATCGGTCAGCGAGCGCGCCGGTGAATCATTGGGCACCACCACCATATTCAGAGCGCCCTTGGGGTTGTAGCCGGTGATCGATACCAGCTCGGTTCGTGCGCGATCATTGGCCTGCGTGCGAGATCCGTTGATCAGCAACGGATAGTCGCCCATCGAGCCGATGTCGATCTTCTCGGCCACCATCTGAGCGGTGATCGGCGCGCCGGTGTCGTAGTCCTGCCACTCCACCTGATACTTCGCGCCACCACCGTCGGTGATCTGCTGTAGCCGCTGCTCCAGGTAGCCCTGCGCTTTCAGCAGCGTGCCCGCGGTGACGGTATTGATGGTCTTGGACTGGTAGCCGACGACGACCTTGACGGTGCCCGCCGATGCGGCGTCGGTGCTCTCGAGCGAGCAGCCCGCCGCGGTGAGCGCGAGAGCCAGTGCGACAGGGGCGAATCGAGTGATCTTCATGCGTGGGATTCCCGGGTTCAGCGGAGCAGATAGGGCATGTTGACGGTGACGGCGCCGGTGGGGCAGCGCGCCGCGCACGGCCCGCAGTACCAGCACTCGTCGACGTGCATGTAGGCCTTGCCCGAATCATTGTGAATGGCAAGGGAATCGAGCGGACACATGTCCACACAGAGAGTGCAGCCGGTGATGCACAGCGATTCGTCGATCGTTACCGGGACGTCGGCGCGCTGGGGGACCAGTGCCATTACAGGACCTTCCATTCGGGGGTGCTGCGGGTGAGGCTGCCGCGCATGGTGATGCGGTCACCGCGCATGCGGATGTATTCGAGGTCGACGGGGCGCCCGTCGTCGAGGTGGGTGAGGCGTTCGAGCATCAGCAGCGGCGCACCGGCCGGGGTATCGAGCGTGGTAGCGGTGTGTGGGTCGGCCGCGACGGCTTCCAGCGCGAGGTCGGCGGCACCCAGCGACTGGCCGGTGACTTGTTCGAGCAGCACGAACACGTCGGTGGTCTCGAGGTCGTGGGTGAGCAGTTCGGTGCCGATATCGGGTGCCAGGTAGGTGAGGTCCAGGCTCAGCGGCAGATCGGCGAGAAACCGCAGGCGTTCGATGTAGACGACCTTGTCGCCCGGGGCCAGCTCGAGCCGGCGCGCGACGGCCGGGGGAGCGGTGATGGTGGTGGCGGCCCGGACCTCGTTGCGGACTGTGCCGTGCCCTTTGAGCGTCTCCTGCAGGCCCAGCAGGGCATCGAGGCCGTGGTCGAACTTGCGGGCGGCGACCCGGGTGCCGAGTTTCGGGGCACGATCGATGAGCCCCTCGTCGCGCAGCAGCGCCAGCGCTTCGCGCACGGTATTGCGGGAGGTGCCGTGCTCGGCGGCGAGTTCCTGCTCGCCGGGCACCGTGCCCTGCACTGCGCCCGCCAGGATCTGGTGGCGCAGGATATCGGCGACCCGGCGTGCCCGATCGGCGCGCTGACCGCGGATCGGGGTGGGCTCCGGCGTCCCTGTTTTCTCGCTGACCTGCATGAACAGCGACGATAGCGGCGATTACGCGGCACTCGGCCCGCCGCGATTCCGGCGTGAATTCAGGGGATGTTTCTACGCCGGGCGGTGGTTCGCGGGACCTGCGGATATCGGCCGGGAAACCGCTATTGCGCCACCTCGGGTCTCGCGGCCGACATTGCGATCACGTCGATCGCAATGTCGGAACGGATTCAGGGCTGGCCGGGCTTGAGCACGATGAACAGTCCGTTCGCCTCGGCGCATAAACGTTCGTCGTCGTGCAATGTCGCACGGAGGTACACCTTGCGGCCCTCGACGCGTTCGGTCCACGCGCGGACCGTCAGTTCGCGATTGAGCGGTGTGATCGACCGGTAGTCGAGGGTGAGCGAGGCCGTGCGGGTCACCGACTTGGTGGACAGCGCGGCGGTCATGCCGATGATGTCGTCGAAAGCGAGCGCGATGTGTCCGCCGTGGGCGGCGCTGTTGCCGCCCAGGTGGAAGGTGCGGAAGGTGACCTTCGCGGTGACACCGTCGCGGTCACCGCTGATCACCGTGTAGGGCGGCAGGGTGATGTTGCCGCGCGCGGGCAGGTCGGTGCGCGACCAGCTGGGCGAGGACCACTCGTCCACCACCGCCTCGCTGAGACGGGCATTGAGCTGCTCGAGGGTGGCGATGGCGTCCTTGGCGAGCTCGTCGGACGGGTTCACCAGCCGTGCCCGGTCCATCAGCACGCGGACCTGTTCGATCAGCTCGCCGTACTGCGGCCCGCCCGCGGTCGACTCGCCGCTGCGATCCTTGCGTGCCTGGATCAGCTCGGCAACCGGCCGGAATCCGCCTTCGTGATGCTTCTCGTCCGGGAGCGAGTTGCCGACCTGTGTATCGTCCATATGCAACACGTTATCGCTGCCGAGCTGGCTGTTCGCGTCGGGGATCGGTGTCAGGTCATCTAGGCTGGGTGCCGATCACCGAGTAAGTCTTCTTGGTACCGGAGCGTCGGCGCACCGTCGGTGGTGCCCCTCCGGGTGAGCGGCGAAAGGCTGAGCGCATGGGTATCGCGGCGGTTGTGTTCGACATGGATGGCGTGCTGATCGATTCCGAACCCATCTGGGAGAAGGTCAGGCACGATTACGTCGTTCTGAATAATGGCCGGTGGCAACCGGATTCGCAGAAGAAGATGATGGGGATGAGCACCGTCGAGTGGTCGTCGTACCTGGCCGACGATCTCGGTGTGGCCGCACCGGCCGACAAGGTGGCTGCCGACATCATCGATCTGATGGCCGACGAATACGCCCACCACGTTCCGCTGCTGCCCGGCGCGGTCGACGCGGTGCGGCGGTGCGCGGGTTCCTGGAAACTCGGCCTGGCCAGCTCATCGCCTGCCGCGTTGATCAATCTGGTCCTCGCGAAGTCCGGGCTGCTCGACTCTTTCGCCGTGGTGCTGTCCACCGAGGAGGTCGGTCGCGGCAAGCCCGCACCCGATGTCTACCTCACCGTCGCGCAGCGCCTCGGCCTGGATCCGAATGTCTGTACAGCCGTGGAGGATTCGACCAACGGCCTGCGCTCCGCCCACAGTGCCGGGATGCGTCTGATCGCGGCACCGCGCCCGGAATTCCCGCCGTCGCCCGACGCGCTCGCCCTGGCCGACGCGGTCATCGACGACCTCGACCAGCTCACTTCCGACCTCGTGATCGGTACGACCTGACTCGCGACTCACCCTGAAGATGCGTCACCGATTCATCGGTCCGGCTCTCCGGTGTCCTTTCCGATCCGGCACACTGGCCCGATGGGTGAGCACAGCGACGACCAGCCCGAAGTCGTCGTCCACGTCGGTGACGGCTCGGCGGAGCCACACCCCGTCGATCCGGCCCGGCCCGGCGCCTCCGCCACCGATCCGGCACCGGAGCACCCCTTCCTCCTGCTGACGCGCACCCCGACCGATTACATCCAGGCGCGCTACCTCGACGACGGCACCTACGAACTCGAGCACACCACCGGCGCCGAGCAGCGCCAGTTGTTCACCACCGACGCCCTCCTCGTCCGCGACATCGTCTGGTCCTGGGTCCAACGCGACACCTGGTGGTCCGACACCGTCGCCTGGACCACGGTCGACCCCGACATCGCCGAACTTCACGCCCTGCACACCGAACTCTCCGACATGCTCGACGGCATCTCCGTCATGGACTCCGTCGCCGACGAGCTGGACCAAGCCCTCTCCCGCGCCGACGAACTCCTCAACGACTTCGATCTCGGATTCGGCGGGACCGATGACCGTGCACCCTGACGTTGTCGAGGCACACAATCTCATCCTTGTTCTGGGACTGGACATTTCGGCTGCGGTTCCCGAGGCGGAGAACGCTGACTACGGAGCGTTCGTGTCCGGGATCGGCCGCGGCGCGGTCCGGTTCCGGGTGGGCAAGCAGACCCCGACGAAGGTGGGCCTGTTCGTTTCCGTGTGGCGGCGTGCCCAGGACGGTTCGACGGAGCCTTTCGCCGCCGAAGACTGCGCCGACCTACTGGTGATCACCGCCCGCGCGGGACCGCGTTCCGGGCAGTTCGTGTTCCCGACGAGCGCACTTGTCGAGCACGGGATCGTGTCGGTCGCCGGTCGCGGCGGCAAGCGCGGGTTCCGGGTGTACCCACCGTGGTCGATGGCAGCGAACAAACAGGCGCGACGGTCGCAGGAGTGGCAGTGCGGCTACTTTCTCGATCTCGACAAGATCGATCCGCGGGCCGCGCGGGCTCTCTACGAACCGGTGCGGCCCGCTGGCTCATCGCCCACCGACGAGACACGCTGATATGAATTACAGTGGCGCGGTGGGGATTACCGAATATGGTCCGGGCGACGTCGTGTATTTCCCGGCGGGTCCGTTCAGTGGCATCTGCGGGGTTGTCCGGGAAGTCGATGCTCGGCGGGCGGAGTTGCGCATCGAATTCGGGGAGGGGACCGTTCACCGGGAAGGGAATGTCCTGCGGGAGCGGCGGCACAAGCTGACGGTCGGCTTCGACGAGGTCGAGTTGATGTAGCCGTTCGTACTTCGGGTTGCGGCGCCTGCTCCGGCTGGGCAATGATTGTGCCCAGCATGCTGAATTCCGATCCCTCGTTCGACAGCCTCGAAGGCTTATCCGTAGGGGATGCGCTGGGCGCTCAATTCTTCGTCCCCGGGCGCTCCGTCCCTGATCTGCTCGCCGGACGACCACCGGCCGCACCCTGGCAATGGACCGACGACACCGAGATGGCGTGTTCGGTGTACGCCGAAATCCGAGACCGCGGCAGTGTGGATCGCGATGCTCTCGCGGCCGCGTTCGCGCGACGTTGCGAGCCGTATCGCGGCTACGGACCAGGCACAGTGGTTGTGCTGCACGAGATTCGAGACGGGCGTCCGTGGGCGGAAGCCGCGGGTGCGGTGTTCGACGGACGCGGATCGTGGGGAAACGGTGCGGCGATGCGGGTGGCGCCGCTCGGGGCCCATTTCGCCGGAGACCTGGATCGGGCCGCAGCGCAGGCAGCGATGTCCGCGGAGCTGACCCATCGGCACCCGGAAGCGATCGTGGGTGCGATGGCAGTCGCGGTCGCGGCCGCACACGCCGCGATCACCCGTGAAAAGGGCTGTGCGCCTGATGAATTGCTGCAGGCGGTCGATCCGTATCTGGTTGACGGGCGCACCGCGCAGGGTGTCCGTCGCGCCCGGCAACTGCTCGGCCGAACGGTAGCCGAAGCGGCCTACGAACTCGGCAACGGCGCACGGGTCAGCGCTCAGGACACCGTGCCCTTCACGTTGTGGGCGGCCGCCACCTATCTCGACGACTATCCTGCGGCGGTCCTCGCCTGCGTCGAGGCGGGCGGGGACGCCGACACCACGGCCGCGATCGTCGGTGGAATCGTGGCAGCCCACACCGGTACCGGAAACCGGGAGCGCACCCGTGGGATTCCGGCGGAGTGGCTTGCCGCGCGCGAACCGTTGCCCGAATGGGCGCTGGGTCCTCAGCGGGCGCGGGCGCTCCAGCGGCCGTCGTAGCGGACTTCGATCGGGTGGTCGAAGGCGGTGGAGACGTGGTCGGTGGTGATGACTTCGGTGGCGGGGCCAGTGGCGACGGTGTGGCCGTCGGCGATGAGCATGGCGTGGGTGGTGGTGCTCGGGAGTTCCTCGAGGTGATGGGTGACCAGGATCGAGGCGACCTCGGGGTGGGTGTGATCGAGAGTGTCGATGGTGCTGAGGAGTTGTTCGCGGGCGGCCAGGTCGAGGCCGGTGGACGGCTCGTCCAAGAGCAGCACCCGGGGTTCGCTGATCAGTGCGCGGGCGATGAGGGTGCGGCCGCGCTCGCCCTGGGACAGGGTGGGCCAGATGTCGTCGGCCCTGCCGGACAGGCCAAGGGTGTCGATGATCGCGCCGGCCCGGGCGAGGTCCTCGGCGGTGGGTGACCAGCGCATCGGAGTATCGATCGTGCTGGTGACACCGGTGAGGACGACCTCGCGCACCGTGAGCGCGGAGCGCAGGGGGTGACGCGGGTTGACGTGGCCGATCGAGCGGCGCAGCCGGGCCAACTCCACCCGGCCGAACTGTTCGCCGAGCACCCGCACGGTTCCGGTGGTGGGGAAGGTGACCGCGCCGCAGAAGCCGAGCAGCGTGCTCTTGCCCGCGCCGTTGGGGCCGAGCAGTGCCCAGTGCTCACCGGCCCGCACGGTGAGCGAGATGCCGTTGATGATCTTCTTGCCGTCACGCCGGAAGGTCACGTCGTCGAGTTCGATCACGGGGGCGCCGGTCATGTGAAGGCCTCCTTCAAAGCGGCAAGGTGGGTTCGGCTGAATTCCGCTGCGGCAGTGGGGATTCGGTCGGCGATTGCCTGGGCGAGCTGCTCGTGCGCGCAGTGGTCGGCCTGCTCGGAGCGGACCGGGCGCAGCTCGAGCATGTCGATCATGGCCAGGCGCAGGCGCGGGAGGAAGCTGTCGAACAGCTGGGTGAGCACATCGTTGTGGGCGGCGACGATGACCGCGCGATGGAAGGCCATGTCGGCGTCGACGTGATCGGCGACGGTCTGGCCCTCGGCGCGGCGACCAGCCAGGGCGCGCCGGATGGCCCGCAGGTCGGCGGGGGTGCGTCGTTGCGCGGCGAGGGCGGCGGCCTCTGCCTCGATCGCGATGCGCGCCTCGATCACCGCGGCGATGGTGGCGCCACGCAGCACGACATCCCAGTCCTCGGACACGTCGAGAGCGGTGACGAACACCCCGGAACCCTGCCTGCTGTCGAGTAAGCCTTTGCCCGCCAGTTCCCGGATCGCCTCGCGCAGGGTCGAGCGGCCGACGCCGAGTTGGGCGGCGAGCAGCGTCTCACCCGGTAAACGATGGCCCAACGGCCACTCGCCCGCCCGGATCCGCGCGAGCAGAAGTTCGGCCGCTTGTGCGGCCAGCGGCTGACGTCGTACCTGCGATACCACCGGCAAACCTCTCTACTTGTCTGAGGAGTTGTGGTAGAAGTGTACCCATTATGACCTACACCGCGCTTCTTCTCGTCCGCCACGGCGGGGCCTGACCGACCGGCCGCCCCGCCGTGGGGCTCGGTCGTGGCCGGTCGCCGTCGTCTCGTGGCCCGTCGTGGTCAGGAAGCAGAGCAAGTCATGACCGAATTCCCCACCCTGGTAACTCCCACGGGCGCTGTCGCCGACGGTGCGCCCGCGTGGAATCGGCAGCGCCACTCGGCGATGCCGTCGTATCGATACCGCGACATCCATCGACGCGTGAATATCCCTGTCGGACAACGTCACTGGCCGAACGCGCGGATGACCGCCGCACCACTGTGGGTCCCGGTCGACCTGCGCGACGGCAACCAGGCGCTGGCCGAACCGATGGACCCAGCCCGCAAACGCCGATTCTTCGAACTGCTGATCGCCATGGGCTACAAGGAGATCGAGGTCGGCTACCCGTCCGCCTCGCAGACCGACTTCGATTTCGTGCGCCTGCTGGCCGGCACTCCGATCGCCCCGCCGGACGTGGCCGTCGTCGTGTTCACCCCGGCGCGTCGTGACCTGATCGAACGGACCGTCGAGTCGGTGCGCGGCATCACCAACGAGGTCGTGATGCACCTGTACACGGCCACCGCGCCGGTCTGGCGTGAGGTGGTTCTCGGCAAGGATCGCGCGCAACTGCGCGAGCTGATCGTCGCGGGCGCTCGCGATGTCCTCGAGTTGGCGGGTGACCTGCCGAACACGCGCTTCCAATTCTCGCCGGAGGTGTTCAACCTGACCGAACCGGATTTCGCCCTGGAGATCTGCGACGCCGTCACCGAGCTGTGGCAGGCGTCCCCGCGGCGGCCGGTGACGCTGAATCTGCCTGCGACAGTGGAGGTCGCGACCCCGAACGTCTACGCGGACCAGATCGAATACATGCACCGTAACCTGGCGCGCCGCGACGGTGTGATCCTGTCGGTGCACCCGCACAACGACCGGGGGACCGGTATCGCCTGCGCCGAACTGGCCGTCCTGGCCGGCGCGCAACGCGTGGAGGGCTGCGTCTTCGGAAACGGTGAACGCACGGGGAACGTCGACATTGCCACGCTGGCGCTGAACCTGCACGCCCAGGGCGTCGACCCGATGATCGACTTCTCCGATATCGACGAGATCCGTCGCACCGTCGAGCACTGCACCCGCCTGCCCGTCCACGAAAGGCATCCGTACGTAGGCGATCTCGTCCACACCGCCTTCTCCGGCACCCACCAGGACGCGATCCGCAAGGGCATGGCCGAACATCGCGAGCGGGCAGCGGCCGAGGGCATCCCCGAACGCGAATCACACTGGCAGGTGCCGTATCTGCCGATCGACCCCGCCGACCTCGGCCGCTCCTACGACGCCGTGATCCGGGTCAATTCGCAGTCCGGCAAGGGCGGCATCGCCTACCTGCTGCACACCGAATACGGACTGGACCTGCCACGCCGCCTGCAGATCGACCTCGCGAAGCGGGTACAAGAACGCGCCGATGAGACCGGCGCGGAGATCACCGCCAAGGAACTGCGCACGCTGTTCGAGCAGGCCTACACCGCCCCCGATCAACGAATCACGCTGGTGCGGTGGGAGATCGCCGACGGCACCACCGAGATCGTCCTCGACGCCTACGGCACCGAACGGCGCTCGGTACACCACAGCGTCGGCCCGATCGACGCCCTGACAGCCGCCCTCGCCGGGGCGGGCCACTCCATCGAGATCCTCGGCCTGACCGAGCATTCCGTGGACAAGGGCGCCGACAGCGCCGCAGTGAGTTACGTCGAATACCGAGCGGCGGGCCGCACCGGTTGGGCGTTCGGTCGCCACATCTCGGTCGTGGCGGCCGCACTGGCAGCGGTGGTGAACGCCGTCAACGCGACAGGGTAGGTCGATCGGGGCGGTCGCTCCGCATCAGTCCGCGTCGCCCTCGCACCAGTCGTCGAACGCGTCGAACTCCGCTTCGTACTGGGGTGGGACCGAGTCCTCGATCGCATCCTCGATCGGATCCCAGGCACCATTGCACCACTCGGGTGCGGGCGGCCACGACTCGATGTATTCGACCAACGGCGACGAGGGCGGCTCGGCTTCCTGTGCTGTCGCGATACCCGCGGTGGCCAGGGTCAATGCCGCGGCGGCACCCGCGGTGGCGATGATCCGGCAAACGCAGTTCATAAACATCCTCCTGTCCGCGCCGACATGCGATGTCCGGTAATCGTAGCTCCGGGCAACCGCGGGACTGAACGCGACGTTTGCGCTGTCACCACCATCCCGTCAGGTACATCAGGCCGAGGCTGGTGGTGCCGAGGATAAGTCCGAGGGTGCCGCCGAGGATCAGCGGACGGATACCTGCGGTGCGCAGGCGGGCGAGGCTCAGGGAGGTGCCGATGGCGGCGAGGACGGCGGCGATGAGCCAGCTGCTGGTGGTGGCGAGCGGCTCGGTCAGTTCGGTGGGGATGATGTTCAGGCCCGCGATGACGGAGGCGGCCAGGAACAGGACCACGAAGAGGGGAACCGCTTGGCGCAGGGAGGCCTGGGGTAGATCGGTCTGCTCGGCGATGTGGCGGCGGCCGACGTGCAGGCCGAGGCAGAGCGGGATGATGGCGAGGCTGCGGACCATTTTCACGATCACCGCGAAATGGGCCGCACCGGCACCGAAGATGACGCCCGCGGCGAGGACCGACGAGGTGTCGTTGATCGCGGTGCCCGCCCATAGTCCGAACGCCTCCTGTGACAGCCCGAGAGCGCGGCCGAGCGGCGGATACACCAGCACGGCAGTCACATTGAAGATGAAGATGGTGCCGAGGGCATAGGCGACACGTTGCTTGTCGGGTCGCAGGACCGCGGTGGCGGCGGCGATCGCGGACGCGCCACAGATCGTCGTGCCCACGGCTATCAGCGTCGCGGACTCCTTGTCGACCGCCAGCATCCGCCCGACGAAGAACGCCGCCACACCGCCGACGACCAACGTCCCGAGTAGCACGACGGCCGTCTCTCTCCCCACACTCAGGACCGACCCGAGTGGCAGGCCGAGTCCGAGCAGCACGATCGCCAGCCCGAGCAACCGCTGCCGGGCGACGTCGAGCCCCGGGCCGAACGTCGCGCCTGTCACGTCCTTGCGACGCAGCACCATCCCGGCGACAGCGCCCGCACCGAGCGCGAGCACCGGCGCGCCGATCATCGGCAGCGCCTTGCCGACCGGCGTGGCCACGGTGGCCAGGAGCGCGGCGAGGGCCAGGCCGGGGGCGAGAGTGGGTACGCGATTCACTCCCTCACCATCGCGTCACCGAGGATTCCGAGGTAGAGGGCGAATTCGCAGGTGCCCATCAATGTGGCTTATGGCCCCGTCGACGGAGCGTGTGGTTTGCTGGAGACGTGCGGAAACGAACCGGGCTGACTGTTGCCACCGGTGTCGGGCTGATGCTGTGGGGTGAATGGGCGAATCGGCGCGCCTCCCATCGGGGCGTCGGATCCCCGCGTGCCGGGTCGGAAGCGGTCGTGGTGCTGGGGTACCGCAACGCCGGTTCGCGGGCGAACGGCATGAACCGGTGGCGGGTGCGTGCCGGCCTGCGATCCATCGATCCGCGCGCCACCTCGACCCGCCTCGTCCTGTGCGGGGGCGCCTGCGCCGGTCCGGCGACCGAGGCGGCGCTGATGGGGCGCTACGCCGTGCAAACCTGTGGTTATGACGGCGAACTCGTGCTGGAGGAGTCGAGCCGATCCACTTGGGAGAACATCGCTTTCGCGATTCCGTACCTGCAGGATGTCGACCGGATCAAGATCGTCTCACTGCCGACACACGCCGAGACCGCGCGCGCCTATCTCGCGGAACAGAGCCCGGAATTGGCCGTCCGGCTCGTCCCGGGACAGGAGTATCGGTTCGGCGAATGGATGCCACTGAAACCGGTGTTCGCCCTCTACGGTGTGGCGAAGAAGCTGCGCGGCCGATTCGGCCTGGATCACGGCGGCGACGGTGCCTGATGTGGCGTGGCACCCCCTGTCGCCCATAATCGGGCCATGACCCTGCCACCCGGAACACCCGACCTGGAGGTCCTCGACCTCCTCGTGTCGGTGGCCGAGCTGGGCAGCCTGGGCGCCGCCGCCCGCAGACACGGGGTCAGCCAACCCGCCGCGAGCATGCGGGTCAGCGCGCTCGAACGCCGCCTGCACGTGAAGCTGCTCGACCGCGCACCGACCGGCTCCGAACTCACCGACGCGGGTCGCGCCGTCGTCGCCCACGCTCGTACCGTCCTCGCCGCCGTGCACGACCTCGTGGACGACGTCGCCCGGCTCCGCGCCGCACAGGCCCCGCGGCTACGCATCGCCGCCTCCAAAACCATTGCCGACCACCGCATTCCGCATTGGCTCGCCGCCCTGCGTGCTGATCACCCCGAAGTCGTGATCTCCCTCGAAGTCGAGAACTCGACCCAGGTCGCGGGCCTCGTGCGCGACGGCACCGCCGATCTCGGCTTCGTCGAAGGCCCACATCCACCGGCCGGACTCGGCAGTCGGGTACTGGGCGCCGACGACCTCGTCGTAGTCGTGGCACCGAATCATCCATGGGCGCAACGGAAGACCCCGGTCACGCTGACCGAGCTGGCAGGCACCGCGCTGCTGTGGCGTGAACCGGGTTCTGGCACCCGCGACACCGTGTGGGACCTGCTCGCCACCGCGGCCCCACCCGCCGGCCCGGCCGCGGAGCTCGGGTCGACCGCGGCGATCGTGGCGGCGGCTCGCACCGGCATGGCACCGGCGGTCCTGAGCCGATTGATCGCCGCACCTGATCTCGTCACCGGCACCCTGGTGGAAGTCGCCTCGGCCGATGCCGCCCGCCTGACCCGCAAATTCCGGGCCATCTGGCGCCGCAACACCCCGCCGACCGGGCCGGGCGAACTGCTCGTGGAGCGGGCCGCGTTGCTCGAGAACGCGCGTGGTTGAGCGTCGCCCGTCCTAGCCGAGCGTTTCGAGCACGGCAACGGCCTTCGCCGCGCCGCCGTAGCCACTGATGGCGACGGCCAGCTGTTTCGCGGCCGACGCGAAGCCGCTGTCGCCGAGGATCTGTGCGGCGGTCCGCGCGATCACCGCGCTGCTCGCGTCGGGCATCAGCATCAGGCCCGCGCCGAGGGTTTGGACCTGTTCGGCGTTGAAGAACTGATCGCGGCCCATCGGGGTGCACAGCAGCGGCACACCACGACCGAGCGCGGCCATCGTCGTACCGAGCCCCGCGTGGGTGATCACCAGCGATGCCGACGGAAGGATCTCCGCGTGTGGCACATACCGCACGACTTGGGTATCCGCCCCCGCACGAACTGTCGCCGGGTCGATCGCCGCTCCGGTCGTGACGATGGCGCGCACCGGCATCTGCGCGACCGCATCGACACACCGCTGCAACAGCTCGGCCTGACCTTGCTCGCTCGTGCTCAGTGCGACCAGGACCAGCGGCTTCGACCCGTCACCGATCTCGACCTCCTCGATCTCGCGTGACAGCGCGGGTGCATCGAGGACAGGCCCGATGCGCACCACGTTGGCCGCGTCCGGCACGTCGGGCTCGAACTCCTTCGGCGCCGCGACGAGCGCCAGCGCGCACGCGTCGTGGATATCGGCGAGACGCTCGATCGCGGGCAGGCCGAGCTCCGCGCGCGCCGCGTTCGCGATCGCGATACCCGGCGCGAACATCTCGACCAGCGGCCCGCCCCGAAAGATCGTGTACGCCGTGTGGACCAGCGTCGCGGTCGGTGTGCCCGATGCCAGCGCGACGTCGATTGCGGTGATCAGCAGACAATCGACGATCACCGCATCAGCAGGCTCGCGGTCCAGCTCCCGCGCGAGGTCACGCGCGATGGCCGAACTGAAGCACAGCTCCTCGATCATGAGCTTCACCTCGGCTTCGAAGTCGTCCGGGGTAGCCATCGCGTCCCAGCCCTCGCTCTGCGTCAAGGCGAGGAAGCGGGCGCCGACATCGGCGCATCGTTGCGCGATCGTCTCGTGGCCGAGTATTCGGACGTCGTGGCCGCGATCGACCAGGGCACGCGCGATGCCAAGTGTCGGGACCAGGTTCCCCGCGCCGTCCCAGGTGGTGATCAGGTAGCGAGCCATGACGTTCCTCCTCGAGGATTTGCTTGACAGCTTGTAAAGTACGGTATGGTTTACAGCGTGTCAAGTGGCGGACGTCCCCAAACCCGGACTCAGATCCTCGAGTCGGCGCGCGCGATGTTCGAGGAACACGGCTATCACGGCGCCGGCCTCGGAGCTATCGCGAAGGCGGCCGGGGTCTCCCGCCAGGCGATCTACCTCCATTTCCCGTCGAAGGTCGAGTTGCTGACGGCCCTGCATCTGCACATCTACGCCACCGATGTCGTTCCGGCACTCGAACGGCATCCGATCACGGACACGATGACCGCGTGGGAGGCGCTCGACGCGACGATCGCCGCCGATGTCGAGGTCGCGTCCAGGGTGTGGCGGATTCACGAGGCGCTGGTGGTGGCTCGGCGCCAGCATCCGGAAGTCGAGGAGACCTTGCGGGTCCGCGAGGCGGATCGCTACGGCGAGCTGCTAGATCTCGGGCGGCGGCTCGAGCGAGGTGGCGCACTGCCGCCGAAGGTCGCTGCCGATTCGGTGGCCGACATGCTGTGGGGCCTCGTCAACACCGGTACCTACGGGAATCTCGTCAACGACCGAGAGTGGTCACTCGACCGGTACAGGTGTTGGGTACGCGACACCATCCGCCTCCATCTCGCCGCGGACTGATCGCGCAGGAGTCCGCCGGGCACCGAGTCCCATTCCGGTATTTGCTCTTGTCAACGTAATGTCAGGGTGATTGGTCCTATCGACGGAATGTTGTCGTCGGCCTGGTGCCGCGCGTGCCCAACAGTGGACGGGCGCTTGGACAGCGGCGTTCTCTTCTATCGGATGCCAAAGTTGATTGGTCCGGGAGTCCATCGAGCCGATCGATCGACGGTGACTGTGTCGAGTTCTGCGGGTGTCGCGGTTGGCTCGAACGGCACGAGGCGGTGGATCTCGCCCCAGTTACGTTTCCAGTCATCCTTCAAATAGGAAGGCAGGACATCGGTGCGGGTCACGAGATCGGTGTAGCCGAGGGGGCCGCCGGAGGCGTGGCTCTGCCAGTTGCTGGTCATGATCGCCGCCGAAAACTCCGGAAGGATGCGGTATTCGGGAATCTCGGCCACTCCGTAGCGGTGCCGCATCGGCTGCTGGCAGGGGAACTGCAGGCCGACCAGCCAATCCAGGAGCACCGGCCTGGTATGGCCGACCAATTCATCGAGGGTGCGCAGGTCAGGCACACGCGGCGGTGTCACCGCCACCCATTGCTCGGCATCGGAGCTGTTGACGGTGGCAACGATACGAACCGCATCAGCGTGGGACGGCAACTGCTGCAGCGGAACCCGAAGGTTGCGCCAGGAAGGTTGGAGCACGCTGACGTCATCAGGGATAACTCGCCCGAGTGGTACCACCTCGGCCGCGCTCGTGCTTCCGTATTCGATCTCAACACTCTGACCGATCACCGGGAGGCCGTCGAGATCGGTGGTGGCGACGCGTCCAGCAGTTGCGATCGCGAGGATCTGGCCACGGCTACCGCTCGAGTCGGGCGCCGGGAGTCGATACCAGCCGGAGACAAGCGTTTTCGTGACACCAGGGCTGCCGAAACTGCCGAGCACTGGCGTAGCGGCCGGATCCAGCCCGAACGGGAGCGCGAGCGTGCTGCCGTTGATGCCACGCGGGCTGGACCCGCCGAGCCCACCGCCCTCGGTCGAGCCGGATTCGGTAGTGGTTCCCGCACTGCCGAGCGACTGGCCGACCGAAGCCGAGGCTGCGTCGGAAGCATCAGGGACCAAATCGTTGGTGTTGACGCCGTTCGGAGTGAACCCGTCATTGTCTGCGCCCAAGGCAGTAGCTCGGTCGCCGGACAGCGGTTGCAGCATCCCCGCATTCGGATCAGGCTCGACCAGCACCTCGTCGGCCAGCCCGCACGGTTCACCAGCAAGCGCGGAAAAGTTCGACTTCGCCAGCGAATACGCCGGATATTGATCGATTCCGGCCTTGACGAATGATACGACCTCGAAGGCCACTACCAGCCCGACCGTGATGGTCAGAGCCGGAATCCGACGGTGTGTCCGGTGTTCTGCGCTGCGGAATGGTTCGCGGATATGCAACCAGCCTGCGAATGCGAGCAACAGGATCGCGACTATGAGCAGGGCAGTGCCCGCGCTGGTGCCCTTGACCGAGATCGGCTTGTCCCACCAGGGAATTCCGTAGGCGGCGACATACCACCAACTGTTCGAACTGGTGAAGGCCAGCGCTAGCACGGCGGTGACGACGGCCGCGAACAGCGCGCGGTTGCGTGGTGATCTCACGACTCGGGGCCCTGCCGCGACCGCGGCCACGACTGCGACAGCGCCGGCGAGCCCGGCGAAGACGCCGAAGTGGTGGGTGAACTTGGTCGGCGAGAGCGCCATCAGCGGAATCGTGGCAACGGTGGTGCCCAGAATCCGGCGCGTGGGTCCGGCTGCCAGACCGGGGATCCGGCCGCCGTGGCGCACAAGGGCCAGTACCGACACTGCCAAGGTCAGAAATAGCAACAGCATGGCGAATCGGCGCGCCATCGAACCGTCAGGGCCGACCTGGAACAGGGATTGATAGACGAAAGTTTCGTCGTACCACGGCATGTTCGGGCCGACCACGGCGTGCGCGTCGCTCATCGCCGAGACCTCGGAGAACGGCTGACCAATGAACACGAGCGCCAGAATCGACACACCGACCGCCGCAGCCGGAGCCAGCAGTGCCAGGTAACCAACACTGCGCGCCCGTTCGACGATGATCTGCACCAGCGGACGAGCACCGGCCAGCAACGCAGCGAAACAGATCACCCCTGCGGGATTGGTGACCACTGCCAGCGCGGCCGGTATCAACGCAATCGCGGCGGGCGCGAGTCGCCGTGTCGCCAGGGTTCGCTCCATCGACACCCAGACCAGCAAAACGCCGAGGGCGACGGCAGGTTCGGGCCGCAGACCGTTGTTGTACGGAAGCCAGAACGCAAGCAGCGCCAAGCCACCCGCCCAGATCGCTGCCTTCTCTTGACGTGCGGCAATTCCTAGACGCGGCACGACCTCGCGGCTGATCAGGAACCAGCACACGATGCCGAACATCAACTCCGGTAGTCGCACCACGATGCTCGCGGTCGAAATCTGTGCCAGCCAGCCGACAACGAGGTCGTAGGGAATTCCGATCGGTGTTTCGGGCACCCCGAAGTAGGCGAAGTAGTTCGCCAGGTATCCCGCATGTCCGGCTGTTCGTGCCATTCCCAGGATGTAGCCGTCGTCGGCGGTACCGGCACCGATGAAATACCACAGAATCAGGGTGCCGATGACTACGCCGTCGACCCACCGCGGCCGCCACCAACGTTGCGGCAAGACCCGCCGATTGCGGCGCCCGTCGCGGCAGTCGAGGCGGTGCAAGGCGAACAGTGCCACTGCCGCGGCGATGAAGACGCCGATGATCGCGATCAGTTTGAGCGCTGTCGGTGCGGTCGTGAATCGAGAATCGATCTCCACATCGGTCCGCATCCCCGCGGGAACATCGCCGGCCAGATCGGTGAATAACCCGACCAACTGCGGCCGGAAGTCACCTTCGACGATCACGGGCTCAGAACCGCTGACCTCGACAGTGGTTCGGGCGCTGGTGGATACGACCGAAACTCGACAATCGGCGGACAAGTCCACCACCGCGGTATCGACCAGAGTTTTGTCGCGCAGGACGACTTGCAGACGATTTCCGGCGTCAGCTGTCGCGACGAGCACGTTCAGGCCGTAGTGCCAAGCCTGCCCGGATGCTGGTGGCACCGTCGCCA
This sequence comes from Nocardia sp. NPDC058480, assembly GCF_042720495.1. Classification (NCBI taxonomy): domain Bacteria; kingdom Bacillati; phylum Actinomycetota; class Actinomycetes; order Mycobacteriales; family Nocardiaceae; genus Nocardia; species Nocardia sp. NPDC058480. The sequence continues at coordinate 214,488 of NZ_JBHXMN010000005.1, read as the reverse complement.
TCAGGTACCCACCGCGAGGGCTCAATCCCGAAGTTGCAGCACACGGAATCGTCGCGTCGACGCTGACGGGTGAATATGAGACCAAAGGCGATGTCACGCTGGTTGCGCGACCGTCCTGCGGCCATGAGAACGACGCTTGTTGCTGCTGCACGGGAAGAAACGGCACCGCTAACGCGAGTAGCACGCCGACGATTCCTGCGACAATCGCGACAATTCGCCACAATCGGCCAGAATCTTGCTGCTGGTCCTGGGGATCGAAGGGTTGATCGTCGGACGGCCGCCGTCGGCTGAGCAACAAGGTCACGATTTCCGATCCTAGCCACCCGCCAAAAGTGCATCGGCCGGCACCGAATACCCTCCGCGACAGCATGCTTCGAGTTAGATGAGTTGCCCGAAATGGATATACCACTATGCGTGACCCGATCACACCGACGGCTCGAACCGGTCGCGCCGACGATCTGCTCGCTCGCGCGAGTAGTGTGCCAAGGCCATTCCGCAAGTTCGAGCTGTTGTCGCGAGATTCAGCAGGAAGCTTCGGCTTGCTCCTGACGTAACGTCAGGCTCTAGCGTCGGCGGTACCAGCGCATGGTGCGTCGGTGGAAGTGAGATGGAAGCGGATGGACGAGACCGGAATCGAGCAGGTGTGGAAGGTCGGTGAGCTCGCGGCCGAGGCCGGATTGACGGTTCGGACGTTGCACCACTATGACCGCATCGGGTTGGTGCGCCCAGCGAGGCGCACCAATACCGGTCACAGGCTCTACACCGAAGCCGATGTCGGGCACCTGTATCAGGTATCACTTCCTGGGATTGATCAGGAGGACTGTCATGGTCGACGACACCGTCAAGAAATACTTCACCCGAGAGAATGTCCAGGCTTTCACCGCCCTCTACTTCGCGCAGCTCACGGCCCGCCAGAGCGCACTGGAGCTTTGGTACGCCGAGGACGCGCAACTCACGATCGGGGACACTCGGTACGCGGGCACAACGGCAATCTTTGAGCAGCTCGTCCAATTCCCGCGGGCTGGGTACAACGTCAACACGATTGATGTCCAGTCGGACACCGATGCCTCTGTGCTTGTTCGGGTGACGGGACATCTCATGCTGGACGGAACTCCAGATGCGCGTTCGTTCGAGACATCCTTCGCGCTGAACGGATCCTCGATGATCGCCGACCAGACCTTCCACGGTTTCTAGATCGCGATTGGACGACCCCGCGAGACCTTCGTGTCCCGCGATGCCGCACATTGGCTGCAGCTGAAGCGCGCGTTCTCACTCGACACCCATTTGCCCCGTCATCGGCCGGATCCCGTTCGACCCGGCGGTCCGGCAGGTGATCGGGGCGCTCCGTTCGTCGACACCGACCCCGACTCCGCGCCTGCCAGGGCCATCGGAGAGATCGCGGCAACCATCGCGACGATCGTGCGCCGCCCGTTGCCCGTGACGCCGGTCAGCCCGGCGATGGTCTGAGATCGAGGCGAAATAGTGCGTAAGCGGAGCTAACGGCTCTAGTCTGTTAGCGCTACGCACTGTGGAGGTTGGATCAAATGACGGTCGAGATCGTGACCGAGCCGGCGCCGGAAAGCCTGTGGACCGGATCGGGCCGGGCGACCGGAGCACCGCCGACGTCGATGATCGAGCGGATGACGCTCATTCTGGACGCGTTCGACGCCGCCACACCCACGCTGACGCTGCTCGGGCTCGCCGAACGCACCGGCCTGCCGCGCTCGACCGTGCATCGCATCCTCGACCAGATGATCCGGTTGCGCTGGCTCGCACACACTCCCGGCGGTTACCGGCTGGGCCTGCGGGTGCTCGAACTCGGCGGGCTCGCGGCCGAGCAGAACGAGCTGCGCGAGGTGGTCGGGCCGCTGCTCTACGAACTCAGTCAGCGCACCGGGCTGGTGGGGCACCTCGCGGTGCTCGACGGGCGCGAGGTGTTGTTCCTCGATCGTTCGGGTGGTCGCGGGCGGGTGGTCATCCCGACCCGCGTCGGCGGCAGGCTGCCCGCACACTGCACCGCGGTCGGCAAGGCGCTGCTGGCCACGCTGGAGCCCGGCATCGCGGAGGCCTCGCTGCGTGGCAATGCCGTGGCACGGACCGCGCGCACGATCGTCGACCGGGCCGAACTGCACCGCGAACTCGCCCGCATCCGCAACCGTCAGGGCGTGGCCGTGGACACCGAGGAATCGCTGCCGGGCGTCGGCTGCGTGGCGGTGCCGATCCGTGGCCGCGGTGTCGCGGTGGCGGCGATCTCGCTGTCGGGCACGATCAAGGGTGAGCGCACCGCACTCGACACCGCGCGGCTGGCTCGGGCGCTCGCCGAGGTGGCCAAGGAAGCATCGCGCACCCTGGCCCCCCGGCACCCGCACTAGGGCGTGCGCCGCGCGATCGCCCGACCGGCCGCGCGACCCGAGAAGATGCACCCGCCGAGGAACGTGCCCTCCAGCGCGTTGTAACCGTGCACGCCGCCACCGCCGAACCCGGCGACCTCACCGGCGGCGTAGAGCCCCGCGAACACCGAGCCGTCCGGGCGCAGCACCTGCGAATCGAGGTCGGTCTGCAGCCCGCCGAGGGTCTTGCGGGTCAGTACATTGAGGCGTACCGCGATGAGCGGGCCGTGCGCCGGGTCGAGGATGCGGTGCGGTTTGACGACGCGGACCTTGTCGCCGAGGAACTTTCGGGCGTTGTTGATCGCGGTCACCTGTGCGTCCTTGGAGAACGAGTTCGCGACTTCGCGGTCCCTGCCCACGATCTGGTGTTCGAGGGCGGCCACATCCAGCTTCGGCCCGCGGGCGAGCTCGTTCATGCCGTCGACGAGCTCGGCCAGCGAGTTGGCGACAACGAAGTCGACGCCGTGCTGCTTGAACGCCTCCACCGGGCCCGGCGCGCCCTTGGCCAGCCTGCTGCGCACGGTGAACTTCAAGTCCTTGCCGGTGATATCGGGATTCTGTTCCGAACCCGACAGCGCGAACTCCTTCTCGATGATCGACTGGTTCAGGACGAACCACGAGTAGTCGTAGCCGGTCGACAGAATCTGGCGCATGGTCTCGTTGGTGTCGAAACCGGGGAAACACGGTGCGGGCATACGGTTTCCGTTCGCGTCGAACCACAGCGACGACGGGCCGGGAATGATACGGATGGCGTGGTCGGGCCAGATCGGATCCCAGTTGTTGATGCCCTCGGTGTAGTGCCACATCCGGTCGCGGTTGACCAGCGCCGCCCCTGCCTCCTCGGAGATGCCAAGCATCCGGCCGTCCACATAGGCGGGGACACCGGAGATCATGGTCTCCGGGCACGGGCCGAGACGTTCGGTGGGCCAATTGCGGCGGATGAGGTCGTGGGCGTGACCGATACCGCCCGAACTCACGATCACCGCCGGGGCGTGGAAGGTGAACTCGCCCACCACATCCCGATTCGACGCCTGGCCGCGGTCGGTGTCGGAGGGCGCGAGGACGCTGCCGCGCGCACCGGTGACGGCGCCGTCTTCGACGATCAGCTCGTCGACGCGATGCCGGAACGCGAAGCGCACCAATCCTTTCGCCTCACCGGCCAGGACCGGCTCCAGGAAGACGCGGAGCACTTCGGGCCCGGTGCCCCAGGTGAGATGGAACCGCGGGACCGAGTTGCCGTGCCCGCCGGCCAGACCGCCGCCCCGCTCGGCCCAGCCGACCAGCGGGGTGAAGCGCAAACCCAAGGCCTGCAGGTAGTCCCGCTTCTCGTCGGTGGCGAACCGTACGTAGGCCTTCGCCCATTCGCGGCCCATCCGGTCCTCGTCCTCGCGGTCGAAACCGGCCGAACCCAGCCAATCCTGCAGTGCCAGTTCGTAGGAGTCCTTGATGCCGAGCCTGCGCTGCTCCGGGCTGTCGACGACGAACAACCCACCCAGCGACCAGAACGCCTGCCCGCCGAGGTTGGCGCGATTCTCCTGATCGAGCACCAGTACCTTGCGTCCGGCGAGTACCAACTCGTGCGCGGCGACCAGGCCCGCCAGTCCGGCGCCGACGACAATCGCGTCGGGGGAGAAATCTTCGGTGGGCTCAGGCGCTGTGCTCGACATGCCTGGAACGTAGCATTGGTTCGTCGACGGGTGGGGACAAGTCCTGGAAAACGCCCTGACCAGCGATATTTCATTCTAGGAAAGGCTCGACAACACATGAACGTCCGTACCCGTACCGGCGCTGCCGTCCTCACGCTCGCCGTGGTGGCCGGCCTCGGCGCCACCTCCTGCTCGAAATCGCGTTGGTGTGAGCGTGACCAGGGCGATGTCCACGTCGCGGACTCCTACTGTGAACGTGGTGTCGCGGGCTATGAGTGGGAGCCCGATCACGACAAGCCGAAGTACAAGAAGAAGCCCAAGAAGCACTGAGTTTCGGCAGCGGTGTTGTGCCGCAGGCGATCCGAGATGTAACCGTGGCGCAGCCGATGCCGAGTTCGCGCCATGGAGATGCAGGTCAGCGGGTATTCCACCACTGAGCACACCGAATGCTGTTGGGCAGGAGGTGAATCGCTCTTTCTCTATTTCTCACAACGGCGTGAGTAGGTGGGCACGATGACCTATCGGAAGGCAATTCGTATCGTCGCAAGGCATACAGCGCGAGCGCTGTCGGTGTTGCTACTGGCCGCGGGAATCGGGACAGCGATGTCCCCTGGACTGACAGCATGGGCGCAGAGCTGCGCCACGCTCGACGTCGTGATCGCCCGCGGCACAGCAGAACCCGGCTATCTGGGAGCCGCCATCGGCGACCCGCTCTACGCGGTACTGAGTGCGCAACTACCGGTGGACACCACCGCCCACCGGGTCGAGTACCCAGCCGACCTCCTGGTACCGAGCTCGGTCAGCGACGGCACGCGGGCCATGACCAGCCACCTGATCGATCAGGCCGCCGCCTGCCCTGAGCAGCGCTTCGTTCTCGTGGGCTACTCCCAGGGTGCGGTGGTCGCCCACGGTGTGCTCGGCTCAGCGCCGCTGCCCGGCGTGTGGGTACTGCCGCACGAACTGTCCTCGCGCGTCGTCGCGGTGCTGCTGTTCGGTGACCCACTGCGACTCATCGGCGGCACGGTCACACCGTTGTACGCCGATCGCACCGCGAACTATTGCGCCGCAGGCGATCCGGTGTGCGCGGGCGGGGTGTTCCCGGCCGCGCACGGCAGTTACGAGTGGGCGTTCGCGGCCGCGGCCGGACAGGTGGGCACGCGATTGTGAGCCCGCTCAGACGGCGGGCATGACCCCCGACATCACAGCGCCGATCTGCGCCACCGCGCGATCGACGCTGCCCGTCGGCTGGAACAAGTGACTCAATGTCAGCCGGACCATGATCTCGACGATCGAGGTCAGCTCGTCGTCGGTCAGGTCGGCGAATTCGTACCGCTCACGTGCGGTGGTGGTGAGCGCGGCGACGGCCCGTCCGAGTACCGGTTCCGGGTCGCTCACCAGGGCGGGCAGCAAGGCCGTGTCGGCATCCTGGCGAGCCGATAGCACGGCTTTGATCAGGGTGTTGTCGCCCGCGGTGCGCAGTGTGTACTCGGCGGCCGCCGTCATTCCCGCGCGTGGGTCGGCCGGGTGTTCGGCCAGCGTTTCGGCGATCCCGGCCAGGTAGATGCCGGTCTCGCGCTCGATGAGGGCATCCGCGAGCGCTTGCTTGGTGCCGATCTCCTTGTAGAGGACCGGCCTGCTGATGCCGACCTCCTTGGCCACCCGCGACATGTTGACCGCGCCCCAGCCCTCGGTGACGACCATCGTGCGCGCGGCGTCGATCATCCGGTCGCGCAGCAGCTGGCGCATTTCTGCCTGAAAGTTCGGTGGTTCGGCCACCCGATCATCCTACATGTGCCGGTCGATGTGCTCGATTGCTGACAATCTGCTCACTTGTGTATCTATTCGGAACAACACGAGCTAATGTGTAAACGAAGGCGACTTCGGGCGGGTATGTGTTCGGAGTCTCGGTGATCAGGAGAATGGCAATGACGACATCTCGAAGCATCGACAACGAAGCATCGACCACCCCGCCGCACTGGCGAGATCCCAAGCGCTACCTGTGGCTGTTCGGCCTCGTCGCCCCCAGCGCGACGATGCTGGCAGCCGGATTCGTGTGGGTCTTCAACCAGCTCGGTTGGCAGGTCGTCGCGCCCGTGTGGTGGTGGATCGGACCGATCCTGGTGTACGTCTTGCTGCCGACCCTCGACCGATTCTTCGGGCCCGACGGCAAGAACCCACCCGAGGCGGTGATGGCGCAGTTGGAGAACGACAAGTACTACCGCTACTGCACCTACGCCTACATTCCCCTGCAGCTGTTCAGCCTGGCGTTCGCCTGCTACCTGTGGACCGCGGACAACCTGTCCTGGCTCGGCATCGACGGTGGTCTCGGCCTGATCTCCAAGATCGGCCTGGCCTTCTCCATCGGCGCGGTGGGCGGTGTCGGCATCAACACCGCGCACGAACTCGGCCACAAGAAAGACGAACTCGAGCGCTGGCTGTCGAAGATCACCCTCGCGCAGACGTTCTACGGGCACTTCTACATCGAGCACAACCGTGGCCACCATGTGCGCGTCGCGACGCCGGAGGATCCGGCCAGCGCACGGTTCGCCGAATCGTTCTGGACCTTCCTGCCGCGCAGCGTGTGGGGCAGCCTGAAGTCCTCGTGGGAGCTCGAGCGCACCCGCATGCAGCGGCTGGGCAAGAGCACCTTCTCGCTGCAGAACGACGTGCTCAACGCCTGGCTCATGTCGGTCGCGCTGTGGGTGGTGCTGGTCGCGGTGTTCGGTCCGTCCATCCTGCCGTTCCTGGTGATCCAGGCGATCTACGGCTTCTCGCTGCTGGAGACGGTGAACTACCTCGAGCACTACGGTCTGCTCCGGCAGAAGACCGCGTCTGGTCGCTACGAGCGCTGCACGCCCGAACACAGCTGGAACTCCGACCACATCGTCACCAACATCTTCCTCTACCACCTGCAACGGCACAGCGACCATCACGCCAACCCCACCCGCCGCTACCAGATCCTGCGGCACATGGACGGCGCGCCCGAGCTGCCCAGCGGCTACGCGAGCCTGATCGGCCTGGCGTACCTGACTCCGTTGTGGCGCAAGGTGATGGACCATCGCGTCCTCGCCCACTACAACGGCGACATCACCCGGGTGAACATCCAGCCAAGCAAGCGGGCGAAGGTACTGGCGAAGTACGGAGTGAACTGATGGCTTACCTCTGCCCCGTGTGCGACTACGTCTACGACGAGCGATTCGGCGCTCCCCGTGAGGGTTTCGCGCCCGGCACCGCCTGGACGGAGATCCCCGACGACTGGTGCTGTCCCGACTGTGGCGTGCGCGAGAAGCTCGATTTCGAACCGAAGGAAGGCGTGTCCCGATGAACGACTACCGATTGTTCCAGTGCGTCCAGTGCGGCTTCGAGTACGACGAGGCGCTGGGCTGGCCCGAGGACGGCATCGAACCCGGCACCCGCTGGGACGACATCCCCGACGACTGGTCCTGCCCCGACTGCGGCGCCGCCAAGGCCGATTTCGACATGCGGGAGGTGAGCCGCGGATGAGCGGGCGGATCGTCATCGTCGGCACCGGTGTCGCCGGTGCCACCGCGGCGCAGACCTTGCGCCGCGAAGGGTATGCCGACGAGATCGTGCTCGTCGGCGCGGAGCCCAACCTGCCGTATCGACGGCCCGCGGTGTCCAAGGAACTGCTCGCGGGGACCACGTCGTTCGACCGAGCGATGCTGAAACCGGCGAAGTTCTGGGCCGACAACGCGATCGACCTGCGGCAGGCAACCCTGGTGCGTGCGGTCGATACCGACAGCGCGACAGTGCAATTGAGTACCGGAGAGGTGCTCGGATACGACAGTCTGCTGCTGGCCACCGGAGCCAAAGCGCGCACTATCGATACCGCGTCCACCCGCGTGCACACTCTGCGAACGCAGTCCGACGTCACAGCGCTACAGAATGCGATCGATGTCGGCGGCTCGCTGCTCATCATCGGCGGCGGATTGATCGGCTGTGAAGTCGCCGCCACCGCCCGCGGTCTCGGCGCCGAAGTGACCCTGTTGAACGCGGGCCCGGCATTGCTCGATCGGATCGTGCCGCGGACCGTTTCGGACCTGGTCCGCGACATCCATGTCGAGCACGGCGTCGTTGTCGAAAACAGTGTCGCCACAACACAGCTCGTCGACACCGCCGACGGTGTCACGGCCACAACCGCCGACGGCCGGGCCTTCACCGCGGCCGCCGCCCTGGTCGCCATAGGTTCGGTCCCCGACACCGCCTTGGCCGAAGCAGCGGGCATCGCGGTGAACGACGGCATCGTCATCGACCAGCACCACCGCACCTCGGCCCCGGCCGTCTTCGCCGCGGGCGACGCCACCACCGGATTCAACCCCCGCCGTGGCGAATTCGAACGCGGCCAACACTGGAACACAGCGATGTCCGACGGCGCCGCCGCCGCGAAAGCCATCCTCGGCCACCCCGCCACCTCGGCCGAAATCCCCTGGGGCTGGACCGACCAACACGGCCTGTCGATGCAATTCGCAGGCTGGATCCACCCCCACGACGACCTGGTCGTCGACGGCGACCTGCCTTCCCGAGACTTCCTCGCGATCGCCCTGCACAACGGCTGCCCCGTCGGCGCCGTCGCCATGGCAAGACCGAGAGAACTCCGCGCCACCCGGACTCTCATCGCCGAAGGAGACCCGTGGTCGCTGAGCGCTTCCCTCGACCTCGTTCGATCACGCTGAACTGTGGGCCGACCGACTGAACCACAGCCCGGAACAGGTTGTCCCGGCCCGGCCGCGAGATCGCCGACTACGCGATCGCGCGGGGCGTCGGCTCGGGTGAGGTTCTCGTGTTCGGATTCGGTGGGGGAGGTGACTGAGTAGGGTCGGCGGAAAGGCGTCAGGGATGGAAGGTGGACAGTAGTGGGAGTCAATCAGCGGGCGGCGGTGCAGATGAGCACGGACGAGATCGCGCAGTTTCTCGATCGCACCCGGGTGCTCACGCTGGCCACGCTCGACAGGGCCGGGAAACCGCATCTCACCGCGATGTGGTTCGGGCATGTCGATGGGGTGGTCTACTTCGAGACCAAGGCGAAGTCGCAGAAGTCGGTGAACCTGCGCCGCGACCCCACCATCACCTGTATGGCCGAAGCCGGCGACACCTACGACCAGCTGCGCGGCGTCTCGATCGAGGGCACCGCACACCTGATCGAGGACACCGACGACGAGGAGTACTGGCGGGCCGCCATCGACATCTACGAGCGTTACGTCGGCCCGTACAGCCCCGAGGTCCGGCCGTTCGTCGAGACCATGATGAACAAGCGCATCGTGATCCGGGTCGACCAGACCAGGTTCAGGTCATGGGACCACCGCAAGCTGGGCCTGCCCCCCATGCCACTGTCGGGCAGCACCGCCGGGGCCTGAGCGATGGGCCGCGGTAGTGCCCGGAAGCCTACGGCGCCGGTGCCAAGCGGTCCGGTCCGAAGACCTCGTAGTGGATGTTCTCGGACGCGACCCCCTTGTCCAGCAACGCCTCTCGCACGCCGAGCATGAAGGGAAGTGGCCCGCACAGGTACGCGCGGGTGCCCTCGGCGATGGTGATCTCGCCGAGGTCGGCGCGGCCTTCCCGGAGTCCGTCCTCGGGACGGCGGGCGCCAAGATCCTCGTACCAGCGGTGCATGACCGCGAACGGCAGCCGGTCGACGAGCTCGGCCAGTTCGGCACGATGGGCATGGCTGCTCGGCGCGCGATCTGCGTGGATCACCGAGATCGGGCGCGGGTCGGCGGTCTCGGCGAGGTGGCCGAGCATGCCCATGATCGGGGTGCATCCGATGCCCGCGGAGATCAGCAGCAGCGGTGCGTCGTCGTCCTGGAGCACGAGATCGCCGAACGGAGTGGTCACATCGAGCGCATCGCCTTCGAAGGTGTTGCGGTACAGGAAGTTCGACACTTCGCCGGCCGGAGTCGTCGAACCGTCCGGCCGGGCATGGGCATCGACCCGCTTGACGGTGATGCGCCAGTCCTCGCCCGACGGTGCCGAGGACAGGCTGTATTGGCGGATCTGGCGCGCGCCGTCTTCGAGGTGAACGCCCACCGAGAGGTATTGCCCCGGTGAGAAGGACGGTAGGGGAGCACCGTCGAGCGACGTGAGGACGAAGGAGACGGCGTCGTCGGATTCGTGACGCCGCTCGCGCACGCGCACCTGTCGCCAGACGTCACCGTCGACGACACCCGCTCCCCGGTACAGTCCCCGCTCCATCGTGATCAGGGTCTCGGCCATCAGCCAGTACAGCTCATTCCAGGCTGCGGCGACCTCGGTGGTCACGGCATCGCCGAGCACCTCGGCGATGGCTTCGAAGAGGTACTTGTGGACGATCGGGTACTGCGCGGGCTGAATTCCCAAGGAGGCGTGCTTGTTCGCGATCCGCGACAGGATCAGATCGACCCGTGCCTGATCCGGTTCGAGTTGCAGCGCGGCGAAGGCGGCGATGGCGCCGGCGAGCGCCTTCTGCTGGCCGCCCTGCTGCTGGTTGCCGCGGTTGAACAGGTCGCGTTCGAGTTCGGGCGCAGCGGCGAACATCTTGCGGTAGAACAGGGTGGTTATCTCGCCGATGGCGGCGCCAACGGCGGGCAAGGTGGCGCGGATGGTCTCCTTGGTGGTGGCTGAGAGCATGTCATTCTCCATTCGTTGCATCGATCTCGTAGCCCGTGCCGCCTACTCGAGGTAGCGCGAGTAGCACTGTGCGCGTGGGGTTTCGGGTGAGGTCTTCGATGGCGACGGTGTCCAGGGACGCGAAGAAGGCTTCCTGGGCGCGGCCCAGCGCCGACCGCAGCAGACAGCCCGTCCGCAGCGGGCAAGGGTGGGCTCCCTCGCATTCGACGACTTCGCCCTCGCCTTCGAGGCGCCGCACCAGCCAGCCGACCGAGGCGCTGCGCCCGAGCTCGGTGATGGCCAGACCACCGCGGCGTCCGCGGCGGGCGTCCACGACACCGAGTTCGGCCAGTCGGGTGATCACTTTCGCGACGTGGGCGTAGGACACCACCAGCTCGTCGGCGACCTCGCGGCTGCCCGGCCGATTATCGTCGCCGACCACCGCGAGCCGCATGACGACGCGAAGCCCGAGGTCGGTGAACCGGGTGAGTTGCATGGCCCGAACCTATAATAATTCGCATTTCGGATACCAGTTTTGTGAGCGGGGTAACCAGCCGGTTCGCGTCGGTATCAACCAACGGCGATCGGCACTCGGCGGGCGTACTTGTCGCCGTCTGCGGGTAGCCGGGATTCGTGGTTGTCGCGGTCAGGAACTGGCCGCGATGGGTTCTAGCGTGGGGTTATGGGACTTCGAGAGGGTCAGAAGCGGATTGTTGTGACGACGCCCGTTGGGCATGTGGGTGCCCGAGTGGTGCAGTTGTTGGTGCAGGCGGGAGTTCGGCCGACGGTGCTGATGCGCGATCCTGGGCGGCTCGATCACGCGATGCGCGGGTTGGTCGATGTTGTGCAGGTCGACCAGGGGGATTCGGATGCGGTGGTACGGGCTACCGTGGGGGCTGATCGGTTGTTCTGGGTTGATCCGCCCTCGCTCGTGGACGGTGATCCGGTGGCGGGGTATGCGCGGATGGGGGCATCGGCGGCGCGCGCTGTGGCGGAGAACGGGATCGAGGCGACGGTGTTCGTCAGTAGTGGGGGTGCCGAGAAGCGGGGTGGGGCCGGGGAGATCGATGGGTTGGCGCGGACCGAGGAGTTGCTCGACGACACCGGAGCGAATGTGGTGCACCTGCGGTGCGGCTACTTCTTCACCAATCTGCTGACCCAGCTCGACGAGATCCGGGCAGGCACGCTGTCCACACCGTGGCCGTTGGACCATGCGATGGCGTGGGTGGACCCGCGCGACATCGGTGAGGTGGCTGCGATCCGGCTGCTGTCGGACGCGTGGTCGGGGCGTGTCGTGCAGGCGGTGCACGGGCCCCGGGATCTGACTTTCACCGAGGTTGCCGAGATCGTGGGTCGGCAGCAGGGGCATGAGGTCACCCCGATCCACCTCGCCGACAACGAGTTCCGGGAAGCACTGCGATCGGCGGGCCTAGGACAGGGGCACATCGATGGCATCGCCGGTATGTCAGCGGGATTGAGTTCCGGTTATGTCGCCGAGAACCCGCGCACGGTGCTCACCACTACTCCGACAACCCTCGCAGCCTGGGCAAGCACCTACCTGCGATGAACGGAACCGGCCGGCCGCGACAACGAGCATCGCGACCGGCCGGGTATCAGTGCGAGGTCACCAGTGCACCCCGGGCAGTACCCGGCTCATGCGGGCCGCCGAGTTGGGCATCACCATCAGTGGTGCGAGGACCGGGCCGAGCACGGTGAGGGCGTTGCGTGTCGGTTCGGCAGCATCGGCGGTCGCCCTGGGAGCCGACTTGCCTTGTGCAGCAGTGGATTCACCGAAGAAGCGGAAGCCGGTGTGCAGGATTGTGCGCTTGAGCGACGGGAGGAACATCTCGACCGCCTGGGCGAAAGTGCCCACGGGGGTGTCGATGCGGTCGGGGCGTTCCAGCAGCGCACGGACCACGATGTCGGCTGCCCGGTCCGGGTCGGGCAGCGGCAGCGATCGGTAGAGCTCGGTCGGAGCGATCATCGGAGTACGGACCAGTGGCATCCGGATAGAAGTGAAAGTTACTCCGTCGCCACGGTTTTCGACCGCGGCGATATCGCTGAAGTTGTCCAGTGCGGACTTGCTCGCCGCGTAGGCGGCGAAGCGGGGGACCTTGGTCTGCACGGCGATGGAGGAGATGTTGACGATATGGCCGAAGTGGCGTTCGCGCATCGACGGGAGCAACCCCAGGATGAGGCGCACGGCACCGAAGTAGTTGACCGCCATGGTGCGCTCGAAGTCGTGCATACGATCCACGGAGTTGGCTACCGAGCGGCGGATGGAGCGGCCCGCGTTGTTGATCAGGTAGTCGACGTGGTGGTGTTCGGTCAGCACGGTCTTCACCAGGAGGTCCACGGACTCCGCGTCGGTGATGTCGCAGGGGTAGGCGAAAGCGGTGCCGCCCTCCGCGCGCACGGATTCTACTGCGGCCGTGAGGTCTTCGACGCCACGGGCGATCATCAGCACGATCGCGCCCCGGCGGGCGACGGTGTGCGCGGTGGCCAGACCGATGCCCGAGGAGGCCCCGGTGATCAGCACCGTGCGCCCCGAGAGCGGCTGCGCGTCGGCGGCGATACGGCCGCGGTGTGGGTCCAGGTTGGTGCGCCAGAAATCCCAGAGCCGGTCCGCGTAGGTGTCGAACGCGGGCACGGTGAGTCCGGGCAGTTGCGCCTGGGTGGAATCGGCGACGAACTCGGCGGTGAAACCGACATGCGGCGCGACCTCGGCCGGGATGCCCGCCTGCTCGAACAGGAAGTCGCGTACCGCGTTGGCGCCGGGGACGTGGCCGAGCCCGTTCAGCGCACGGGCGCTGCCGGGCACGGTGCCGATGCCGACAGGACCGCCCGCGGCGGTGGCCAGCGCACGGTAGATCTCCCCGAACGGCTGCGGTCGCGGGTTGACCAGGTGGAACGTGCGCCCGTCGAGACCCTCGCGCCGGACCAGGCGGACCATCGCCTCGGCGACGTAATCGACCGGCACTACATTGGTCGCGCCCAGGTCGGGCAGCGGCAACGGCAGTTCGGACGGCAGGGTGGCCAGCGTCGAGATGGCGGAGAAGAAGTAGTAGGGGCCGTCGATCTTGTCCATCTCGCCGGTCCGTGAATCACCGACCACGATCGCCGGGCGATATACCCGCCAGCGCACGTCGGTGGTCTCGCGAACGAGCTTCTCCGCCGCGAACTTGGTGCGGTGATACGGCGAGGTCAGGTTCTGGCCGAGGTCGAAATCCTCCTCGAAGAACTTGCCGCGATGATCGCCCGCCACCGCCACCGAGGACACATGGTGCAGGGTGGCATCGAGGCTGCGGGCCAGCTCGATCACCGAGCGGGTACCCGCGACATTGGCCGCGTGGGCGGTCTCCTCGTCGGCGGTCATGTCGTAGACCGCGCCAAGGTGCAGCACGTGATCAGCGCGCGGCGCACCGTCGCCGAGACCGAGGCCCTCGGCGGTCAGGTCGCCGACCAGCGCGAACACGCGGTCGCCGTCGAGATGTTGCGCATTGTGCGCGGTGAACTTGGTCAGCGACTCGGCGCGCACCAGCACGTGCACGATCGCGGTGGGGTCGGCTGCGAGCAGCCCCCGCACCACACGCCGACCCAGAAATCCGGTACCGCCTGTCACGATGTAGGAAACCATCGCCCCTCCTGAAAATCTCGAAACACAGTGTCATGCAACAGTGATCGGCATGCGGCGGTGGATGCGAAATCAACGGTTGAGGTCCAGCAACTGAATGGCTGGAGAGAAACCGGGCACATCGTCGTCTCGGCTACGCCTACCGTACTCGCCAGTAACCTAGGCGGGCAAGCGAATGGCGCGGCATCGCCATGTGGGAATTGTCACCTGTCGTCGCAGGTCAAAGGGTATGTGTGACAGATACTTTCAGTAACCGGGAGTTTCAGGCAACTTGTCGCTACCGCCGTGGCTGGTCCGCCAGGACGTCGCGGACGGTGCTCGCGATCCTGGCTCGGAACACCTCGGGGGCGAAGGTGTTGGCGTGTTCGCGGATCGTCGTGGGATCGTAGGCCGCCGATCGAAATTCGCGCATGCGGTCGGCCAGCGCCGCGACGACGTCGTCATCGGATCCGGCCGGGACGTATTCGCCGGTGACACCGGGGCGCACCGTGTCGAGGGCGCCGCCGGCGCCGACCGCGAGCACCGGGGTGCCGCAGGCCATCGCCTCCACCGGGACGATGCCGAAGTCTTCGATGCCGGGCATCAGCAGGGCCTGGCAGCGCCGGTACATGTCCTGCAGCAGCTCGCCGGAGGTGGCGCCGAGGAAGGTCGTCTCCGATCCGGCGATCTCGTCGAGTTGGGCGCGGAACCGGCCATCGCCGAGGACGACCAGGCGAACCCCCGCTCGTTGCGCGGCGCGAATGGCGAGGTCGGCGCGCTTGTACGGCACCAGCCTGCCCGCGCACAGGAAGAAGTCCTCGCGCTCCACCGTGGGGTCGGGGGTGAAACGGCTGACCTGCACGGGCGGGTTGACGACCGAGGCGGGCAGACCCCACCAGTTGGTGACCCGCTCGGCGACCGCGTGCGAGTTGGCGATGACGTGCGTCAGCCGCGGTGCGGCGCGCAGTTCGCCGCGCCGAGCCAGGGTGCCCAGGGCGCCGAGGGCGAGTTGACCGACCCTTCCGCCTGCCTCCTGCGCGCGGAACTCGCGATCCCAGGCCCAGCGGGCGGGGGAGTGCACGTAGGCGACGACGGGCGCGTCGCCGGCCAGGGCGGCCTGGGTGGCGAACGCGTGATGGCTGATCACGACGACATCGAAGTCGCGCAACGGCATTCGACGCAGCGCGCGGGGGACCAGCGGGAGCAAGGGGGCGTGCCTACCGCCGGTGTAGGTGTGCGCCTTGCTGAGCCAGGTGTCGTGCACGGTGCGCACGGGTTCACGCAGGCCGCCCGGCGCGACGATCGGCGCGAAAACCTCGGCATCGGGCCAGGTTTCGACGAATTCGCCGACGACGGCCTCGGAGCCGCCGAACTCGGTGAAGCGTTCGTGGACGATGGCGACACGGGTCATCGCAGGGTGCTCGCTTCGATCTGTCGGGGCGCCGCGGTGCGGCGCAGTGCGGGGGCGACGGGACGGCCGCGCAGCAGTCCGTCGACGGTGCCGCGCTCGATCGCGCGGCGATAGACCTCGGCGGCCTCGGCGCACGCGGCGATCGTGGTGGTGATCGCGTCCGGGTCGTGGGCGGCGGAGGTGACGAACGATTGGCCGAGGACGCCGCGGACCAGCAGTTCCTGGAGGAACAGGGTTCGAAATGCTTGCGAGGGTGCGCCTTCGGCGTCCATGGTGCGATAGATGAGGCAGGACGGCCGACCGCGCACCTGGAGGAAATCGGCGATGCCGAGGTCGGCGGCGATCGCGTTCACCCCGTCGGCGAGTGCGCGGCCCGCCTGTTCCATGCGTCCGACGGGGTCCTCGGCGCGGTAGGCGTGCACCACCGCCCGGAACGCGGCCAGGGAGGAGGTTTCCGGGCCGTGCGTCGTCGAGAGCAGGAATACCCGCTCCTGATCGGTGCGCAGCCCGCCCCGCTCCAGGTATTCGCGCTTGCCCGCTAGCGCGGAGATCGGGAAGCCGTTGCCCATCGCCTTGCCCCAGCACGACAGGTCGGGTGTCACGCCGTAGACGGCCTGGGCGCCGCCCGCCGACCAGCGGAAGCCGGTGATCATCTCGTCGAACACGAGCAGCGTGCCGTGCCGATCACACAGTGCGCGAACACCTTCCAGGTAGCCGGGGAGCGGTTCGGCCATAGCGGTCGCGGCCTCCATGAAGACCGCGGCGACGGCGCCGTCGGCCAGTGTCGCCGCGAGCGCGTCGAGATCGTTGTACGCGAACTTCACGGTGTCGACGGCGGGGATGCCGCCCGCCATCTCGGTGGTGCCGATGAACCAGTCGTCGACAGAGAAGAACGGCTGATCGCAGACAGCGATGGTGGTGCGGCCGGTCACCGCTCTGGCCAGGCGGACCGCGGCGGTGGTGGCATCGGAGCCGTTCTTGGCGAACTTCACCATGTCGGCACCGGGTACCAGCGACAGGAAGTCCTGTGCGGCAAGCAGTTCCAGCTCGGTGGGTCGGCTGAAACTGACACCGTCGACGATCGCCGCCGACACCGCGGCGAGTACGGGGGCGTAGCCGTGGCCGAGAGTTACCGCGCGTAGGCCCATCCCGTACTCGACATAGCGATTGCCATCGGCATCCCAGACGTGAGGGCCGTTGCCGCGCACCAGGATCGGCGCCATGGACTCGGGATACTGGTCGGCGCCGCGGGCGTAGGTGTGCGCGCCGCCGGGAACGAGGTCGTGCAGGCGCGCTTGCAGCGCGTTGCTGCGATCGAAGCCGTGGTGGGCTGTCATGGGTGTTCCCCTCCGGTGCCGGGTACGCACGTCGCGGTGGTGCGTGCGGTGCTGAATGCCCACAGCTCGTGATCGGTCAGTTCGCCGTCGACACCGCGGTAGTGGTGCATGGTGCCCTCGTGGCGCAGACCGGCGTCGAGGGCGATCGCCGCACCCGCGTGGTCGGCGGACGGTACAGCCAGTGCCACTCGCCAGATGCCGAGCCGCTCGGTGGCGTGCGTGATCAGCAGACGTAACGTGCCGACCGCGATCTCCGGGGGATCCTCCGGTGAAACCCACACGGCCACACGGACATTGCGATCGAACATGTCCTGATCGAAGAGACGACACTCGCCGGCGTATCGGCCTGCTTCCTCGATGACGAGGACGACGCCGTACTTGCCGCGAAGCCCCATGCGAGACGACGCCCTGGCCCGCCACCACTCCCGCCTGGTGTGCAGCCGAGCCCAGTCCGCGGGCTGTGCCGTCGGTGCGAGCAGTGGCCTGGCGCGGATCCGCGCGGCGCGGCGGGACCTGAAATCGCCGGTGCGCCAGCGTCGTAACGTTATCGAACCCCGCTCGTCGCGGGGCGTGCCCGCGGTAGCGGCGCGCAAGGGGTCGGCGATGTGGCGCATCCTGCCGAGGCAGTAGCGTGTGCGGGCTCGCAGAACCGTGCGCCTCGATATCGTGGCACCGGTCGTCGAGCCGGGGTGGTCGGGCGGGGTCTCGGCAGTGGGGTGCGTCGCGAGGTAGCCGTCGAGCCAGTCCGCGGCGAACCCGCCCGCGGGTATCCGATCGCTGGTCACCGACCACAGCTCATGGTCGACGCGGCCGCTCCCGACGTCGAAGTACCCGGCCATGACCGCTTCCATCGTCCAGCGCTGCCGGACCGCGCGCCGTGCACCGGCATTGGTGACGGCGATCGGCGCGGTGATCCGCTCCAGACCGACAGTGCCGAAGCCGAAGTCGAGCAGCAGCGACCCGGCGAGCCCACCCGCACCGCGCCGGGCTACCTCGGCGTCGACCCACACGCTGAGCTCGGCGGCACCGGAGTCGATACCGACCAGCTCGAGCTGCCCGGCGAACCTGCCGTCGATCTCGAGCACGGTGCTCACCCGTCGTCCCGCCCTGGCTTCGGCTCGGGCAGTGAGGCATTCGCGCACCCAGCGGGTCGCGGTGTGCCGCTGCTCCCAGGTCAACGGCGAACGAAACCAGAACGGTTCGAGACAGTCGCGATCCCGCAGGCGAATTCGCTGCCACTCGGCGAAATCACCGAAAGCCGGCGGTCGCAGCCGCACCGTGACACCGTGCAGGCGCACCGGTCCCAGCACCACCGAGGCATACGACGAACTCATTGTCGCGGCCGTTGTTTGCCCATGGCCACGGTGCGCAACGCGCCGTCGGTGCCGACGGCCAGCCGCCAGTAGCTACCGGCGGGGTCCTTGAGCACGAGTCCGGCCTCGGCGTGGTCGGATAGCCAAGCGCCGCTGGACAATACGGCCGAGCGGACGGAGCCGTCGTTGCCCTGCGCCTGGAACAGATCGGCGTCGCCGTGCCCGGCGCGGGTGATCACGGTGCCGGTGAACCGTGAGGTGCGCATCCCGCTGCGCCCGATCACCTGCCACCCGTCGGGAAACACTCCGGCCCGCAGATCGTCGGAGGTGCCGGAGATGAGGTTGATCGCGGTGCCCTCCGCGCAGTCGGTGGGGTCGATGCGCAATTCGGCGGCGGGACGGTCGGATTCCTGATCGAAGACCACATTCGCCAGATACGGCTGCCTGCAATACGCGAGATCGATCCCGACCGAGCGGGCCGCCACCTTGCAATTGACCATGCCGAACTGGGCGGGTCCGCCCTTACCGCGTGTCCCGACCGAGACCGCGATATCGGCGCCCTCGAACCAGATATTGGTGAGCCACCAGTCGTTGGCCGCACCGTCGACCATGAGATGGCGATCGGTGGTGCGCGGATCGCGATCGGAGACGAATTCGACGTTGGTCAGCGCCAAGCCGGCATTGTGGTCGTTGCCGGTACCGAGCACGCCGACATAGTTACTCGTGAATTTCGATGAGGTGACGTAGTTCTGGATGCACTGCGTTTCCAGCCCGACCCCGAAATTGTTGATATCGCAGTTGATGAACGCGGTGCCACCGGTATTGCGATCCAGCACGACGCCACGCTGGGCGAGGAAGCGAGGATGGTTGTCGCTGAGGTGATTTCCGCGGATCACGACACTGTCGAAGGAACAGCGGAAGCATTCCGACAGCACGAAACCGGTGGCGCGCGGTCCGGTGAGATAGAAACCGATGCGGGAGAACCGTACCCGGCTGCGCTTCTCCAACCGGATCAGCGTGACATCTTCCTCGCAGAACACGACGCTGGAGTCCCCGCCGTCGCCGAGAACCGTTGCGTAGTCCGGCATTTCGGGCCACGACCGGACGCGATAGGTGCCCGCCGGGAAATACAGCACCACCGGTCGGTCCCTGGCGGCCGCGGCTGCCGCGATAGCCGCCGTATCGTCGGCTTTACCGTCGCCGATCGCCCCGAAATCGCGGACGTTGCGGGCCGCGGGCGTATCGCTGACGTGCGGTGACCGGAACTCGGCACTCGGTTCCGGGTCGGCGGCACACGCCGCGGCCAATGGCAGCACCGCCGCCGCGCCGAAGGTGGCCGCGAGCAGCCGCCGCCGCCCCACTGATTCCTCGTTCACAGGGGCAGCCGTTCCAGGAAACGGGCCAGAGGAGCCGACGGTCTGCTGTACACCACCGCTCCGGTGAGTTTCGCGGCGCCGAGAGTGGCGAGCGCGCCACGCAATCCGGGCCTGGACAGCGCACCGAGTTCGACGATGCCGACGGTCGCGTCGCACAGCGGTGCCACGCCGATCGCGTCGGCGGCGACGGTGACCGGCGCGGTCTCCACGATGACATGGTCGAAACGCGACGTCAGGTCGGTGAGCAGATCGGCGAACCGGGCCGACACGAGCAGATCCGGCGTCTGCTGATCGGCCGCACCGAGCGGCAGGAACGCGATCCCGGTCTCCGACCACGGCGTCAGCGCCTTGGCGACGGGCAGGGTGGCGCGCAGCACCGCCGCCAGCCCCGGGCTGTCGCTGGTGATGAACTCGGTGCTGCCGCCGCCGCTGGTGTCGGCGTCGACGAGCACCACGTGCTGACCGCTGTCGGACAGCGAACGGGCAAGTGCCATCGCCACATCCGGCTCCGACCGCGGCGACAGACTCGTCAGCTGCACGGACTTCGCGGGGTCGTGCTGAAGCAGGCGGCTGCGCAACCGCCGCGTCTCACCCGCGGCACCCGGCCTGCCCGCATCGATCACACCGAGCACCGGAACGGGCAACGCGGCCGCCACGGCATCCGAGGTCCGCAGCGAACGGTCGGTGCGCTCGCGCAGCAGCGCCGCGCCGCCACCGAGAGCGAGACCGGCGATCAGACCCAGGAGCACGATCCGGCTCGGCGGCGGTTCCAGCGGCGTGCTCGGCACCTGCGCCCGGTCGACCACGGCGACCCGCGCTGCCGGTGCCGCGTCGCGCTGGATGGACTCGAGCTCGTCGACCAGCTTGCGGAACTGTGCCACCGCGGCATCGGTGAGATCGCGGGCGCCGGCCGGCGTCGAATCCTGCACCGAGATCACGATCACCGAGGTGGCGGGCGGGGAACTGGCGGTGATCCGCGCGCGCATCTGCTCCGGCGTGAGCTTCAATCCCCTCTCGTCGACCACCCGCGCCGCGACCGTCGTCGAGGCCGCCAGATCGAGGTAGGACCGCACGCGCTGCTGCGCGGCCAGACCACCCTGATAGGAGTCGTTGACCGAGGTGCCCGTCGCCATCGACACATACATCGAACTCGACGCCGCATAGGTGCTCGGCAGTGTTTGCGCGTAAGTCCACGCGGCCGCCGTGCACACCAGCACAACACCCACGATCAACAGCCATCGCTGTCGTACGATGCGCCAGATATCGATCAAACCCATCGCTGGGACTCCATTTCCCCTGATACCACACATGATTCGGTGCGCCGGAACTCCTCGACCACCAGATACACCAGCCACGCCAGCACCGCGGTCTGCACGAATTTGCCGAGATTCTCCATGCTGCCGAGAATCCCGCGCTCGAACAGCGTCGAGGCGCCGGTGATCGCGAAACCGAGCACGACCACCGGAAACCACCGCGAATACAGCGAATACGACCAGGCCAGCAGTAGCGCGAAGGTGAACACCGCGCACACGACGACCCCGGTGTAACCGCCGAGCACATAGCCCTCGTTGAAATTTCCCTCGGCGAGCGAGACCGTCACGGTGCTCATATCCACCGAGGCGCCGCGCACCTCGTTCGCCCACGCCGTCCCGGACTGGAACTTCTCCAGCCCGAGCAGCGGCGCCGGGATGAGGCTCAGACTGGCGTGCTGGGCCACCTCGGTCGGTGTCAGCCAGCCGCCGGGACCGTAGAACAGTGCGTCGGTCGCGGCCTCGAGTAGATCGAACCGGCGCAGGATGCTCAAGAACGGTTGCACGGTTTCCGGGTAGATCGCATCGACCGAGGCCGCATCGCGGGCCGCGGTGCCGGTGGACTTGAACGACTGCAGCCAGCCGAAGCCGATCACACCGATCACGCCGATGCCCGCGACACCGAGGGCGGTGCGCCGATTCCAGCCCATCATCGAGAACCGGATGGCCAGTGCCAGGGCGGCGCCAAGGATCGGGGTCTTGGACTGCACCACCGACGACCACCACAGCTCACCGACCAGGAGACAGCCGAGGATGACGGCGGTGCGGCGCGGGTCGGGTGGTCGCAGGAAGATGATCAGGCCGATCGCGGCGATCGAGGCCGGGACGGCGAGGAACGCCAGCAGCGGGTTGGCGCTGTCGACCTCACCCGCGGTGCCCGCCGACCCGGACGCGGTGCCTGCCGCGCGCCCGAGCATGCCGAGCACGTACAGCGCGATCAGCGCGGGCACGAAATCCGGATCGTCGAGGGCGGCGGCACGGCGCAGGGGCCTGCGGTGCGCCCAGATCGCATAGGCGACAACCAGCGCCGCGTACACCCACAGCCCGAAGACGACATGCTGCAACGCGAGCGCGATCCCGCGGTCGTAGCCGAGATCGGCCAGACGCGGATCGGGCACGTTGTCACCGAAGTGCGGTTCGGGCCGCACCGCGAGCAGCACCAGCGGTCGCGCCACATACGACAGCGACCAGAACACGGCCTGCGCGATGAGGAACACCCGGGCGACGCCGGGCACCCACAGGGCAGCGACCGCGATGACGAGCAGCGCGGCGGCGACGGCGGCGACGGTGGCAGAACCGGTCAGGACCTGACCTCCTGCGCCAGCGCGACGATCTCGCGCGCCCGATCCACATAGCGGTGCCCATCGGCTACGACGCGGCGGTGCCCGGCGGCGGCCACCGCGGCGACGGTGTCGGGTTCGGCCGCGCACCGGTCGAGGATGTCGTGGAGTTCGCCGGTATCGGAGAACAGGAAGCATTCGGTGGTGTCGTCGAGCAGCTCGGCGTGCTCATCGGTGCGTTCGCCGACAAAAAGTCCACCGGCAGCGGGCACTTCGAATGTGCGGCAGGTGTGGGTGTCGCGGTTGTCGGAGTTCAGCAGCACCAGGTTCGCGCCGACCTGGGCGACCGCGGCCGAATACTGGGCACCATAGACGGCCCTGCCCACGTGGGCACCGGTGGCGCGCAGTTCGGGTACCCGGCGCCAGCCGGGCCCACGCACCAGCATGCGCTCGCCGTAGCGCCCGGCCAGTTCGACCATCGCGGCGCGGCGGTCGGGGCGGCACACACCGATGAAGCCGACCAGGTAGTCACGTCCGTCGCGGCGGGCGGTCCGGTGGTGCCAGGCCGGATCGTAGGCGCTGCGAACGAAACCGACGGCCCGGGCGCCGCGCGCCCGCAACTCGGGCACATTGTGGCGCTTGGTGGTGACCACGAGATCCCACTCGGGCTCGTGCGCGAGGTAGGCGGAGGTGAGATTTTCCGGGTTCGCCACATCGTCGGCGCTGTAATGCACATGCAGCGCGGCTGGCAGATCGAGCAATCTGCGCTGGTCGAGATGGATTCCCTTGAACACGAACACCATATCGGGATCGAAGGCCTCAGCGCTACGTTCGATTCGCTCGTGTAATCCGCGCACCTCCCACGGCGCCCGTTCCTTGCGTGCTTTGGCGTAGATCCAGGGCGGCGACAAACGGGTCGGCAAGGTGATCGCGGTCGAGTCGACGACGAGCACATCGTGGCCCGCCTGACGGAAACCGTCGGCCAGCGAGCGGGCATTGCTGCCGATCCAGTCGTCGCCGATGAAGAGGATTTTCATGCGGAGTGGTCCTTGTTACGCCGGTCGCGCAGGACCAGCATCCTGACCCGCGCGAGATACCAGGCAGCGACGGTGTATTCGACCAGCACGCTGCCGTAGACGAGGGTGTGTACCGAGTGGGTGCGGAAGGTCAGCCCGAGCGCGCAGGCCGCGATCACCGTGCCGATCACGGCGCCGGCGAGCACACCGAAGGTGTCCTGGCGGACCGGCAGGATCGCGGTGGTGACGAACGAGGTGACGGTGGTGGCGGGCAGGATCAGGATTTCGATCCGCAGCAGTGATGTCGCGCCGAGGAATTCGGTGCCGAAGATCACCTCGATCAAGAACGGGGCCGTGACCCACACCAGGGCACTCACCAGCGCGGCCAGCGCGACACAGGCCGCGAGCACCCGCACACTGTCACGCCAGAAGTTGCCGTCGCTACTGCGTCGCGCCATGCGCGGCAGTAGGGCGAAACCGATCGGGTCGAGCAGCGATTGCAAGGCCCGAACGAGGCGATCGCCCGCGGAGTACAGGCCGAGGGCGGCCGCGTTCAGTACCACCGAATAGATCGCGGCGGCACCCTGGCCGTAGGTGGTGATCAGCAAGCGGGAGGCGAATACCGGCGCGCCCGTGCGCAACAGCTCACCGACATCGCGCGGCCGCGATGGCCGGCCGTAGCGCCGGGACGTGTCGATCCAGGTGGCCACGACCGTCGGTACCGACGACACCAGCAGGCACAGCACCGCGACCTGCGCACTCGGCATGCGCGGCAGCACGCCGACCAACAGGGCGAGGTAGCCCAGCCGCCCGATGCCCTGATAGACCGTCGACGCGCCGAAACGGCCCTGACCGATCAGCAGCCAGTCCTCCGACATCGACCAGAACCCGCCCGCGAACAGGCCGAGCAGGATCATCTGCACCGGTTCGGGCACCCCGAACACCAGGCCGGCACCGAGTGCCAGCCCGAGTATCAGCAGCAGGCTCAGCCGCACGGCGAGGTAATCGCCGCGCAACTGGTTGATCGCCGC
This sequence comes from Nocardia sp. NPDC058480, assembly GCF_042720495.1. Taxonomy (NCBI): domain Bacteria; kingdom Bacillati; phylum Actinomycetota; class Actinomycetes; order Mycobacteriales; family Nocardiaceae; genus Nocardia; species Nocardia sp. NPDC058480. The sequence continues at coordinate 190,162 of NZ_JBHXMN010000005.1, read as the reverse complement.
GAACCGTGTTCCGGCACCGTGGTTGTCCTCGGCGTCGGGCACGCGCGCGGCCATGAACGAGGTGATGCCGAGATCGACGATCAGCGAGCCGATGAAATAGGCCGACATCGCCATCGCGAGCAGCCCGAGACCGTGCGCGCCGAGCACCCGGGCGATCAGCGGCACCGTGATGAAGGTGACGAGATACTGCCCGTACTTGCCGAAGCTGACGAACCCGATATCGCGCAGGACCGCGAGCGGGCTGGACTTGTCGTGCTTGCCGGATCCGTGCTCGTCGTCGGGTCGGCGCTGCGCGCCGGTTTCCGGGGGGACCGCCTGTACGTGCGGGAAGACGTCGGTGGTGACGGTGGCCAGGTAGCGATCGTGCTCAGTCACCGCGGGTCACCATGGTGTCGAGGAAGTCGGCGACCGTCCGGGCACTGGTGTGGATGTCGAAGTCGCGCGCGCGGTCGCGACCCGCGATGGCGAGGCGGGCACGGTCGGCGGGGTCGTGGAGGAGGGTTTCCAGCGCGGCGGTGAGGGCGGCGACGTCGCCACCGGGGACGAGCAGGCCGTCGATCCCGGTGCGGATGATCTCGGCGGGACCGCCCGGTGTCGCGGCGACCACCGCGCAGCCCGCGGCCATGCCTTCGACGACGACCTGCCCGAAGGGCTCCGGCAGGACCGAGCAGTGCACGAGAATGTCCGCGGCGGTGAGATATTCGGCGGGGTCGTCGACATGGCCGGTGAATTCCGCGGCCACGCCCAACTCGGCCGCGAGCTTCTCCAGCTGTGCGCGGTACGGTTCCTCGCAGAAGAACGTGCCGCCCACCAGGACCACCCGGCCGGGCCGCACGCGCAGCGCGGCGATCGCGCGCAGGAAGACGTCCTGGCCTTTCCACGGACTGAGCCTGCCGACTACGACGACAACAGCCGCCGCGGCCGGGCGAGTACGCGGAACCGCTGGTGCCGCAGGCAGTTCGACACCCGGATAGGCGATCGCGGTAGCTGGTCCGGCGGGCAGGGTGGCAGCGGTCGCGCGGCTGTTGGCCAGCTGTCCCCGGCACACGAGCCGGGCCAGCACGCGGATCGCCAGCGCGGGAAGCTTGCCGAAGTAGTCAGGGGAGACCCGGTCGTGGACTTGCCACACCAGGGGAACACGCGCGCGGCGCGCGGCGACAGCGCCGAGGACCAGTGCCTTGGTGCTTTCGGCGACGACCACATCGGCGCGGGTCTCGTCGACGACCGCGCCGACGGCCCAGCCCAACCGCAGCAGGGCGATGAAGCCGATGATCAGTCCGAGCGCCCCGGTACCGATACGCATGGCGCGCGAGTCGAATTGTCCCGCTACCACCCGGGTTTCGATGTCACGGGCCCGCATCCGGGCCACCATCGGTCCGTCCTCGGTGTAGATCATGGTGACCTGATAGCGGCCGGTGGCGCGCAAGGCGTCGAGCAGTCGCAGCGTGGCGAGTTCGGCGCCGGACGGTGCCGCGGTGTGTGCGAGGAAGACAGCCCGGGTCATCGCAGGTCCCGATACAGGGCAGCGTGCCGGTCCGCGGCGATGTCCCAGGTGAAGGTCTCCGCGTGCGCGCGGCAGGCGGCCGGGTCGGGGACCGTGCCGTCGAGGGCGGCGACGAGCCGGGCGGCGAGCGCGTCGGGCTCGCCGGCGGGGACGACGAGGGTGGGGTCGAGACCGCGCACGGCATCGGGCAATCCGCCACAGTCGGTGACGATCGGCGCCCGGCCCGCGGCCAGCGATTCCAGGGCGATCAGGCCGAAGCCCTCCAGCGCGACCGTCGGCACAACAGAGACGGCGGCTTCGGCGTACAGCTCGGTGAGCCGGTCGTCGCTGACCCGGCCGGTGAACTCGACGGTGCCCGCGAGCTGCGCCGCCTCGGCGCGCAGATCCGCTTCGGCGGTACCGGTGCCGACGACCACGAGTCGAGCGTCGGGATGCGCGGCCGATACCCGCGGCCAGGCCCGCAACAGCACATCGATACCCATGCGCCGCTCGAGCCTGCGCACGCACAGCACAGTCCGGGTCGTGGCGGTGGTGTCGAGCGGTGCTGCGCGGAATCGGTCCAGGTCGACGCCGGGCGCAATGATCGAGATCCGGTCGGCGGGCACGTGGTAGTCGCGTTCGAGCACGTCACGGAAGTGGCCCGACAGCACGATGAATCGGTCGGCGCCGCGGTAGCGCAGTCGTTCGAACAGGTACTTGGCCCGCACGGCACGGGCCGATTCGCCGGCCATCGCGCTCTCCTGCGCCCACGGCCCGTGGAAGTGGACCACCAGCGGCAGCTTCGTCGTCGCGGTCCGGGCGAGGGGGCCGTACAGGCAGAAGTGCCGGTCCAGGACGGTGCCGGGGGTGAGTTCGGAGCGTGCGAGCAGCGCGGTGCGGGTGCGGTGCAGTGTCGAACCGCCCGTCGGTCCCCATGATCCGGCGCTCGCGTCGTCGGCGGTGCCGAACGCGGACGCGGTCACCGTCATCTCCGGCTGACGCGCGAGTGCTCGATACAGATCGGTGAAATACCGGTTGAGTCCCCCCGGTGTGGAACCGAACCATTCCGATCCGGTCATGTGCACACCAACCATGGCGGTCGCAGTCGTCAACCCCGGCACCCTTCATCATGTGTCCCGCGAAGTGCATCCCGACCGGCGAATTCGCTATCAGCCCACAGTCTAGGGGAGTAACCACGTTCGGGCCTACCGGGCGGCAGACATTAGGGGGGTGGGGTAGATTCGTCGCAGGGGATGGCGGGGGTGCAACAGGGCATACCCCGGTGACAGGGAGTGCGACGATGGTTTCCGCGTTGACGGTGTGTGTGCCTGCCTACGACGCCGAGCGGACGCTCGCGGTGACTTTGGAGTCGGTGCTCGCCGAGGACGCCGACTTCGAACTGCTCGTTCTCGACAATGCCAGCGCCGACCGCACCGGCGAGATCGCCCGCTCCACCGGCGATCCCCGGGTGCGGGTGCTGCGCAACGAGTCGGTGCTGCCGATCGGGGCGAACTGGGACCGAGTGATCCGGGCCGCGTCCGGTGATCTGGTGAAAGTGGTGTGCGCCGACGACGTCCTGCGCCCCGGCGGGCTGACCGAACAGTGGGCGCTGATGGCCGACTCGTCGGTCGCGATCTGCGCGGGACGTTTCGATGTGATCGATGAGCAGGGCGGCTTGCTCGAGACCGACCTCGGCCTGCCGGGCTTGCTCGGGCGCCGCACGCCACGGGAACTGGCCAAGGTCATCGTGCGTCGCGGTCCGGCCGAGTTCGGGCCGACGGCCGCGGCGATGTTCCGGCTGGCCGACTACCGGCGCGTCGGCGGCCTGCGCCCCGACCTGGTGTTCCCGATGGATGTCGACCTGTTCGCGCGCGTCGCCACCGGCGGTCACTTCGTCGGGATGGACCGGATCGTCGCCGCCTGGCGCAATTCCTCGTTCAACCTGTGCAGTCGCACCACCACCAGGTCCAAGCTCACCGACATGTACCGCTTCCACCATCGGCTCGTCGTCGACCACCCCGAATTGGTGACGCGCGCGGATGTTCTCACCGGTGACCTGCGCCTGGTCGGCCAGATCATGGAGCGGGTCAGGGTGCGGACACTGGGTGCGGTCGGCGCGGTCCGCCCGGGCGAATGAGCTAGCACCGAGACCTACGGCGTCCCAGTGCCCCGGCGAGTGAATGCCCGCCGGGGCAACGAGGATCAGATCGAGAAGGTCTTGCCGTAGGTGACGACGGTGTCGCCGCCGGACCCGACGATCTTCACGAACGGGCGGACGTTGGTCTGGCCGAGCACGCCGGTGACAGTGCCGTGGAAACCCGAAAGGCGAAGCACGCCTTCGGCTCCCGAGATGTCTCCACCGGCGACCTCGACCTCCTGGATGCCGGGGCCGAAGCCGACGGCGAGTTCGATGCCTGCGCGCGGGATGAGGCCGTCGATCGTGGCGCTCGGATCGGAGCCGATCTCGACGCTCAAGCCAGGGGTCGACCACTCGAACTTGATTCTGCCGTCGAGGGTGGCGGGGTAGCCGACCTGATAGCCGATAGTGATGCGGCCGGACCAGGCTTCGGCCTCGGGGCCGGTGACCAGGTAGGAGGCCGCGCCGCTGTGGAACCACTCACGGGTGAGCGGATTGCCGTCGAGCGGTGCGACGAAGTCGATCCTGGTGTCGGACTGGATTGCTTCGACGGTGCGGTTCTTGCCGTCGAGAACGACACTGCTGCTGTCGATTCCGGCAGCGGCGGAGCCTGACCCCATGGCGAGACCGACGGCGACGGCCGATGCCATCGCCGCGATCCGGAGCGCGCGCGGTACGAGCACGGTGATTCCCCTCATCAGATTTCTTCCCCTGGCTATCCGCCCGCCGAACGGTGCGTTCGACGCCGCTTCCCCCTGCGATCCGGGCACCGGCCACCGCGACGCTGCGACGGTCCAGCAGTGACCGGAGCTCGATCATGGTGCGGCGCTGGGCGATCCGAGTATCCCATGGGATCCGATCATGCGCCGATCTACGTAAGGTTGTCTATGCCACAGCCTCGGCGCGAGACTATTGTCGGCGTGGGCCCGCCGGATCGTCGATCATCCACCGTCCGGCGAGTTCGGGCAGTCCGGTGCTCACCTCGGCGAGCAGGTCCGGCAGCGTCAACAGCACCACGTCGGGCTCGGCGGCGACGAGTTCGGCGGGGGAGATGATGGGTACATCGGTGCCGGGCATTCGGCGACCCTGTTTGCCGGGCGCGGCGTCGGCGACACCGGCGAGCAGGCCGCGGTGCGCGCCTGCCATGCTCAGCAGGGCTACCGCCCGCGACGCGGCACCGTAGGCGTAAACCCGATCGCGATGTGCGGCAGCAGCTTCCAGCCAGCCGCGGAGAGCACGGACGTGGCGGTCGACCGTCTGCTGCAGCGCGGCGGTCGAGCTCAGCGCATCGGCTTCCGTCGCGAGAATTTCTTCGACGCCTGCGTCCGGAGCGTGGTCGCCGTGGCGAACCGCGAGGAGCACGGTGCCGCCGTAGAGGTCGAACTCCCACGCGGTGACCACACTCATTCCCGCGGCCCCGAGCAGAGTGCACAGGGTGGACAACGAGTAATACGCGAAGTGCCCGTGCCGCAACGCATTCCACTGTCCCTGCGCGACGATGGCGGCCAGGGAGTGGTACTGCACGAGCAGGACACCGTCGGGAGCCGTCGCCGCGGCACGTGCCGCGAAGGCCGCCCGCTGATCGGGTTCGTGCATGATGCCGAAGCAGTCGAGCACCACATCGGCCGGTCCGCCGGTGTTCTCGGTGAAGCCGTGCGCGGCGAGCAGGGGCAGCCAGGTGCCGCCGTGGGGGCTGCCGAATTCGGTCACCGTCGAACCACGCAGCAGCCCAGCGGCGAGCACCAGACGCACCGCCGCGGCGGCCTGCTCGCGCAGGGCCAGGGGTTCGATGCCGCGGGGTTCGGCTGTGACGGTGTCGTCGTCGGCGAGTTGAGCAAGGCCGCACGCCGCGCACTGGTCCATCCGCAACGGATGACCGGATTCGGTGTCGGCGACCGGAGTGTCACGTGGCGGAAAGTGGTCCGCCGCCGGGACCGAGCCCAGGTCGAGAAGGGGAGTGAGCGCGGTCTTCGCGCAGCCGCGGCATCGGCGGGTCATGACAAGATGTCCTCGTGCGTATCGAGCGGACCGAATTGGCTGACGTGGTGGTTCTCGTTCCCGAACCGTTCCGCGACGATCGCGGGTTGTTCACCCGCACCTTCGACGCGGGCGAGTTCGACGCCCATCTCGGGGTGCCGGGCGCGGCGGCGGCCTTCGTGCAGGATTCGCAGTCGCGGTCGGTGCGCGGGGTGATCCGCGGCATGCACGGACGCGGTGGGCGCGGCGAGGCCAAGCTGGTGCGCTGCGCGCACGGCGCCGTCCACGACGTGCTCGTCGACATCCGCCCCGGATCGCCGACTTTCGGTGCACGCCAAGCCTTTCGGCTCGACGACGAGCAGTTCCATCACCTGTACGTGCCCCCGGGTTTCCTGCACGGATTCCAGGCGCTCACCGAGATCGCCGACGTCTGCTATCGCATCGACCGTCCGCACGATCCCGCCGAGGACCTCGGGGTCGCCTACGACGACCCCGAGCTGGCCATCGACTGGCCGCTGCCCGTCGGCCCCGTCTCCGCGCGTGACGCGGGAGCTGGGAGCTGGCCGGCGCTGCTGGCTACGCTGACGCCGACGCACTGATCCGGCGCAGCTGTGCGTCGAGCACTCCGGAATCGCACAGGCCCTGCAGATGCGGCAGCCGGGTGAACCGGCGGAAGAACGCGTCCGAGGTGAGCCCGCGCGCGGTGTACTCGGTGAACAGCTCGGCCGCACCCGCGGGCACCGTCCACTGTGCCTCGAAGCCGAGAACCTCACGCGCGTAAGAGAAATCGACCCGGTAGGACCGTGGGTCCGCGCCGCTCTCGCCGGTGATCAGCAACCGTGAGCCGGGCACCGCGTCGACCACCGAGGCGGCGATCTCGGCGACGGTCAGGTTGTTGACCTCGGTGCCGATATTGAACGCCCGGCACGAGACGTCGGCGGCGGGCGCGGTGAGGCAGGTGGCGAACGCGGCGGCGATGTCGGCGGCGTGTACCAGGGGGCGCCACGGGGTGCCGTCGGAGAGCACCTTCACCTCGCCGGTGAGCACCGCGTAGCCGACCAGATTGTTGAGCACGATATCGGCCCGCAGTCGGGGCGAGAAGCCGAAAGCCGTTGCGTTGCGCAGGAACACCGGGACGAAGCCGTCGTCGGCGAGGGCGGCCACATCGTCTTCGACGCGCACCTTGCTCTCGGCATACGGGGTGATCGGGCGCAGCGGGGCGTCCTCGGTGACGAGCTCGGCACCGGCCGCGCCGTAGACCGAGCAGGTCGACGCGTAGAGGAACCGGGAGACCCCGGCCTCCTTGGCGAGGCGGGCCAGGCGCACCGACGCGTGATGGTTGATGTCGTAGGTGATCTCCGGCGCCAGGGCGCCGAGGGGATCGTTCGACAACGCGGCAAGATGGATCACCGCGTCGAAACCGCGCAGCTGTTCGACGGTCACCTCGCGCAGGTCCACCGCCAAACCTTCGGGGTCACCGGCGAATTCGCCGAGCAGGCAGTCGGCGAAGTAGCCGATGTCCAGGCCGGTGACCCGGTGGCCCGCCGCCCGCAGCACCGGCACCATCACGGTGCCGAGATAGCCCTGGTGCCCGGTGACCAGTACCCGCATGTTCACGTCTGTTCCCATCTGATGATCGCTTTGTCGAGCACGAACGCCTCGGCATACGGTGCGTGGCACTGCACGCCACGCAGCCGGGCCAGTCCGAGGAAGGCCTGTTCGTCGAACCAGTCGCGGCCCGTCTGCGACGGATAGTGCTTGTGCAGCAGTCGCGACTTCTCTTGTGCGAGTTCGTGGCTCAACGGGTGGTAGAGCGTGGGAGCCGGGGTGTCGGTCTCCCATTTGAGGATCTCGTAACCCAGGGTCAGGTGATCGCGGAACTCGGTCGGCACCAGTTCGGCGAGCAGACGGTGGTCCTGGTGGGCGTCGCCACGATGCGGTGCGAACACCACCTCGGGTTCGCCGCCACGGCGAAAGGCCGCCAGTGCGTCCTTGATCCGGTCCCAGTGCGCCGGTGCGCGGCCGTCGGGCACATCGAGGACCCGCAGGTCGGGTTCGGTGCCCGAGCAGAACGCGGTCAGTGCCGCGCGTTCCTCGTCCTCGCGTGCGGTGCCGCCGCCGGAGAGCACAAGGGCCCGGATCTCGACGTCGGGATCGGCACCGGTGAGCGCGAGAAGTGTTGCCCCCATGCCGATCGCGATGTCGTCGCAGTGCGCGCCGAGCACCGCGATCCGGCGCGGTGGGCGGGTGAACAACCCGATCACGGCTGGTCCCACACCATCCACGGCCGGGTGCCGTTGCGGTAGGCGTCGTCGAGTTCGGCGCGTTCCTTGAAGGTGTCGGCGGGCTTCCAGAAGCTCATGTGCTGATACCCGAAGAGCCTGCCCTGCCCGGCGAGGGCGCCGCACGCGTCGGCCACCAGATCGCCGCCCGGCGGCAGGAGATCGAAGATCTCCTGGCTGAGTACGAAGTATCCGCCGTTCTCCCACAGGGGCATCTGCGCCACCGGCACGATGTCCTTCACCTCGCCCGTCGGTGAGATGTCGACGCAGTGGAACGAGGACTGCGGTGGCACCACCATCATCGACGCGGCCGCACCCGAGGCGCGGAAGCGTTCGATCATGGTGTCCAGTGGTGCGTCGGTGAGGACGTCGGCGTAGTTGGCCAGGAAGTACTCGTCGCCGTCGAGGTGCTCGCGCACGCGGCGCAGGCGCTCCCCGATCGCGGATTCGACGCCGGTGTCGACGAAGGTGATCGACCAGTCGCTGATGTCACTGCCGAGCAGTTCCACCGCACCGTTGCGGATCACGAAGTCGTTGGACGCCGACTCCTGGTAGGTGAGGAAGAAGTTCTTGATGTGTTCGGCGCCGTAGCCCAGACACAGGACGAACTCCTTGTGGCCGTAGTGCGCGTAGTAGCGCATCACGTGCCACAGCAGCGGGCGCGGGCCGACCAACTGCATCGGCTTGGGGACGACGTCGTCGGATCCGCCGCGCATGCGCATGCCGTATCCGCCGCAGAACAGTACGACCTTCATCAGTTCGTTCACTTTCCTTCGGAGTGTGCGCCGGCCGCGACCGGTTCGCTGATTGTCGTGCCGCGATGCAGCACCGGCAGCGGATAGATCAGTTCGCCACCCCACTCAGCGACCTGGCTGAGTTGGGCGGTGATCTCGGTTTCGAGATTCCACGGCAGGACCAGCACCACATCGGGCCGGTCGGCGTCGATGCGCTCCGGCGGATGGATCGGGATCCGGGTGCCGGGGGTGAATCGGCCGTGCTTGTAAGGGTTGCGGTCCACGGTGTACTCGAGCAGGTCGGGCCGGATACCGCAGTAGTTGAGCAGGGTGTTGCCCTTGCCCGGCGCGCCGTAGCCGACCACCCGCTTGCCCGCCGCGCGGCAGTCGAGCAGGAAACGCAGCAGCTCCTGGCGGACCGACTCCGCGCGGGCGCCGAGCGCGGCGTAACCGGCGGGCTCGTGCAGGCCCGCCGCCCGCTCGAGGTCGAGGACCTCGGCGACCCTGGCACTCGGTTCGGCGACGGCGTCGGGGCGTGCCCACAGCCGGATCGAGCCGCCGTGGGTTGCCAGGAGTTCCACATCGACGACAGTCAGGCCGGCGATCGCCAGCGCGCGCTGCGCCGAATGGACGGTGTAGTACTGGAAATGCTCGTGATAGATGGTGTCGAACTGGCCGAGCTGGACCAGGTTCAGCGCGTGATGCACTTCGATGCTGCACCAGCCGTCGTCGCTGAGCAGGGTGCGCAGCGCGTGGGTGAACCCGCGCAGGTCGGGCACGTGGGCGTAGACGTTGTTGGCGACCACCAGGTCGGCCGGGCCGTGCTCGGCGCGGATCCGTGCGGCCGAATCCTGTTCCAGGAACGCTGTTTCCGTCGGCACGCCGACCTCGCGGGCGGCCAGGCCGACGTTGACCGACGGCTCGATACCGAGGCAGCGGATGCCACGGGCGACCGCGTGCCGCAGCAGATAGCCGTCGTTGCTGGCCACCTCGACGACGAACGAATCGGGGCCGAGGCCGAGTCGCTCGGCGGTGGTGGTGACGAACTGCTCGGCGTGCCGGACCCAGCTGTCGGAGAACGAGGAGAAATACGCGTACTCGGTGAAGGTGTCCTCGGGGGTGATCAGCGCCGGGATCTGCAGCAGCAGGCAGTCCTCACACAGCCGCAGGTGCAGCGGATACGTCGACTCCGGCAGGTCGAGTTCCGCTACGGCCAGGAAACTCTCGCACGGCGGAGTAGCACCCAGGTCGAGCACGCTCGTGAGCCGTTCGGAATCACAGAGTCGACATTGCACGTTAGAGCCCCCACCTTCTTGCACGTTCACCCAAGCTGTCACGGCTCATGCCGGTCATGCCGGAAGTCGGATCGACCGGCCGAGACGTTACAGCCGCGGGCGCTAGGGGGTGCCCCGAAACGTGCGGGGCAGAAAGAGATTCATGGTATGTTTCGAAGTTCGACCAGGTCGATACGGCACCGGCAAACCGCTGGCGAGCGCGACCATTCCTCATTCTTTGTGATGCCGATCACTCATGAAGGTGATTGTCCTGCATTCATAGCGAAAGGTAATAGCAACTCGGTGATAGCTGCCCCATCGCGCTGTGATGTGGCTAACCACTGGAATCCGTTGCGGCGGTGAGTCTTCGGCAAGAATGCCTGCTCGGGGTCTGTAACAATCAGCGGGCGGGTATCGAATCGACGGAAGTAGGACGGCCGCAACGGCCGCGTTCCGGTCTGCGGGGATCGGGAAACGATTCGTCTCCCGAAGGGGAGGTGTGGGTTCATGAGCTACGAGCTCACCGGTACTGGCGACGTCGATGTTGTCAACGGTGTCCAAGCGCTGCGCCGTACGCAGCGCGAGAGTTGGCAGACCGCGTTGGTCCAGCGGTTGGTCGTGACCGATGTGGTCGCGGTGTTCGGGGCGGTCGCGGCCGCGCAGGTGATCCGCTTCGGCGGGCCTGCCGCGCCTCCGCTGGCCTGGCCGCTGCCGTATGAGGTCGGCTACTCCGTGGTGTCGCTGGCTTTGGCCGCCGGGTGGCTGGCGCTGCTGCACGGGTACGGCAGCCGGACGCCGCAGGTGGTCGGCACCGGCAGCGAGGAGTTCCGCAGGCTGGTGTCGGCGACGCTGCGGCTGTTCGGTGTGCTCGCGATCCTGGCGCTGCTGTTCCGGGTGGAGGTCGCGCGTGGCTATCTCGCCATCGCGTTGCCCGCCGGGCTGCTCGCACTGGTCGCTGGGCGCTTGGCGTGGCGGTGGCGGCTACGACGGTGGCGCGCGCAAGGCCGGTGTCACACCGCGGTGCTGGTCGTCGGTTCGCCGGAGGCCGCGCACGCGATGGCGTCGGCCTTCACCGGCGATCCCGGCTCGGGCTACCGCGTGGTCGGCGTATGCGTGCCATCGGGATCGATCGGCGCGCAGTTCGATACGACCGACGGGCCGTCGGTGCTCGGGGACGATCGCTCGGTACTCGAGGCGGTCCGCCGCGGTGGGGCCGATTCGGTGGCCGTGGCCGCGACCGATCATCTGGGCCCCGCCGAATTGCGGCGAATGGCATGGGCATTGGATCCACTGGGCGTCGATCTGATCGTGGCCCCCGGTGTCGTCGATATCGCGGGGGGTCGGTTGACCAACCGGATTGTCGCGGGAATGCCGATGCTGCACATCGACCCGCCGCGCTACGGACGCGCGAAGTCGAGTCGTAAAGCGTTGTTCGACTTGTGTTTTGCCGCGATTGTGTTGGTCCTCATCGCGCCGATGCTGGCCGCCATCGCGATCGCGGTGAGGATGACGAGTGCGGGACCGGTGTTCTACCTGTCGGAACGGATCGGTCGTGACGGAATTCCGTTCCGGATGATCAAGTTCCGCAGCATGCTCGTCGATGCCGACAGCGCGGTGGAGGCGCTCATCGACCGCCACGGTGGGAATCCGTTGTTCTTCAAGGTCAAAGACGATCCGCGGGTAACCGCTGTCGGCCGGTTCCTGCGCAAGTACAGCCTCGACGAGTTGCCCCAGTTCTTCAATGTGCTGCGCGGGGACATGAGTGTCGTCGGCCCGCGCCCGCAGGTGCAACGTGAGGTCGACAGCTATGACGGGGAAATGCGACGGCGGCTGCTGGTGAAGCCGGGCGTCACCGGGCTGTGGCAGGTCAGCGGGCGGTCGGATCTGTCGCCCGAGGATTCGGTGCGGCTCGACCTGTCCTATGTCGAGAACTGGTCGATGGTGCTGGATCTGGCGTTGATCGCGCGCACCATCGGGGTGGTCACCCGCGGCGACGGCGCGTACTGAAGCCGCGGTGGTGAGTCGAACTCACCACCCCGGCTTCAGTACACGCCCACCGTCAGCGCAGGTCGCGGCGGCGGAAGGCCATGAGTCCCACAAGGATTCCCGCTCCGGCGAAAACCGTCAGGTAGGCGATCGGTGCGATGTCGAACGCCGCGCCCGGCAGCTTCGGCGGGTGGACGAAGGGGACCAGATCGAGGATCCACTGGGAGAAGCTGCCCAGCGAGCCGAGCAGGAAAATCACGATCATCGCGCTCAGTACGCCCCAGGCAAGCGCCGCGTACTTCGGCAGGGCGCCGAACAGCAGCATCGCGATGGCGGTGATCACCCAGACCGCGGGCAGCTGCACCGCGACCGCGCCCAAGGATTCGCCGACTTTGCCGGGGAGGTCGCCATCTGTCGCACCCCAGACGATTCCGATGGCGAGGCTGGCGGCCAGCAGTGTCACGACGGGTCCGCCGATCGCGAACAGCAGGTGGCTCGACGCATAACGCACGCGCCCCACCGCGGCGGCCAGGACCGTCTCGGCGCGGCCCGAGTTCTCCTCCTCGTGCAGCCGCAGCACCGCCGAGACCGAGTAGGCGGCGGCCGCGGCGGCCAGCATGGTGACGGCGTAGGCGATGAACGACTTCTCCAGATCAGCCGACCCGCCCATTGAGGTGACCACGTCCTGCAGGGTGCCGCTGTCGTCGAGCATGCCGCCGATGCTGTTCACCGCGCCGCCGATGAGTAGGCCGTACAGGGCGAATCCGGTCGTCCAGGCGACGAGCGAACCCCGCTGCAATCGCCAGGCCAGACCCACCGGACCCGTCAGTGACGTGCCCGCGGTGGCCGGTCCGGGGCGCTCGGCCAGCAGGCCCGCACCGATATCGCGGGTCCGCAACAACCGATAGGCGAGCAGGGTCGCGCCGGTACCGAGGGCGGCCAACGGCACGAGCGCCCACCAGCGTTCGTCGGCGAACGGACGGACCTGCAAGCACCAGCCCAGCGGCGAAAACCACGACAGCACACCATTTCCCGCGTCACCGACCGCACGCACCGCGAACGCGGCGCCCAAGCTGCCGAGCGCGATGCCACGGGCGAGCCGGGCGCCGGTGCTGACCTGAGCGGCGACGGCCGCCACCGCACCCCAGACGACACCGGATGCGGCGAGCGCGGCACCGAAGGCGACCGAACCCGCGACAGGCAGATCGGTGGCCATCAGTGAAGCGGCGCAAGCGATTCCGGCGACCGCCGATGCGCCGAAGGTGAGCAGAAGTGCTCCGGTGAGGCCGGCGAACCGGCCGATGCTGGTAGCGCCGACCAGTTCCGCGCGCCCGGTCTCCTCCTCGACCCTGGTGTGACGGATCACCGTGAGTACCGCGGCGATCGCGATCATCGCGTACATCGCGCCGGCCTTCCACGTGCCGATGGAACCCAGTGCCGAGCTGAAAACCGGTCCGTACATGGCGATCAGCGCCGGGCTCGCGGCCGTGGTCGCCGCGAAGTGATCGAGCTGTTGCGGTGTGGTGTAGATGTCCCTGATCGAGACGATCTGCAGCGCGGGCATCAACCCGATCAGCAGCGACCACAGCGGGGCGACCACCCGGTCGCGGCGCAGGTACAGGCGCAGCATCTGGCCGGTGCCCGCGAATTCGCCTGCGGTGCGCGAGGTTCCGGTGAAACGGGGGAGAGCGGCGATAGTGGTCATGCCCGCACCTTCTCGGCGGTCTCGGTGTCGTCGACGTGGTAGTGGCGCAGGAACAGATCCTCCAGCGTCGGCGGCGCGCTGGTCAGGCTGCGAACGCCCGCGTCACCGAGTACCCGGATCAGGGCGCCGAGATGGTCGGCGTCGACCTGGCAGCGCAGCGTCGAGCCGTCCTGTTCGACATCGCCGACACCGGGCATCGCGCTGAGATCGCCGGGATCGCCGATCAGATCGGCGGTGATGGCGGTGCGGCTCAGGTGGCGAAGGTCGTCGAGTGAACCGGATTCGACCGTGCGGCCCGCCCGGATGATCGTTACCCGGTCGCACAGGTGCTCGACCTCGGACAGGATGTGGCTCGACAGCAGTACCGTCGCGCCGCGCGCCGCAGCGTCGCGCACACAGTCCTGGAAGACCTGTTCCATCAGCGGGTCGAGACCCGATGTCGGTTCGTCGAGGATCAACAGGTCCGCGTTCGCCGAAAACGCTGATACCAGTGCGACTTTCTGCCGGTTGCCCTTGGAATAGGTACGCGCCTTCTTGGTCGGGTCCAGCTCGAAGCGTTCGATCAGCTCGTCGCGCCGTGCCTCGTCCAGGCCGCCGCGCATGCGGGCGAGTAGATCGATCGTCTCGCCGCCCGACAGTGACGGCCACAGAGTGACATCGCCTGGGACGTAAGCGATCCGGCGATGCAGCTCGACCGCATCGGTCCACGGGTCACGGCCGAAGACCATGGCTTCGCCGCCGGTCGCGCGCAGGACGCCGAGCAGGATTCGGATGGTGGTGGACTTGCCTGCGCCGTTGGGACCGAGGAAACCGTGGATTTCGCCGGTACCGACATGTAGGTCGAGTCCGTCCAGCGCGGTGAAGCGGCCGAACGTCTTTCGCAGGTCCGCGACATCGATGACCCGGGCGGGGGTGGGTTTGGGCATCGTCTACTCCTCGAAAAGGGTGTCGAGCATGGTGGAATCGGTGAGCAATCCTTGGGTGTAGAGCTCGAGCGCCGGAAAGGTGATCTCGTCGGAGAGCTCACGAATCGCCTTGCGGTAGTCGAGTTTTCCTTCGCGTTGCATGCGCATCTGCAGATAGAGGTTCATGGCGCCGACATGGCAGAGCACGATGTAGCGGGCGCGCGCCGCGTGATTGCGACTCGGCTTGACCTTGCCCGCGTCGACGGCGGTCTGCATGTACTGCTCCGCGTCGGTGATCATGTGCTCGAGCAATGACTCCGAGAGCGCGCCGCCGGCCTGGAAGCTACGCAGCATGTAGGCCACCAGGGGGGCGTACATCTCGATCTCGGCCATCGCGGTGAGCATCCCCGCGGGACCCGGTGCCGCGATCGCACGCAGCTTCTCGTCGCGGATGATCTCGAGCACACGATCGTCGCAGACCGCGCGCAGGCCGTCCTTGGAACCGAAGTGATGGTTCACCAGGCCGGGCGAGACGCCGGCTGCGGCGGCGATCGCCCGAACTCCGACACCGAAGCCCTGCTCACCGAACAATTCGATCGCGGCATCGCGAATCCTGGCTGCGGTAGTGAGATCGACTGAACGCATGTTCAATATATTAAACGCGCGTTCAATCGGTTGGCAAGACTTTGGCCCGAACCGAGTTTCGGGCCTGGGTGACTGTTCGTCGGCGGGCTAGTGTCGAAGCCATGGCTACCGGCACATCGACGACGGCAGAACATCTGCGCGCAGCGCTGGACGGACCGTGGCGCACGGTCAGGGAGCAGGCGCGCACGCAGCTCGCCGGCGAGGAATTCACCGACGACCCCGAACTCGACATCCACGCGGCCAGGGCTCGCGTGCTCGACCAGATGCGCGTCATCGCGACCATGGGCTATCCCGAGCGCGGCTTCCGGTCCGAGAACGGCGGCACCGGCGACCCAGGCGGTGCGGTCACCGGGCTCGAGATGCTGGCCTACACCGACCTGTCGCTCTGGGTGAAATCCGGTGTGCAGTGGGGGTTGTTCGGTGGCGCGGTGGAGAACCTGGGCACCGAACGACACCGCGACTTCATCAAGCGCCTGATCTCGCTCGATCTGCTCGGCTGCTTCGCGATGACCGAGTCGGGGCACGGCAGCGATGTCGCCGATCTGGAGACCACGGCCACCTACGATCCGGCCACCCAGGAATTCGTCATCAACACCCCGACGCCGTCGGCGCGCAAGGACTACATCGGTGGCGCCGCGGTTCATGCCCGGATGGCCGCGGTGTTCGCCCAGCTGATCGTCGGCGGCGAGAGTCAGGGCGTGCACTGTCTGCTGGTGCCGATCCGCGACGACCGCGGCGCGGACCTGCCCGGCGTGACCACCTACGACGACGGCCTCAAGGGCGGGCTGCCGGGGGTCGACAACGGCCGGATCGTCTTCGACCAGGTGCGGATCCCGCGCGAGAACCTGCTCAACCGCTACGCCGACGTCTCCCCGGAGGGCGCCTACAGCTCCGAGATCGAGAACCCGAGCCGCCGCTTCTTCACGACCCTCGGCACGCTGGTGCGTGGCCGGGTCAGCGTCGGTGGCGCGGGCGCCGCGGGCGCGCGGGTGGCACTGAGTATCGCCGTGCGGTACGCGCTGGCGCGCCGCCAGTTCGCCGACCCCGACACCGGCGAGGAAACCCTGCTGCTGGACTACCGCAGCCATCAGCGCAGGCTGCTGCCATTGGTGGCGAAGTCGTTCGCGCTGGCCTTCGCCCAGAACGACCTCGTTCGCCGGATGGATCTGATCCAGCGCGGGCAAGACACCGAACCGAGCTCACAGCGAGCGCTGGAGAAACGTGCCGCAGGTCTGAAGGTCGCCCAGACCCGCCACGCCACCCGGGCTATTCAGGAATGCCGCGAAGCCTGCGGCGGCGCGGGCTATCTCACCGAGAACCGCCTGGTCACGCTGAAGGCAGACACCGACGTGTTCACCACCTTCGAAGGCGACAATGTCGTCTTGACCCAGCTCGTGGCGAAGGAACTGCTCACGGCGTACTCCGACGAGGTCCGCGACCTCGACGCGCTCGGCTGGGTGCGTTTTGCCGCCACCATGGCCGGTGACGTGGTGCGGAAACGCTCCGGTGTGCGTCAGCTGATCCAGACCCTGCGCGACCGCAACGACGAGACCGTCGACGAGGGCGACCTGTCCAAACGCGATGTCCAGCTGCAGTTGTTCGCCGACCGCGAGGACTACCTGCTGCGCACCGCCGCGCACCGGCTGCGCGCCCGCGCCGCCGACACCGGCCCGTTCGAGGCATTCAACAACGCCCAGGACCACATCCTGGCCGCCGGCGCCGCGCACATCGACCGCCTCGTGCTCGAGGAGTTCGTCGACGGCATCGCCGCCATCGAGGACCCGGACGCGAAAGCCCTCGCTGAAACAGTCTGCGACCTCTATGTCTACGCCTCGCTGGAGGAGAACCTGGCCTGGTACATCATGCACCGGTTCATGTCGGTGGAGCGGGCCAAGGGTGTGCGGCGCGGGGTCAACGAACTGGTCGACCGCCTGCGTCCCGACGCGCTGACCCTGGTGGAGGCGATGGGCGTGCCCGAGACGATGCTGCGCGCCGAGATGCTGCACGACGCCAGCGTTTTCGACCGCCGATAGCGTGCGCGCCGCGCCTTGCCCGTCCAGCGGCGGGCTAGGCGCGGTTTCGGGTACGTAGCGCATCGGAGATCCAGCACAGGCCGATCGCCATCGCGGCCGCCGCCGCTGCCCCGCCGAGGACATCGGTGGGATGGTGGTATCCCAATTCGGCCATGCCGGGAGTGATCGCGATCAGTGCGAGCACGGTCAGCGTCGCCACTACGATCCGTGCCCGGAGGTCGGTCACCAGGCACGCGAAAGTTGTTGCGACAGCGACCATATGGACGGTGTGTCCGCTCGGATAGGCAAGATGGTCGTCCAGCCGGCGATCCCACAGCGGTTTCAGCAACCAGGTGTTGACCGCCAACGCGATCTCGGGAACCACCAGCATGGTCACGGCCCGCCACCACTGCCGCCGTAGCGCGAACCAGGCACACGCGGCCAAGAGCAGCGTCACAACCACCGGCGCGTTGCTCGGCGCGACGAGCACCTGCGCGAGGCCGGGGGAGACGGTGTCCTCGGACACCACGGAGTCCAGCTCGCTCGCTCCGCCGTGCGCGGGGAACGTCAACGGAATCGCCGCGGTGAGTGCGGCACCGGCGCCGATCGCCGTCACCCGGACAACGGTGGCAGTGCGACGTCGTTCGATCACGGACGCGACGACTGCCGCCCGGCCCCGCTCAAG
Organism: Nocardia sp. NPDC058480; assembly: GCF_042720495.1. Classification (NCBI taxonomy): domain Bacteria; kingdom Bacillati; phylum Actinomycetota; class Actinomycetes; order Mycobacteriales; family Nocardiaceae; genus Nocardia; species Nocardia sp. NPDC058480. The sequence continues at coordinate 172,337 of NZ_JBHXMN010000005.1, read as the reverse complement.
CCGGACCGTAGGTGAGCACCGCCGTGACCAGGAACCACAGCACCCACACGATGGCCACGATCATGCCGAGGGCGAGGGTGATCCGCAGGAACGCCCGGCCGAAATCGAGATCGCCGCCGACCCGCGGATACAGCTTCCACGGGCTGTACCACGGCGCGACCATGCCCCGGGACTGCGCTTGGCGTTCGAGCTCGGCCTGCTCCTCGGCGTAGGCCTCCGCGGCCGCCTGGGTGGGCCCGCCGTGCCACAGCGTCACATCGATGGGGCCGAGGAAGCCCTCGTTGAGCAGGTCCTGTGGTGCGGGCAGGAACGGCAGGATGCCGAGGCCGCGGAACGCGATGGCGATGTCGTTGGCCGTCCAGAGATTGTGTTCCTTCTCGGCCAGCAATTCGAAGTACATCTCGAGGCGGTGCGGGTCGTCGGTGACGATCACATCGAAGCTCGGGTCGCTCCAACCCTGGTGCACGTCGATCTGGGCGCCGGGCATCGGCACGATCAGGCCGAGGCCGTGCACCGCGCGCTGGCCGAGCCCGCGGGCGGCGAGATAGTCCTGCAGGGCGAAGGTGTGCTCACGTGACCGCTCCAGCGGCGTCGACTTCTCCGAACCCGCGAACTGGGCGAGCTCCCCGGAGACCATCCACGGGCCGTTGAGCGGGATCTCCAGCACGCCGTCCTGCGGGGCGGTGAACGTCTCCGCCTCGATGATCACGCAACTGGTGGGGGTCCAGACCACCGCGTCGAACTGGTGTAGCCGATCCTGGTGGAACAGGCTGCAGTTGATCGTGGCGACGCCGTGCGGGCTCGACGGGTCCTTCCATGTTCGCAACCAGTCGATCAGTGCCGCCTCGGCATCGCTGCCTGCCGCATTCTGCACGCGCACGAGCATGGAGACCGCCCTTCGTTGGTCGTTGGCGCGGCACTCGGCACACGCGAACTGTGCCGAGAACCGTTGGCGTACATCGTAGCTGGGTCAATCCTGTTCGGCGTCGAACGTGCCCGCGGCGACGGCGGCGACGAGGTCGGCGTGATCGGCCTCGGTGCGGTCGGCGTAACGCACCGCGAAGCGTGCCACCGATTCCTCGAACCGGTCGTCATCGTCGTCATCGGTTTCCAGATAGCCGGCGAGCGCGCGCGGATCCAGCGAGCGGGCATGCGCGCGCGCCAGCAGCGCACCGGCGAGTCGACCGTAGTCGTCGAGATCGTCGGCCGACAGCGTCGCCGGGTCGATACTGCCCTTGAGATTGCGGAACTGGCGCACGATGAACGGCAGCGATTCGTCGAGCTCGATGGTTGTCCAACCGAGCAGGATGTCGGTCTCGGACTGCACGGTCCGCGCGCCGACCACGATCCGCTCGCCCTCGTGGCGGGGCGCGGTCGATGGCAGGAACGGGCTGAGTGCGGACGGCCGCGCCTGCTTGACCTGCAGTACCACCGCCTCACCGTCGTTACCGTGCAACAGCGCCACATAACTGTGCAGGCCGACGCTGCCGGTGCCGACGATGCGAAACGCCACATCGGAGACCGCGAACCGGGCCAGCAGATTGCGCCGGGACTCCCGGATGGTGCTCGCGTAGCGTTCCAGGCCGTCGATCACCGCTTCCGACACCTGCGCGTCAACGGGAGTCAGCACGGGCGGGTCGCTGACGAAACGATGCTTGCGGATATCGGTCTCGTGATCGTCGAGGTGCTCGGTCCACTTCGCCACCACTTTGGCGCTGGTGTTCTTGCGTGCCTTCTTCGCGGCCTTCTTGAAGTCGTCGAGCAGGTCCTCGGCTTTGGCGCTGGCCAGGATCGACTCGTCGGGCAACGCGGTCCACGACTGCATGAACGGCATATCGGCCAATTCGTCGACGGTGTGCCGGTAGGAACGGGCGGCATCGCGTGCCGCGCGCAGGCAATCGTCGGCGTCGACGCCGCCTTCTCGTCCGGCCAGCACGAGGCTGGCCGCCAGGCGCTCCAGATCCCACTCCCACGGGCCCATGACCGTCTCGTCGAAATCATTGATATCCATCACGATTTCGCCACGTTGAGTGCCGTAGAGGCCGAAGTTGGCGGCATGAGCGTCACCACAGATCTGCGCGGCCAGACCGCTGTCAGGTCCGGCGGCGAGGTCGGCCGCCATCAGGCCCGCGGCGCCGCGGAAGAAGGTGAACGGCGAGGCGATCATCCGGCCGATCCGCAGCGGAATCAGCCGCTCGATCCGGCCACGGTTGCTGGTATCGATGAACTCGCGCACCGTCGGCCGCTCGGAACTCTCCGCGGCACGGTCGCGCTCGCTGACAGGCACCCGTTGCCTGGCAGCCCGGCCACGCTCGCGGGCGTCCTCGGCGGAGACGTAGGAGCGCAGATCAATACCACTGTCGGACACGACTGCCCAGGTTAGCCGGTCGCAGCATGGTGAGCAGTGCCACGCTCGATACGCAGCGGAGTTGACGGCGTTTCGGCGTGGCCGGATGGCGCGAGCAGGGGTCGGTGCGGTAAGCAGGGGCGTGGCAACCGAATCAGGAACGCCGGGCACGCACGACACCGAATCCGGTGGCGTGTTCAGCGACCGCATCCTGACCGTGCCGAACGCGCTGAGCGTTGTGCGGCTGATCGGCATTCCCGTCTTCCTGTGGCTGCTGCTGGTCCGCCACGCCGACGGCTGGGCGTTCGCGCTGCTGATCGCCAGTGGCTTCACCGATTTCCTCGACGGCAAGCTCGCCAGGCTGCTCGATCAGTCCTCGCGGCTGGGCGCGATACTCGACCCGCTCGTCGACCGGCTGTACCTGGTGACCACCCTGGTGGCCTTCGTCGCGCGCGGTCTGCTGCCCTGGTGGCTCGCGGTGATCTTGATCGCACGCGATCTGGTACTCACCGCGACCCTTTCGGTGTACAAGCGGCGAGAGCTGCCCGCACCGGAGGTGATCTACCTGGGGAAAGCGGCGACCTTCGCGCTGATGGCGGCGCTGCCGTGGATGCTGACCGGGGAGATGGACTGGGCGGGGGCGAGTTTCGGGTGGGCCTTCGGCTGGGCGCTTCTGATCTGGGGTACCGCACTCTACGTCTGGACCGGGGTGCTCTACGCCGGGCTGGCGGTCGCGGTCGCGCGATCGATACCGCCTGTGCCGCACCGCGGGAGCTAGTCGATACTGTTGCGTGCAACGTCGACGATGAAAGGACGTCCTGTGACCCGGACCCCTGAGGAACTGCGCTACACCGAAGAGCACGAATGGGTGCGGCGGACCAGCCCCACGGCGGTCCGTGTCGGCATCACCGATTACGCCCAGTCACAGCTGGGTGACGTCGTGTTCGTCCAACTGCCCGACGTCGACAAGGATGTGACCATCGGCGAGAGCATCGCCGAGGTCGAGTCGACCAAGAGCGTGTCCGACATCTACGCTCCGCTCAGCGGCAAAGTCGTTGCGGTGAACGAGGATCTGGTGCAGTCACCGGAGACGCTCAACACCGATCCCTACGACGCGGGCTGGTTGTTCGAGCTCGCGTTCGACGACGAGGCAACCCTGGATTCCGCCCTCGGTGAACTGCTGGATGCAGCGGGTTACCAAGGAGTTATCGGGGGCTGACGCAGCCTTCACAGTTCTCCCTGCACGGGCACGCCCCGGCAGGGTACGGTCAAAGCCAAGCGGATACGTCGGGGAATCGACGCCGGGAACTTTCCTGGCGATGTGATCGCGCCGGTCGTGTCGCCGAATACAGCACCTGCTTGCATGGATAATCAGGTTCGAGGAGGAGAGAAACGGTGAGCGAGAACAGGGACCCGGGTTACGGGGAAACCGCGGCCGAGACGACGTCGGTCTTCCGCGCGGACTTCCTCAACGAGGTCGACGCGTCGCGCTCCGCAGAGCCGACCGGCGAACAGCCGGTTCAGGGCGTCGAGGGCCTGCCGGCCGGCGCGGCCCTCCTGGTGGTCAAGCGTGGCCCGAACGCGGGCTCGCGTTTCCTGCTGGATCAGCCGACCACTTCGGCCGGCCGCCATCCCGACAGTGACATCTTTCTCGACGACGTCACCGTCAGCCGTCGGCATGCCGAGTTCCGTCAGGACGACGACTCGTTCCAGGTCGTCGATGTGGGCAGCCTCAACGGCACCTACGTCAACCGGGAGCCGGTGGACTCCTCGGAGCTGCAGAACGGCGACGAGGTCCAGATCGGCAAGTTCCGGCTGGTCTTCCTGACCGGTCCGCGCGCGCAGGCGAACGAATCGGCGTCGGGCGCGGGGTCGCGGTGACCCCAACGGTACTGGTGCCCGCGAAGGGCACAGTGCTGTGACAGGGGCGGCGCAGTGGGCGCGCGGAGGAATGTCGATCGGCTCCGTACTCGACCTGCTGCGACCAGATTTTCCTGACATCACCATCTCCAAGATCCGGTTCCTCGAATCCGAGGGCCTGATCCGGCCGGAACGGACGCCGTCGGGATACCGGCGGTTCTCGGTTTCCGACTACGAACGGCTGCGTTTCGTACTGACCGCCCAACGCGATCAGTACCTGCCGTTGAAGGTGATCAAGGAGCAGTTGGAAGCGATCGACAGTGGTGCGGCGACGATGGGCGTGCGTGAAGCGCGCGCCCGCGCGCACTCCCACCACGGGTCCGCGGAAGCCGGGCACGGTGTGTCCGGCTCCGCGGATGCCGACGATGAGCCGGCGAGCCCGGCCGTGCCGCGCCGCCTCGGTATCGTTCCCGGTGAGATCAGGCCCGAGGAACTGCGCGTCGATGTCGGCGTGCGGCTCACCAGGACGGATCTGCTCGCCAAGGCCGATATCGACGATCGTTTCCTCGACGATCTGCTGCGCGCGGGACTCATCGTCCCCGGCGCCGGCGGATTCTTCGAGTCCGATGCGGTGACGCTCGCACACGCCGCGAAAGCGATGGCCGAATTCGGCTTGGAAGCCCGTCATCTGCGTGCCTTCAAACTGGCCGCCGACCGTGAGGCAGCGCTGATCGCACAGATCGCCGCGCCCATCGCGAAGAGTCGCGATGCCGACGCGCGCGCACGCGCGGAAGAGACCGTCCGCGAACTCGCGGCACTATCGCTGAACCTGCACGCCGCACTGGTGAAAGCCGCGGTACGCACGGCCCTCGGCGGCTGACACACCCGGCCGGGTGATCAGGTATCGCCCCGGCTACACACCGATTTCGGCTCGAACGTCTTCCTTCCGCGCCCCAGAATTCGCCTAGACTCGTTGATACGGCGAGCTGTGCAGCTGTCGTGCCGGCCGGCGGCCGAGTATGGGAGGCAGGACTTACTCATGAGCGAGATGCGTGTTATCGGCATCCGTGTGGAGCAGCCACAGAACCAGCCCGTGCTGCTGCTGCGGGAGGCTTCGGGGGAGCGGTATCTGCCGATCTGGATCGGGCAGGCCGAGGCCACCGCGATCGTGCTCGAGCAGGAGGGGGTCACGCCGATCCGTCCGCTCACTCACGATCTGATCAAGATTCTGATCACGGAGCTGGGACACACACTCAAGGAAGTGCGGATCGTGGATCTGCAGGAGGGCACCTTCTACGCCGACCTGGTCTTCGACGGCGACCTGCGGGTCTCGGCGCGACCTTCCGACTCGGTGGCGATCGCCTTGCGCGTGGGGTGCCCGATCTACGCCGAGGAACCGGTCCTCGCCGAGGCGGGACTGGTGATGCCCGACGAGCGGGAGGACGAGGTGGAGAAGTTCAAGGAGTTCCTCGAGTCGGTTTCGCCCGACGACTTCAAGGCGACCGACAGCTGATCACGATCTTCTAAACCTTAAGTAGAGGTCCAGGGAATCGCGGCGTTTGGTGCTTGGTGCGACTGCACCGCAGGTCCGACAATGGCAGGAGTAACCTCGAAAGTCGGGCAACATCCGTCGTGACTCCGACCCGAGAACGTCGGCAGAAGGAGCGATCAGTGGAAGAACAAACGCAGGATGTCGTACAGCCTGGCTTGTTCCCGGACGACTCGGTTCCGGATGATCTGGTCGGCTACCGGGTGCCGAGCGCCTGCCAGGTCGCCGGTATCACCTACCGTCAGCTCGATTATTGGGCCCGTACCGGGCTGGTCGTGCCATCGATTCGTGGTGCGGCGGGGTCGGGCAGTCAGCGGCTGTACTCGTTCAAGGACATCCTTGTCCTCAAGATCGTGAAGCGGCTGCTGGACGCGGGCATCTCTTTACAGAACATCCGGATCGCCGTCGATCACCTGCGCAGTCGTGGCGTCGGCGATCTCGCCGGGATCACCCTGTTCTCCGACGGAACCTCGGTGTACGAGTGCTCCTCGCCCGAGGAAGTGGTCGATTTACTGCAGGGCGGCCAGGGCGTCTTCGGCATCGCCGTGGGTGGCGCGATGCGGGAACTGACCGGCGCGATCGCGGATTTCCCCGCCGAGCGGGCCACCGCGATCACCGACCGTCCCGAGGACGAACTGTCCTTCCGCCGCAAGGTTCGGGAGAACCGCAAGACCGGGTAGTCACGAGCGCTGACCGCATCACCTGCTCGAACCGGTGTGGTGCCGGATGAACGAGGGAACAAGAAGCCGCATCGGTCGGGACACGCGCCCGCGCGACGCAGGGGAAACAGCCGTCGGATTCACTAGTGTCCGGGGTCATGTTGCGAATCATCTGGAGAGTGAGTTTCATCGCCTCAGCGCTGGCCATTCTGTCGCAGCCGACCGCACATGCCGATAGCGTCAATCTGCCACCGCACGAGAAGACTTTCGAGTCGGATATGGGCAGTTTCACCGTCGGCACCCACGATGAGGTCATCAATCGAATCGCGCCGTTGAACAGCGTCCCCACCAGCCGGGAAGCGTTGGTCTCCACCGTCGCGTACGGACGGCTCGACGGGCAGGCCGAGGGCGTGCTCAAGACCGGATACTCCGTCGGCTGTGCGGCCAAAATCGGTGCCGTGACCCCCGGCATCGATCCCACTACCGAATTCGGGCTCGAGGGGCCGCAGCAGAACTACGCGACGGAGCAGGCGCAGCGGCAGGCGACGGAGCAGGCGCAGTCGGAGACCGTCGAGCGGTCGAGTTCCGGCGAGTCGGTGCAGTCCCAGACGCAGGAATCCGGGCAATCCCAGGAGTTCGAATCGGCCCAGGTGCAGGAGTTCAACGGCATCCTCCCGTCCATCCTGTTGGACCCGGGTCTGTTCCTGGAATTGGAACTGCAACCCGGCGACATCACCAACGTCGATATCGGGGAGGGCAAGCCGCTCATCCCGGGCGAGACCGTGCGGATCGTGACCCGCGACTTCCACATCAAAGTCGACAACTGCGTGGGCCCGGTCACCATCCGCCAATACACCTACGTGCAAACCAGAACACCCCAAGTCGACGACAGCGGAGCCGTGTTCGGCGACCCCACCAGCCTGTAGTGCGTGTGGGTGACGAGCGCTACACCCTGAGCGGGGTCGCGGTGGTGCTGCGGGGGTTTGTCTGCCATTAGACTGGACGGGCGTCGCCGCCGTGCGGGAGAGTCCTCGGTTCGCGAGAATCGGGGCGCCGAAGGAGCAGCACCTCCCCGTCAATCTCTCAGGCAACAGGGACCGCACGGTGATTCGACGCCTCTGGAAAGCGGTGGCATCCGGCTGCCCGCCCACGGGGAAAGGGACACGGTCTTACCCATTTCGGGGGACCGGGTTTCCGAATCTCTCAGGCGCACAGACAGAGGGGGAGGGCTGGTACCCGTCGACCACGAGGTCGACCCGCCCGACCTGGAGCTGCCCGTGACCCGTTCGTTCGCCGACCGCCACATCGGACCCGATTCCGACGAACTCGCCCGGATCCTCGCGACCATCGGCGTCGAGTCCATCGACGCACTCGCGACCACGGCGCTGCCCGCCACGATCCTCGACGAGTCCGGCCTCGGCGCACTGCCCGCGCCCGCCTCCGAGCACGAGGTGCTCGAGGAACTGGCCGCGCTGGCGCACGCGAACACCGTCGCCACCTCGATGATCGGCCTCGGCTACTACGACACCCTCACCCCGCCGGTGCTGGTGCGCAATCTGCTCGAGAACCCCGCCTGGTACACCGCCTACACCCCGTACCAGCCCGAGATCAGCCAGGGCAGGCTCGAGGCGCTGCTCAACTTCCAGACCATGGTGTCGGATCTGACCGGCATGGACGTCGCGAACGCCTCCATGCTCGACGAGGCCACCGCCGCGGCCGAGGCGATGACGCTGCTGCGCCGCGCGGGCAAGTCGAAGTCGAACCGGCTCCTGATCGACGCCGACCTGTTCCCGCAGACCAAGACCATCATCGGCACCAGGGCCGAGCCGCTCGGCATCGAGATCGTCGAGGCCGACCTGCCCACCAGTGTGCTGCCCGAGGGCGAGTTCTTCGGCGTGATCGTGCAGACGCCGGGCGCGTCGGGCCGCATCGTCGACTGGACCTCGCTGTTCGCCGCCGCCCACGAGCGTGGCGCGCTGGTCGCCGCGGGCGCCGATCTGCTCGCCATGACGCTGGCCACCCCGCCTGGCGACCAGGGCGCCGATGTCTGCTTCGGCACCACCCAGCGCTTCGGTGTGCCGATGGGCTTCGGTGGCCCGCACGCGGGTTACCTCGCCGTGCGTACCGCCTTCGCTCGTCAGCTGCCCGGCCGCCTGGTCGGTGTGTCCGTCGATGCCGACGGCGCGCCCGCGTATCGGCTGGCGCTGCAGACGCGTGAGCAGCACATCCGTCGGGAGAAGGCCACCTCCAATATCTGTACCGCCCAGGTGCTGCTGGCCATCGTCGCCGCGATGTATGCGAGCTACCACGGTGCCAACGGGCTGCGCGCCATCGCACGCCGGGTGCACGAGCACGCCGCCGCTGTCGCGACCGGTCTCGGTGGCGCCCTCGTGCACGGCGCCTTCTTCGACACGGTGCTCGCTCACGTGCCCGGTGGTGCGGAAGCCGTTGTCGCCAAGGCGAAGTCGAAGGGCATCAACCTGCGCCTGGTCGACGCGGACCATGTCGCGATCGCCTGCGACGAGGCCACCACCGACGCGCATGTCGCCGCCGTGGTCGAATCCTTCGGCACCGCACTGACTCCCGACGCGGGCACGGGCACCGAGCTCACCACGGTCGAGACGCGCACCTCGGACTACCTGACCCACCCGGCGTTCACCCGCCACCACACCGAGACCGCCATGCTGCGCTACCTGCGCGCGCTCTCGGACAAGGACATCGCCTTGGACCGCAGCATGATTCCGCTCGGTTCATGCACGATGAAGCTCAACGCCACCGCGGAGATGGAGCCGATCACCTGGCCCGGATTCGCCCGCTTGCACCCCTTCGCGCCCACCGAGGACACCCCGGGTATCCGCAAGCTGATCGGCAACCTCGAGCAGTGGCTGGCCGAGATCACCGGCTACGACGCGGTGAGCCTGCAGCCCAACGCCGGTAGCCAGGGCGAGTACGCGGGCCTGCTCGCGATCCGCCGCTACCACCTCGATCGTGGCGACGACCACCGCGACACCTGCCTGATTCCCTCCAGCGCGCACGGCACCAACGCGGCCTCGGCGGCGATGGTCGGCATGCGCGTCGAGGTGGTGAAGTGCCGCGCGAACGGTGACGTCGACCTCGACGACCTGCGCGCCAAGATCGCCGACCACGCCGACCGGCTGGCCTGCATCATGATCACCTACCCGTCCACCCACGGCGTCTACGAGCACGAGGTCGCCGAGCTGTGCGCGCTCGTGCACGATGCGGGTGGCCAGGTGTACGTCGACGGCGCGAACCTCAATGCCCTTGTCGGCCTTGCCCGTCCGGGCAGGTTCGGCGGCGATGTGAGCCACCTGAATCTGCACAAGACCTTCTGTATCCCGCACGGCGGCGGCGGTCCCGGCGTGGGCCCGGTCGCGGTCGGCGCGCACCTGGCGCAGTACCTGCCCGGTGACCCGCTGGAAGCCGGTTCGCACGCGGTGTCGGCGGCCAACTACGGCTCCGCTTCGATCCTGCCGATCACCTGGGCCTACATTCGCATGATGGGCGCCGAGGGCCTGCGCGCGGCGACCCTGACCGCGATCGCATCGGCCAACTACATCGCCCGCCGCCTCGACGCCTTCTTCCCGGTGCTCTACACCGGCGAGAACGGCATGGTCGCCCACGAGTGCATCCTGGATCTGCGCGAGATCACCAAGCAGACCGGCGTCACCGTCGACGACGTGGCCAAGCGGCTGGCCGACTACGGTTTCCACGCGCCGACGATGAGTTTCCCGGTCGCGGGCACCTTGATGGTGGAACCCACCGAGAGCGAGAACCTCGAGGAGATCGACGAGTTCATCGCCGCCATGATCGCCATCCGTGGCGAGATCGACCAGGTGGCCGCCGGGGTGTGGCCGGTGACCGACAACCCGCTGCGCGGCGCACCGCACACCGCGGCCAGCCTGGTCGCCGAGTGGGAGCACCCCTACAGCCGTGAGACCGCGGTGTATCCGCGCGGGGTCGGCCATGCCCGCCCGAAGGTGTGGCCGTCGGTGCGGCGCATCGACGGTGCGTTCGGTGACCGCAATCTGGTGTGTTCGTGCCCGCCCCTGGATGCCTACGAGGACTGAACCGCATCCCGGTAGAGCGGTCGCCGCAACACACTCGATGGAGAAGTTGCGGCGACCGCGTCGATTTCCGGGGTGATCACCGATCAGCGCCGGGACGCGCGCCGATAGCCACGGACGGCGGGGATGGCGAATACCGCGATCGCGCCCACCGTCCACAGGGCGATTCCGGTCAGCGGCCCCCGCACCTCACCACCGAGGGCCAAACCGCGCATCGTCTCGATCGCATAGGTCATCGGCTGGTGTTCGACCAGCGGTTGAGCCCACTGCGGATACGCGGCCAGCGGTACGAATCCCGTGCAGAAGAACATCAGCAGCGAACTGATCAGGGTCACGCCCTCCACCACCAGGGTGGTTTCGGCGGTGTGTACCGCGATAGCCGTAACGAATGTGGCGTACGCCGCGCCGAACAACACCGGCACGAGCAGCCAAGCCACCGCGGCGGGAATACCCTGCTGGAAACGGAACCCGAGCGCGAGACCCGTGCCCGCGATCACGAGCGTGGTGACCGCGATCCGCACGATTTCCGCGGCGATCCGCGCCGATAGCCCCGATGCGCGATGTACCGGCAGGACCCAGAGTCGAGCCAGCCAGCCGTTGTCACGATCGCGGCCGAGTGAGACAGCACCGGCGGTGGCTCCTGACATCGCCGCGACAAGTGTCACCATCGGCACCGAACCGTAGAGGGCATTGTTTCCCGCGAAGGCCGAGATCTGTCGGCCCAGGACGGTATTGAGAATCACGAGTAGCAAAGCAGGGAAGACCAGCGCCTGTAAGACCATGATCGGATCGCGGGACCAGCGCAGCAACAACTGCCGAGTTTGGACGAGCGTCTGCACGATCAGAGCGTGGATCGAATTCTCCCGCCGCAACCGCGAATGCGACGGTGACGGAAATCGCCGCGCCGATGTCAGTGCGGGTTCGGACTCGATACTCAGTGACGCCATCACGGCCTTCTCGCTATCAGAAACGTCGCCACCGGCACGAAGACCACGATCAATCCGACAGCCCAGGCCAGCGGTGGACCCATCACCGACCACGTGACCGCGGCGACACCGGCGGTGGTATCGCCGGCGAGAACGCGTAGCGCGGACGCGAACTGCGAGATCGGCTGATTTCGCACGAAGGGCTGAATCCACTGCGGGAATTGTTGTGCCGGCGCGAACCCGACGGAGAGCATGCCGAGAATCAATTGCGGGAGCGTGAGCGCCTGTGTGGTTGCCTCCGGACTCTTCGAGATCGTCCCGAGCACATCGGCTCCGAGCGAGAGCGCCGCACCGACGAGCATCGCGAACAGACAGAAACCGATCGCCGGAACAGGACCGCGGTCGAAGCGGAACCCGATCACGTATCCGCACACGATCGCGGCGATCAACGCGACGCCGCAGCGGAGCATATTGGCCGACATTCGTGCTGCCAGCGGCGTCGCGACGCCGATCGGCATGGTGGCGAACCTGCGATTGATCCCCCCTGTCGCGTCGGAGGCCGCCCGGAACGCGGCAGCGATCGAGGTGAACGCGATCGCCTGCAACACGATCATCGGCATGAGAAATTGCGCGTAGCTACTGAGTCCGTGCCCGAAGACCGTCATCACCAAGTTCAGCGGGACATAGAACCCGAGGGTGAACACCACCGGCGTGATGATCGACAACGCGATCTCGCCGTTGCGCAACGAGGGTGCGATCAATCGACGCGTCAGTACCCACCATTGCCCGAGCGTGGACCGTTCGGGATTGGTCGTAGTCACGATTTCTCAGGCACGATCGAGAGATAACTGTCGACCACCGTGGCGATCTCGGGAAGCACTTGCGGGGTGGTCATCGCGTCGTGGTCGGTATCGACCACGACATTGCGCAGGAAGCCGGTGACGAAGGGCCGCCAATTGCCGACGCCCCGGTCGGGGTCGTCGGCATCCCGAAGGGCGGTGAAGTACAGCAGGTTTCCGTCGAAGACCGGCGGCAGATAACCGGCGACCAGCCGAGCCGATCGATTGTAGGAGTCGGCCAGCCGCTCGATATGGATCGGTTCGACGAGCTGTCCACCGATCGAATTGTTGATCAGCGCAGCGGCCTCGGTGGCTGACATCTGTGCCGGGATCGACTCGAAGCCGAGGGTCGCGCCGAACTCGTGGACGAACTCGCCGGGCGTGAGTGGCGCGCCCGGATCGGCATCACGCACCGCGAGATCGGCGTCGAGCACCGCGAGTAGGGCAACGGATTCACCCTGCTGTTGCAGCCGTGCTGCCACGGCATGGGCGATGAAGCCGCCGAATGACCATCCGAGCACGTTGTATGGTCCGTGCGGTTGGCGGGCCCGGATCTCGCGCACATAGCGGTCGGCGTACGCGTCGATCGACTCGGGTGGGTCCCCGTCGCCGGTCAGCTCGGGGGACTGCAGCCCATAGATCGGTCTGCCGGGCGTCATGAGCTGGGACAGACCGGCATAGGACCAGGCCAGCCCCGAGGCCGGGTGAATGCAGAACAGCGGTGGCAGCTCACCCTCGGTGCGGATCGGCAGCTGTACGGCCAGTGGCGTGCCGGCGGAATCGACCGAACCCATGCCGGGCATGGCCGCCGCGGTGACGATCCGCCGCGCCAGCTGTTCGACCGTGCGTTCGGTGAACATCCACAGCACCGCCACGTCGGTGTCGAGTTCGCGTCGAAGCTGGTCCACGACGCGGGTGGCGAGCAGGGAATTACCGCCCAGTTGGTAGAAATCATCGTCCAACCCGACCTTGGGGGTATCCAGGACCTGGGCGAACGCGTCGGCGACACTTCTCTCGATCGGTGTCATCGGCGCCCGGAACGGTGTCGGCAGAAGTATCGGTTCGGGCAGTGCCCTGCGGTCCAGTTTTCCGGTGAGTGTCCGTGGAATCGCGTCGAGCACCGTGATCGACGCGGGCAGCATATGGACGGGCAGCCGGGTGGACAGGAACTTGCGCAGCTCTCCCAGATCGGGAGCGCGATCATCGGCGAGGACGACGTAGGCTGCCAGCACGGTGGTGCCGGGCTGGGCCTCGTGGCCGATGGTCACCGCGAAATCGACCCCGGCATGAGCGGTGAGGGCGGCGTCGACCTCGCCGAGTTCGATCCGGACCCCACGGACCTTCACCTGGAGGTCCGAGCGTCCGACGTACTCGAGTTCGCCGGCCGTCGTCCAGCGGACGAGGTCACCGGTCCGGTACATCCGTGCACCGTTGTCGAACGGATTCGCGACGAACCGCGTGCCGGTCAGGGCCGGTCGCCGGTGGTATCCCCGGGCGAGGCTGGGCCCGGCCAAGTACAGCTCACCTGTCACGCCGAGCGGGACCCGCCGGAGCCAACTGTCGAGAACGTGCACTGTGGTGCCACGCACCTCGGTTCCGATCGATACGGACTCGCCCGCTGCGATCGCATCGGTGCCGGTCGCCCAGATCGTGGACTCGGTCGGCCCGTACAGGTTCAGCATCTCCCGGCCGACAGACCACCTGGTGATGAGTTCCGATCCGACCGCTTCGCCTGCCACTGCGAGGACTCGCACGCATTCCAGGTCGACCGGGTCCATGGTCGCCAAGGCGGTGGGGGTGATCACCATGTGCGAGACCTGATGGCTGCTGATCAGGTTGGCGAGTTCGTCGCCGCCGAACACGGTGGGCGGCGATACCACCAGCTGGGCGCTGGATCCGAATGCCATCAACAGCTCGAATACCGCGGCGTCGAAACTGGGTGAGGCGCAATGCAACACGCGTGCCGAGGAGGTGAGGCCGAGCCGTTCTTGTTGGGCCAGGACCAGGTTCGCCAGACCGCGATGGGTGACGGCGACGCCCTTGGGGAGTCCGGTGGAGCCGGAGGTGTAGATCAGATACGCGGGGTGGTCGACGTGGAGAGGGCGCACTCGCTCCTCGTCGGTGACCGGTGCCGCCGACATCGACGCTGACCCATCGACCGATGCCGGGTCGTCGAGGATCAACCACTTCACCGACTCCGGCAGCGTCTCGTGCGTCGAGCTGACGGTCAGGCCGACGGTGGCCCCCGAGTCGGCCACCATGTGCGCGATCCGATCCGCGGGATAGGTCGGATCGGTCGGCATGAAGGCCGCGCCGGCCTTGGCGATCGCCCATACGGCCAGCACCGATTCCAGCGAACGCCGGATACCCACCGCGACAACGTCTTCCGGACCGATCTGATGGTGAATCAGCAGCCGGGCCAGCCGATTGGACCGCTCGTCGAGATCGCGGTAGGAAAGCTCGATCCCACTCGCGGACAGCGCGATCCCGTCGGGATCGGCCTGCGCGGCGGATGCCAGCAGCGACGCCAATGTTCTCGGTTCGATTCGGTTCGGCTTCGTGGCGGTCATCGCGGCCAGCTCCGGCTCGGACAGCACATCGAGCCGCGCATTCGGTAGGTCGGGAGTTGCGGCGAAGGCTTCCAGAACCCGGACCAGTCGTTGGGAGATCCGTTCGAGCGCAGGGCGATCGAAGGTCGCGGTCAGGCCCTTCACCTCGAGCCGGAGCCGTTCTCCGGGGATCGCCAGCAGGATCAACGGGTAATGCGTGTCGTCGGTGGCGTGCAGGTCGCTCACCCGCATTCCGGCGATGTCGGTGGTGTGCAGCAACTCCCGCTGCTCGATCGGGTAGGACTCGAAGACCGTCATGGTGTCGAAGAGTGTGCCGAGTTCGGCCGCCTGCTGAATATCGGCCAGACCGAGATGCTGGTGATCCAGCACCGCGGCGTGCTGCGCCTGCACGCGGCTGAGCAGTCCGGACAATGATTCAGTGGGATCGAGTCGCACCCGGACCGGCACGGTGTTGATGAACAGTCCGATCATCGATTCGACCCCGGTTACCTCGCCGGGCCTCCCCGACACCGTGGTCCCGAAGACGACATCGCGGCGGCCGGTCGATATCGACAGCAGGATCGCCCAGGCCGATTGCACGATCGTGTTCACCGTGATTCCGCGCTCCCGCGACAGGTCATTGATCGCCGCGGTGGCAGACGCGGGCAACTCGACTGACACAGTGACGGTCGGAGGTGTGGTGAGCGACTGTGTGTGTGCGTCGGCCGCCGGTGCGATCAGGGTCGATTCTTCCAGTCCGGCAAGAGCTTTCGACCATGCTTGCTGGGCCGCTGTGTGGTCGCGGCGGGCGAGCCAGGACAGGAACTCACGATAGGGCGGCGCCGGGGGCAACGCCGAGCCATCCCCATCGATGGCGTAGAGCGTCAGTAACTCCCGAATCAGCAGCGGCATCGACCATCCGTCGAGGACGAAATGGTGGGCGGTGATCACCAAGCGGCAGTGGTCGTCGGCGACCGTGATCAATCGAAAGCGAACCAAGGGTGGCGTGCCCATGTCGAACGGTGTGGTGCGGTCGATCCCGGCCAGTTCGGTCATGCGCTGCGTGGTCGCGCCATCCGATCGGTCGAGGACGTCCTCGGCAAAGGGCAGGGTCGCGTGTTCGAGCACGATCTGGACGGGGTCGTCATCACGTTCGACGACTGCGGTGCGCAGGTTCGGATGCCGATCGATCAGTGCCTGTCCCGCACGCCGGATTCGATCCGCTTGTACGTGTCCGCGCAAGTCGAGAGACATCTGCACGGTGTAGAAATCGATGCCGTGCGCGGCTAGACGGGAATGGAACAGCAGCCCCGTTTGTAGTGGGGTCAGCGACCAGACATCGGTGAGGGTCGGGAACTGGTGCTCCCACGCATCGATGTCTGTCTGGCTGGCCCGAACCAGGTCCAGATCCGACGGTGTCAGTCCACCGGCGGCGGGGCTCTCTGCGTGGGTGGCGAGGGCGATCATCGCCCGTGTCCAGTACCCGGCCAATTCCTGCACCGCCGCCCTGGTGAGCAGGCCGGTCGGATACGACAAGGTCGCGGTCAGTCGCGGCCCGGCCGGGCTGTCCTCGGTGCGTGCGTCGACGGCGAGCACGGCACCGGCGGGCATGTCGTCGTTGTGGGTGGCGCCCAGCGCATCAGGTCCGGCGATCGGAAGCCACGGTCCCTGGGGAACCGCCGCGTCGACGCGGCCCAGATAGTTGAAGCTGATCTGCGGGGCCGGGAACTCACGCAGGCTCGCTGCGGTAGCGGGATCGAGGTATCGCAGGAGCCCGAATCCCATACCGTGGTCGGGTATCGCGCGCAACTGTTCCTTGACTCGTTTGATCGTGATACCAGCGGCCGGACCGGCCGCGAACGCGTCGTCGATGTCGATACCGGACAGGTCGAAACGCACCGGGAAAACACTGGTGAACCAGCCGACGGTCCGCGAAAGGTCCGCGCCGACCACGTCTTCCTCCCGGCCGTGCCCCTCCAGCCCGATCAGTACCGAATCGGCGCGATTGCCGCGCCAACGCTGCACCGCGAGCGCCAACGCGGCCAGCATCGGATCGTGGACGCCGGCGCGATAGGTCGCCGGGATGGCGGACAGGAGCGATTCGGTTATCTGCGCCGATACCTGTACCTGCACCTCCTCGACCGTGGCGGCCACGTCGACGGCGGGATCGAGCGCGCGGGTTCCGAGCAGCGGATCCGGGCCCTCGAGGATGCGGCGCCACAGGTCGAGCTCACCCGTCCGCGTTGCGGCGGCCTCGACCAGACCATGTGTCCAGCGACGCCACGAGGTGCCGACCGGTGGCAGCGACGGACGTTCTCCGGCACTGATCTGTCCCCATGCCGCAACGAGATCCGGTACCAGCGTGCGCCAGGAGACACCGTCCACGACGAGGTGGTGCACGACCAGCAACAGGCGCGGCTCGCCGCCCGCGTCGGCGGTCGGGTCGAACCAGACAGCCTGCATCATCAGCCCGGCTTCCGGGAAGAGCCGATCGGCCGCTGCCGACATTTCTTGTGCGACAACGACATCGAAGTCCGTGTCGGCGCCCACGACGACGCGGTGGATCAGCGCCGATGCGGCGACCGACCCGGGCGGGGCCACGTGCAAGGACCAGCCGGTCGAATCGTGGACCAGTCGCGCCCGAAGCGCGTCGTGATGGTCGAAGATGGCCTGCAGCGTCGCCGCGATCGACTGGTGGTCGATCCCAGCAGGCAGGGTGAGCATCATCGTTTGACCGAACCGGTCGAAATCTCCGTTCGAGGATTCGATCAGCCACCGTGCGATCGGGGGCAATGCGACGGTGCCGATCCCGCCACCGGGAAGCTCGTCGACGAAATCGCGGCTCTGGGCGCCGCCGCGAGCGGAGACGATCTCGGCCAGTGCGGCAGCGGTGGGATTCTCGAAGACATCACGGGGGGACAGATACAGGCCCTCGGCTTTCGCGCGCGAAACCAGCTGGATCGACATGATGCTGTCGCCGCCGAGCCCGAAGAACGAGTCATCCGCGCCCACCGTCTCGACACCGAGGGTCTGGGCGAAGAACCCACACAGCTGTCGCTCTATCTCGGTGGCCGGCTCGCGTGTGTGCGTCCGCGCCCGGTCGAACGACGGCGCGGGCAGCGCCCGGCGATCGAGTTTGCCCACCGGCGTTCGCGGAACAGATGTCAGGAATTCGACGGCGGCCGGCACCATATAGCTGGGCAGTGAGCTGCGCAGGGCCGCTGTCAGATCATCGGCGTTGTGCTCGGCACCCGGTGCGGCCTGCACATAGGAGACCAACACCGTTGCCCCGGTGGGTCCTTCGCAGCCGATCGTCACCGCGAATTCGATCCCAGGGATCGCGATCAGGGCGGCATCGATTTCCCCCAACTCGACACGGAAGCCCCGGATCTTGACCTGGAAATCGGTGCGTCCGACATACTCGAGCTCGCCGACCGTCGTCCAGCGGACGAGGTCGCCGGTCCGGTACATCCGTGCACCGTTGTCGAACGGATTCGCGACGAACCTCGTGCCGGTCAGGGCCGGTCGCCGGTGGTATCCGCGGGCGAGGCTGGGTCCGGCCAGGTACAGCTCACCTGTTACGCCGAGCGGGACCGGCCGGAGCCAGCTGTCGAGAACCTGAATTGTGGTGCCGCGCACCGCGGTTCCGATCGCGACCGAGTCGCCCGCTGAAAGCGGGTCGGTGCCGGTCGCCCAGATGGTGGACTCGGTCGGTCCGTACAGGTTCATCAGCTCCCGGCCGACCGACCATCGGGTGATGAGTTCCGCTCCGGCCTCTTCGCCTGCCACGGCGAGAACTCGGACACTGTCCAGGCCGACCGGGTCCATGGTCGCCAAGGCGGTGGGGGTGATCACCATGTGCGAGACCTCATCGTCGGCGATCAGGTCCGCGAGTTCGTCGCCGCCGAACACGGTGGGCGGCACCACCACCAGCCGGGCGGCTGATCCGAATGCCATCAACAGCTCGAACACCGCGGCATCGAAACTGGGTGAGGCGCAATGCAACACCCGTGCCGAGGAGGTGAGGCCGAGCCGTTCTTGTTGGGCCTTGACCAGATTCGCCAGCCCGCGATGGGTGACGGCGACGCCCTTGGGGACTCCGGTGGAGCCGGAGGTGTAGATCAGATACGCGGGGTGGTCGACGCAGAGCTCGGACAACCGGTCCGCGTCGGTGAGCGGCCGGTCGGAAGCGGTGGCGATGCTCTCCGTCGTCGATGTCGCGTCGATGTCGAGCCACTGCGGCCCAGCGGGCAGATGGTCACGAATGTCGGTGGTGGTCACGCCGATCGCGGCGCCGGAGTCGGTGAGCATGAGTTCGATCCGCTCGGCCGGGTGCTTCGGGTCGATCGGCAAGAAGGCGGCGCCAGTCTTGGCCACCGCCCACACCGCGGTGACCGATTCGACCGAGCGGTGCAAAGCCAGGGCGACGCAGGACTCCGGTCGCGCACCCGCGTCGATCAGTACCCGTGCCAGGCGGTTGGACTGCTCATCCAGCTCGCGGTAGGTCACCGAGATTCCCGCGTATCGCAACGCAGTCGCGTTCGGGTCGCGCGCCGCGGCGTCGGCCAGGATCTCGGCCAGTGTTCGAGCCGAGATCGACTCCCGGCCTGCCACGGTGGTCAACTCCTGGAGAACAGCGGAGTCACAAGGCTGCACGGTGGCCACCCGCGACTGTGGGGCGGCGGCGATCTGTTCGAGGTAACGCACGACCTGCGCCAGTAGCTGGTCGGCCTGGTCGTGGTCGATCGCCGCGTCACGGAACAGCAGCTCGAGCGTGAGGGATTCGCCCGGCACGACCATCAGGTTGACGGGGTACGGTGCTGCGTCGGAGCTGTCCACCGCGAGGACCTTCAGCCCCGCGGCATCGAGCGCCTGGCTCAGCACCGAGTGATCGACCGGATAGGACTCGACCACGATCAAGGTATCGAACAACTCGGGCATATCGACCGCGTGGTGGATGTCGGGGAGCCCGATATGGTGATAGTCGAGCAACCGACTCTGCTCGAGTTGGATGCGCGTGAGCAACTGCGACAATTCTTCGGCCGGGTCGAGTCGGATGCGTACCGGCAGTGTGTTGATGAACAGCCCGAGCATGTGCTCCACGTCGGCTACCTGCGGCGGCCGCCCGGACACGACGCAGCCGAATACCACGTCTGTGCGACCGGTGAGCGTGGCTACGACCATGGCCCAGCACGCCTGCACGGCAGTGTTCAGCGTGACCCCGTGCCTGCGGATCGTGGTGGTCAGCGCCGCCGTCGCGCGGGCACCGAGCTCCGAACGGACCACGCTCGCAGCGGTTTCCGATTTCCAGTGCTCGGTGGTCGTCACCCTCGTGGCGGAATCGAGGTCGGCCAGCGTCTCTTGCCACGCGGCGATGGCCGAGGCCGTATCACCTTCGGACAGCCACGCCAGGTAGTCACGGTAGGTGTGGGCGGGCGCGGGCTGTGCTGTTCGCGCACCGTCCATGTACAGGTCGATGAGTTCTCGCACCAACAGTGGGGTCGACCAGCCATCGAGCAGAATGTGGTGGCCGGTCACCACGAGTCGGTGGCGGTCGGTATCGGTCCGGATCAGCTGAAACCGCAGCAGCGGTGGGTCGGCAGTGTCGAACCGCCTGGCGCGGTCCTCGGCGAGTAGTCGTTCGACGATGTCGTCGCGCGCGTTCCGTTCGCTGAGATCCAGCTCGTGCCAGCAGATCTCGACGTCGCCGACGACGAGCTGCCGCGGCCCGGACTCGGTGTGCTGGAAGGCGACCCGCAGGCTGTCGTGGCGGTCGAGCAGGGTTTGCGCGGCGGCGCGCAGCCGGTCGCGATCCAGCGGCCCGGCGATCGTCAGCACGGATTGGTCGATGTATTCGTCGGCGGTGTCGGCGGCGTAGGCCTCGTGGAAAAGGATTCCGGTTTGCATCGGCGACAGTGGCCAAACATCCGACAAGGTGGGGTACTGCTGTTCCCATCGGTCGATCTCGGGTTGTGTGGTCGCCACCAGCGCGAAATCCGACGGCGTATGCCCGCCGATATCCGGTGAGCCGGTGACCGCGACCAAACCCCGCAGCGCCGACAGCCACAGCTCCGCCAGTGCGCGGATTTCCTGATCGCTGAACAGGGCGGCGGGATAGGACCAGGTCGCGGCCAACTCGGTCCCCGCCGCAGTGTGCCGCACGCTGGTGTCGACAGCGATTTCCTGGCGCGAGCGCGCCTGTGGGTCGCGGGCCCGTGTGCAGGTCACCGGCTGCCAGCCGTCGTGCTGCCAGGCCTCGGTATTGCCCAGATAGGTGAAACTCAGCTGCGGTGCAGCGATCTCGGCGAGCTCTCCGGAGAGGTAGCGCAGCATCGAATAGCCGACGCCGTCGCCGAGCTGGCGCAGCTGTTCCTTGACCGTCTTGAGTACACCGCCGGCGCTGGGACCACCGGCGAACGCGTCGTCGAGGTCGATCCCGGTGAGGTCGAGACCCGCTGGATACGCGGCATCGAAACCGCCTACCGTGCGGTCGAGTTCAGCACCGGCCACCGCGTTGCGGCCGCTGCCGTTCACCATGACTCGAAGGGAATCGCCTGAGCCGCCGCACTCATGACGCCAGCGGGTGACCGCCATGGCCAGCGCGGCTAGTAGCGCGTGCTCGACATCGGCGTGGAACCGGTCGATCACCGTCCCCAGTAGCGCCGCCGTCACCGGTACCGGGACGAATACCTGCATGGCACCGGTTTCGGCCGAGTCGAACCGCGGTACCTCGGCCCGAGCGGCGAGGGATGGATCGGGGGTGGATATCACCTGCTGCCACATCGCTACCTCGCCGAGTCGGCGAGGGGTCTGCGCTTCGGCAGCCAGCGCCGGTACCCAGGCAGGCAACGACGTCACGGGAGCCTGGAGTTCCGGAGCTTCGCCGACCATGATCGACGAGCATGCGGCAGCCAGGTCGGCCACGACGATCGGCCAGGACGTTGCGTCGATCGCGAGCTGGTGCACCACCAGCCACAGCAGGCCGGTCTGTTCGTCGTCGGTGGGGTCGATCCACACGGCCTGCACCAGATGTCCGGCGGCGGGGTCCAGCCGATCGAGGGCGTAGCCGAGTTCGCGGTCGGCCACGGCCATAGGCTCATCGGGCGTGGTGACGTGCCGGACCAGGTCGTCGGCCGGGACCGCACCTGTCGGCCGTATGTCGATGAACCAATCGCCGGTGAGGCCGGAATCCGGCCCTGACGTGCGTGGTATCGCGCGGAGCATGTCGTGGCGATCGAGGACAGCCTGCAGGGCTGCCGTGAGGACCGATCGATCGACTCCGTGCGGGACCGTCAGGAGCAGCGCCTGGGCGTCGCGAGTGATCCCACCTGCGCGATCGAGCATCTCGTAGGCGATCGGTGTGCGGGTGAGTCCCACGTCGCCGGGCAGCGTCGACAACGCAGACCCGAGGTCGGTGGCGGCAGCAGCCAGCCCGGCCACGGTCTTGTGTTCGAAGACATCCTGAGCGCTGAACTCGAGTCCGAAGGCCCGTGCGCGCGCCACCAGTTGCACTGAGCTGATGCTGTCGCCGCCGAGCGCGAAGAAGCTCTCATCGGTGCCGACCGTGGCGACGCCGAGCAGCTCGGCGTACAACCGGGCGATGATGTGCTCGCGCGGCGTGGACGCTGCCCGGCCCGAACCGGCAGGAGCGGTGAGGTCTGGCTGCGGTAGAGCCTTCCGGTCGACTTTTCCGGTCGGGCTCATGGGTATCGCATCGAGGACTGTGATCGCCGAAGGCACCATGGTGGGCGGGAGAAGTTCCGCGGCGAATGCCTGCAGTGCCGTGGGATCGATGTCGGCGCCCGCGCTCGGCAGCACATAGGACACGAGAATCGTCGCGCCCGACGGTGTCGGCGCGCCGACGGTGACGGCGAAGTCGACGGCATCGTGGCTGGTCAGCACGGAATCGATCTCACTGAGTTCGATCCGGACGCCGCGGATCTTGACCTGGAAGTCACTGCGCCCCAGATACTCCAGCGACAGTTCCCACGCCGATCCCTCGGTTGCCCGGTCGTCGAGCCCGGACCAGCGCACCAGATCTCCGGTGCGGTACATCCGGGCACCCGAACCGAATGGATCGGCGACGAAACGGTCCGCGGTCAGGCCTGGCTGCCCCTGGTAGCCCCTGGCCACACCCGGGCCGGCCAGGTAGAGCTCGCCGACCGCCCCGACCGGGACGGGCACAAGCCTGCGATCGAGCACCACTGCCGACACTCCGCGGGCCGGGCCGCCGATCGTGATCGGCTGGTCGGCCCGCATCGCCGCGCTGAAGGTGGCCGAGACCGTGGTCTCGGTGGGTCCGTAACTGTTGACGATCCGGACATGGGGTGCCCACCGGGATACCAGCTCCGGCGGGCAGACATCGCCGCCGACGACAACACAGGCGAGTTCTTCCAGCCCGGCCGGATCGACCGTTGCCAGCACCGCGGGCGTCACGTGCAGCCGATTGACCCGCTGTTCCCGTAGGAGGGCGGTGAGCTGTTCTCCGGCATAGGCATCCGGCGCTGCCACCACGACAGTCGCTGCCGACACGAAAGCTATCAGCAGCTCCTCGATCGAGGCGTCGAAGCTCGGTGAGGCGACCTGGGCAACCCGCGATCGGGTGGACAACGGCTCATCGCCGATCGCGCTGTGCACCAGGTTGATCAGACCGCGATGACCGACGATCACACCCTTGGGCTTGCCGGTCGACCCCGATGTGTAGATCAGGTAGGCGCTGTTGTCGACATGGAGCGGAGCGAGCCGGTCGGCATCGGTGATCGAGGACGCCGGTGTGGTCTCATACCGGTGGTCGAGGGCCGGATCGTCGATCACCAGCCAGTCGATCTCGTCGGGCAAGGTGTCGCGCGCCGCGGTGACCGTGAGCCCGATTCGAGCGCCGCTGTCGGCGATCATATGGCCGATCCGCTGGGTCGGGTACCGCGGGTCGATGGGAACGAACGCCGCACCGGTCTTGGCTACCGCCCAGATCGCCGTCACCGAATCGGCCGATCGCGGCATCGCCACCGCGACCGAGGTTTCCGGGCCCGCACCGGCACTGATCAGCATTCGGGCCAGCCGGTTCGACTGTTCATCGAGCTGGCGGTAGGTCATCCGCCGGTCACCGGCGATCACGGCCACCCCGCCCGGGTTCGACCTGGGCCCCGCCGCCAGCAGGTCCGGCAGGAGCACCGGCAGCGATCCGGAAGGCCCGCGGGCGGGCACGATCGCGGCGTGTTCACCGGGTGACAACAGCGGCACCGACGATGCCGGGGTATCGAGACCAGCGGTGACGAACTCGTGCAGGAACTCGATGAAACGGTGGTAGTGCCGACCGAGTTCGGCCTCGGTGTACAGGTTCGGGTTCGCCTGAAAGTCCAGGTGTGTGGTTTCCGTACCCCGGGCCGGATACAGGTTCACGAACAGATCCTCGATCAGCCCGGAGGTGAGCACATGCAAGTCGCCGACGACGCCGCCGAGATCGATGACCCGGTCCGAGGGCATGATGTTCACCGAGGGTCCGAACGACGCGGCGCGGTCGCTGCTGAAACCGAGATCCCGGAAAATATCCTCCTGGCGATACCGTTGCCGACGCAGCGCTCCGGTCAGTTCATGCTGAGCTGACCGTATCAACGCTCCGACGGTGGGATCGGTCCCGATGCCGAGCCGCAACGGCACGACGTTGGCGATCATGCCGCCGGACCGGCGCAGCGAGGCGTTGGTCCGTGCCGATACCGGCAGACTCAGGCTGACCGTATCCTCGCCGGTCATCCGCGCGAGATAGACACCGAACGCCGCGACGACCACGGGCGCTACCTGTGAATTCGCTGCCGCCGCGATGGCGTCCATGGCGGCCGCGGTCGCCGCGGTGAGGGCACCGCCGACTCGGACGGGATGCGAGTCCGCGTCGGCGGTGCGGCCGGACAGGCTCACCGGTGCCGGCGCGTCGGCAAGGTGGTCTCGCCAATACTCACGATCCGCGGCGAACCGCTCGGAGTCGCGGTATTCGGCATCTGCTCGCACGATCTCGCGCAGGTCGTCGGCGTTGCACGGAGGGGGCGGGTCGCCTGCCTTGCCGGCCGAGTACAGCGCAGCGACCCGCTGCATTATCGTCATCGCCGCGTATCCGTCCAAGGCGATGTGGTGGATCCGCGAATAGAAGTAGTAATGAGCCGTTCCTACCCGCAGGAGCGCCGAGTGCACCAACCGGCCACTCACCATGTCCAGCGGTGCGGTGTACTCGCGAGTCATCCAGTCCCGCGCCGCCCGGATCGGGTCCTGGCAGTCACGGAAGTCGATCTGGGGCATCGTCTCGTCAAGGGTGTCGTCGATCATCTGGTACGGCACGCCGTTGGTCTCGGCCAACCGCAGAAACCCCGACCCGAACTCCCGTGCCGCGCGGCGGCTGCACACCGTCAACAGCTCGCCATCCACATCACCGACAAACTCCACATAGTGGGCGATCGAGATGGGTATTTCCTTACCGGCGATGTGCTGGGCAAACCAGATACCCCGCTGGGCCGCCGACAATCCGAACGCCGAGGTCGGCACGGTGGGAGTTTCGCGCCATTCTTCGGTTTTGTACGGTTGTTCGCTCACACGTATCCCCTGACTCGCGTTCGTGCCCGGTCAAAGCGCAGAACTCCTGTCAGCCTCAATCTGGTATCGATATGCACCAGACCGCAAGCCGGGCTGATCCGTGTCGATTGATTGCGCTATGTCACCCGGTGATTTCATCAGTGAACAGCCAAAAATGCGCTGAGCAGAATAGAGAAGGGAAGGGCTGGAGCTGTTCCCTGCTGAGGATTAAACATCTATTTCCGGCCGATACTAGCCAAGACGGGAAGGCGCGTCGACCCCGAAAATCGACGGCCACCCGAGCGCCCGGCACCCAGCTTCACATGGCTCGCCCAGATGGGTTGGGAGAGCTCATCTCATGACGGGGTGAAGTCTGTTAGTTCGACGAAACATCCATCGGACCTGCATAAATGTGCGGTGCGCAGGTTCGCCGACTGCGACCGGCTGGACTCGGAGCGGCACTGCTCAGCGCTGTCGCCGTTGCCCCCGAGCCTGTCGAGGTCAACTCGCCCAGCCGTCGAACTGGACCGAACCGTCATTTTATTTGTCACAGAATATCGGCAATCGAATATCAATTCGAATGCGCCGGGTTCAGCGTCGAAAATCACGGTACCGCGTGGGTACGGAAATGCGGCCTGCGCGGGCGGTTCGGTGGCTGGGGTACAACGGGGGGTAGAGAAATGGGGCTGCGGTGCCGTATCCTCCACCATCAGCCATGGATCGACCGTATCGCGCCGCCCTGGTTCTTTGTCGTACCCTTTTCGTCTGCGCGGCCGCCCATTCCTCGGTCTGCGTGGCTAACCTGCGTTCCTCGTTGCGGCTAATTTGTTCTCGCCGGCGGGTGATGCCGGTTTGCGGGTAACGATTTCGCCAAGTGTCATCGACTTCAGGTATCGACTGGGATTATTGCGAGTGCGGCCGCGACGTCTGCGGATCGGCGCGCCTGCTCGGCGGTGACCGGTTCGTGGGTGATGAACAGCCGGTGGAACAGCGGTGCGATGGCGAGCCGGATGATCTCGGCCGCGTCGACGTCCGGCTCGACCTCGCCGCGCACGATCGCCCGCCGCACGATCGCCGCCGCCTCGTCGTGGCGTGCGGCGTAGAAGCCGCGCAGCGCGGCGGCGGCATCGGGATGCTGCATGCCCGCTGCGACAAAGGCTGTCGCCACGGCGCCGGCGTCGGGATCGGCGAAGCCCGAGCGAACCAGCTCGGTGAGCGCACGGAGATCGCCGGTGAGGGCGCCGGTATCCGGGATCGGCCACGACTGTTCCGCGGCGCGCTCGAGCGCGTCGGCGACGAGGCCCTCCGGGCCGCGCCAGCGCCGGTAGACGGTGGTCTTGTGGACCCCGGCCCGCTGGGCGACCGCATCCACGGTGAGGCCCTGATAGCCGTGCTCGGCGAGTTCGGCCGTGGTCGCGTCGAGAACAGCTTCCCTGACCCGGGCGCTACGTCCGCCAGGGCGTCGTTGCGGTTCCAAAAACTACTCCTGTTGCGTTAGCTGTCGCGGGTTTGTATGGTTAAAGCTACATGAGTAGCGATTGGAGCAATGTTTGACCACTCAACTGACCTTGCGCGGA
Source organism: Nocardia sp. NPDC058480 (assembly GCF_042720495.1). Classification (NCBI taxonomy): domain Bacteria; kingdom Bacillati; phylum Actinomycetota; class Actinomycetes; order Mycobacteriales; family Nocardiaceae; genus Nocardia; species Nocardia sp. NPDC058480. The sequence continues at coordinate 145,389 of NZ_JBHXMN010000005.1, read as the reverse complement.
GTGTCGAAGTCCTATGCGGACCATCCCGTGCTCGACGCCATCTCAGCCGCGATCCGGCCCGGTGAAACAGTCGGTGCGGCAATCGAACTGGCGCTGGCCGAACTGCGCGACCTCGACAGTGGCATGCACGCCGCCGCACAGGCGCAGGACATGGACCGCTACGGCGAATTGCTCGCCCGTTTCGAGGCGCGCGACGGCTACGCCGCCGACGCCAGGGTGGACGCGTCGATGCACGGACTCGGCGTGGCGGGCATCGGCCGGGACCGCCCGCTCGAGAGCCTGTCCGGCGGGGAACGCGCCCGGCTCGGGGTGGCATGTCTGCTCGCGGCCTCGCCGGAAGTGTTACTACTCGACGAACCGACCAACCACCTCGACGAAACCGCGCTGACCTGGCTGGAGAATCGCCTGCGCACCCATCAGGGCACGGTCGTGGTGGTCTCGCACGACCGGATCTTCCTCGACCGGGTGGTCACCGCGATCATCGAGGTCGCCGACGGTGCGCTGACCCGATTCGGCGGCGGCTACACCGGATTCCTGACCGAGAAGGCGGCCACGCGAATTCGCTGGGAACAGGCATACGCGCAGTGGCGCAGTGAGATCGGGCGCTTGGAGGAGTTCGCGACGAGCACTGCCCGGCAGATCGCGCAGGGGCGCGCGATGACCGACAACAACAAAATGGCCTACGACCGCAATGCCGGGCGGGTGCAGAGTTCGGTCGCGTCGCGGGTGCGCAATACCGCCGAGCGGTTGCGCCGACTGCGCGAGGACCCGGTGCCGCGACCGCCCGAGCCGCTGCGGTTCCGCGGCCGATTCACGGCGGTGTCGCACGATCGGGCATTGCGCCGTCGTTTCCGGGGAATACAGAAGGGAATTGACGACGTTGCCTGAGATCGTGCGAGTGATCGACGTGCCGGGCGCGCCCTACGGGATCACTGTCGGGCCCGATGGTGCGCTGTGGTTCACGCTGGTCGCGCAGGGCGTGATCGGACGATTCGCGGATGGGCTCGTACAAACCCATCCGCTCGAACAATCCGACGGACAACCCACTGTGATCGTTGCCGATTCCGGTAATGCATTGTGGTTCACCGAGTTCCGGGGCGGCAGGCTCGGGCGCATCACCATCGACGGTGCGGTGACGAGCATGTCTGTAGACGGTCCCTACGGTGCGTGCGTCGGGCCGGACGGGGCGCTGTGGTTTACCGAGTTGCAGGCGGGTCGGGTCGGGCGGCTGGCCGCGGACGGCACCATCACCCGCGTCGAGGTCGACGGCATGCCCTCGATGATCACACCGGGGCCCGATGGTGCGCTGTGGCTCACGGTGAACCAGGGCAACGCGATCGCGCGCATCGACAAGGACCTCGCGGCCCGAGTCCACCCGCTCCCGACGCCTGCGGCGGGTCCAGTGGGCATCACCGCAGGCCCCGATGACGCACTGTGGTTCACCGAGATCGGCGCCGGTGCCATCGGCCGCATCGACCTCGACGGCACCGTCACCGAGTTCGCCCTCCCGGACACCGACGCTCGCCCGCACGCGATCGTGGCAGGCCCCGACGGTGCGCTGTGGTTCACCGAGTGGGCGAGCTGCCGTCTCGGCCGGATCACCATCGACGGCGAGATCACCCACCTCGACCTACCGGGCGCCGAACCGCACGGACTCACCGTCGACCTTGTCGGCGACCTCTGGGTGGCGATGGAATCCGGTGCGCTGGTGCAGGTTTCGCTGTCATGATGCCGGTGTCGCGCGCATGGCCATCCGAGCCTAGGGAGTGGTGAGTGCCTTGACTACCGCGGTGCCGAAGCCGAGGTCGTTGCTCGTCGGCATCCGTGCGTAGGTGCCGCCCGTTCGGTCGGCGAGGGTCTGCAGTGTTTGGGTGCCCTCGCCGCCGACCACGACGACGTCGATGCGGATGGGCTTGCTCGCATCGGTCGCCGCGGTGATCTCGCTGACCAGCGTGGTGCCGGTCAGCGTCGAATCGTCGTCGGGGCCGTCGGTGATCAGCAGGATCGAGTTCGTGCGCCCGGGGGAGTATCCGGCCACCGCGGCGCGGTAGGCCGCGAGCAGGGTCGGATACGCCTGGTCCGCGGTGAGCTGGCTCGGTTTCACGGAGGTGACCGCCGTGCCGACCGCGTTGCGTTGGGAGTTGGTGAGCAGGTCGGTGGCCACCTGCACCTTGTACGGGGTGGTGCCGTCGATGTTCTTACCGAACGTCCAGAGGCCGAGCCCGAAATCGGGCGGCATCACCTGCAGTGTCGAGGCGACGGCGGCGATCGCGTTCGACAGCCGGGTGGTCGATCCCTCCGCGGTGCCCATCGACGACGACACATCGAGCAGGACCGTGGCGTTCACGCCGAGGACCGGGTTGGCCAGCGTCGACTGCACCTTCTCCAGCGCCGCGCGCGGGGGATTCGCCGGTGCCGAGCCGATGGCGGGCCCGAAGCCCTCGGTGGCGAGTGCGCCCGCCTGCTCCGGTGCGCGCAGGAAGTCGATGAACCGCGACGCGATCAGATTCTGGGTCTTGTCGACCCATGGACCCGACAGCAGGGCCGCCGGATAGTCGGCCAGCGGCGCGGAGCCGACCGGGCGAAACGCGGTGAGGCCACCGGTGCCGAGTTGTTGCTGGGTCGCGGCGACCGCGTGCACCTCGTCGTCGGTGGGGTTCGCGGTGATCTCCGACATGGCGGTGATCAGGTCGGCCGGTGCCTGCGCGCCCGCGGCCAGTCCGGAGATCGCGGCGACGACCTGACCGGATCCGGCGGCCTGCTCGGTCAACGGTTCGGTGCCGGAGACCGCGGCGCCGATCGACGCCGCGGCGGCGGTCGTCGCGTCACCCACGGGCAGGGCCATCTGCAGCCCACCCCACCCGCTCAGACCGACTTCGTCGAGCGAGCCCTGCTGCAGTCGCGGCAGGTCGGCCCACGTGATCTGGTGTTGCTCGAGCGCCTGGCGCAGGGCATCGGGCACGGCCAGCACGATCGGGCTGGTGGCGATGGAGGCGGGCGTGCCCTCGATCAGACCGGGCACCCGAACCAGTTCGACAGTGCGGCTCGAATCGGCGATCCACAGGCCCGGCTTCGGACCGAGCGTCGGATCCCATGTCGCCATCTCGGCCAGGCCGCCTGCCAGGGCACTCGACGGGTGTGCCGACACCTTCACCTGGGCGCAGTGGTCGCGCACCCGGGGTTTGGTCGCGTTGAAGCGCTCGGCCGCGGTCCGCACCGGACCGGCGATCGCCGGGTCCACCGCGACATCGAGGGCCGCGGCCCCTTCGACGCACTCGGCAGCCGCCGCCACATCGGAGTTCTCGGCACGATCGCTGAGCTGGAACCATGCGAACACGGCGACGATCACCAGGACCAGTGCCGATACCGCGATAACCGGACCCTTGCTGATACTTCGAGATCTGGTCCCGTTGCGATGCGTACCCACGCGGCAAGTTTAAGGACATCGCGTCGTTCCGCAGCACAGTGCATGCCTCGACGCATCGCCGCAGGTCACAGCCACGTAGCTGGGCCCGAGTGCGGCCGGATGTCGGTGCCGACACCCGGCCGAAGGGCGATCACGCTCGAATCACGCGGCCGCGGTCGTATTCGCGACCGCCCCACACCCCCGACTGACCCGTCTGCGCCGCGTACTCGGTGCACCCCGCGAGCAACGGGCAACCGGCGCAGATCCGGCGGGCGTAGTCGAAGTCCTGCGACGGGTACGGAAACCACGCCTCGTGGTTGGGGTCACCGCGGCAGGCGGCGCGATGCCACTGCCCCGAATCGGACAGGGTCAGCAGTTCGGTCAGTGCGAGTTCGGTGGTGGTCACGGCGCGTACTCCTTCCAGATCCGGCGCTGCTTACGGGCGAGCGGGTCGGGAGCCTTGGGCTCCCACAGCAGCCGCATCCCCGCCTCTTCCGGGGTGCGGTCAGCCTTTCCTGTATTGCACGGTGCGCAACAGGCGACGAGATTGCTCCAGGTATTGGGTCCGCCCCGGCTGCGGGGGCGGATGTGGTCGACGGTGTGCGCCCAATCAGCGCAGTAGCCGCACCGGTGCTTGTCGCGGCGCAACACCCCGGACAGCGTGGCCCGGCTGTCGTCACCGATCGGCGCCACGTGGGCCAGGTAGACATAGCGCACCAACCGGATCGTCTCCGGCAACCCGATCACCAGGTGTTGCGACCGGATCGGGAAGTGTGGCACCCGCTCGATCACGGTCTCCGCGGCGCCGCTGATCAGCAATGTCACGGCCCGATCGGCGGTGATCTCGTCGAGGGCCTCGTAGCTGGCATTCAGCACGAGCACCCTGGTGTGTATCCAGGTGTCGGCAGCGGGCACCGTCGGGTCGACGGCATGACGAATCATCATGGGAATCACCATGTTTCGAGAGAAGTGAAGGTCAGGAGCAGAAGGGGCTCGGGCCGGTCAGGCCACAACCAGGAGACGGCCGGAGCCATCGATATCCAGGCGCATCGCGCAATGGACCGAATTCGCGCGGCGATAGGTCTTATCCGATTCTCGCTGTGGCGCTTGCTGTTTCACGGCCGTCTCCTCCTCTCGATGCTGCTCGTCGGTTCTCGCCCGATGCGAATCACCTGCGTGAAATCATGGTGACATACCGTGCCCGAAATGTCGGCTGATTTATTTTCGGCCGACGGCCGCGCATCCGGAGCTGGGCCGACCCCCACACGGCGAAACCGGCCAGGGCGTAGAGGGCACCTGTCAAGCAAGACGCCAACCATCCCCACGAGGTGTACGCCCAGGCCGTCGTGACCGCGCCGAGGGCCGAACCCAGCGAGTAGAAGGCCATGTAGGCGCCGATGACGCTGCCGGCGCGGTCGGGGTGTGCGGTGGTCAGCAGATGCTGGCTACTCACATGCACGGCTTGGACGGCGAAGTCGAGCACCACGACGCCGACGACGAGCAGCGCCAGCGTCGGCCCGGTCTGTGCGATGAGCAGCCAAGACGCGGCGAGCATCAGTAGCGACCACCCGCTGATCAGTTGGGCGTGACCGGCATCGGCCCACCTGCCCGCCCGGCCCGCGCCGAGGGCTCCCGCGAGTCCCGCCAATCCGAACAGTCCGATCTCGGTGGTGCCGAAGGACCAGGGTCGCGCACCGAGCGGGAGCGCGAGGCCGCTCCACAGCGATCCGAAGGAGGCGAAGAGGAAGAAGGTGATCAAGCCCCGGCTCAGGAACAGTCGATCCGAGGTCACGAGGCGTCCCATCGACCGCAGAATCTGTGTGTATCGATCACCGGATGTCCTGATGTCCGGGGCCAAGCACCCTCGGGTGACGACGGCGAGCCCCGCGCACAGCACGGCGAGCAGGACATAGACCGCGCGCCAGCCGAGCGTGTCACCCAGCAACCCCGCGACGACCCGGACCCCGAGGATGCCGATCACGACACCTGACGTGACAGCGCCGATATTGCGGCCGCGTTCACCGGGCGCGGAGACGGCGGCGACGTAGGCGACTGTCACCTGTGTGACGACCGCGAACACCCCGGCGAGCGCAAGTCCGGCCACCGCGATAGCGCCGTTCGGCGCGGCGGCCGTGATCGCGGCCCCGACCGAAGTGAGCGCAAGCAGTCCACCGATGAGCCGACGTCGGTTCACCAGATCGCCGAGGGGCACCAGCAGAATCAGCCCGGCGAAGTATCCGATCTGCCCGGCGGCGATCAGGACACCCAACGACTCCGGCGACAACCCCAATTCGGGGCCCGCCACCGCCAGTACCGGCTGGATCGCGTACATCGTGGATACCGCCGCGGCGCACACCATCGCCAGCACCAACCGCTGTGCTCGCGTGACTCCTGTCGCCATCAGACCTCCAAAGAGTAGCAAAATGAAACCAATTCACGGTAAGCAATAATGGTTTCGAATTGCAACTCATAAGGAGGTGGCCCCATGGCACCAGCGTCCGGCGCCGACCGTGAATGGACCGACCCCACCTGCCCGGTCGCACGTACCGTCGACCTGGTGGGTGACCGGTGGAGCCTGCTCATCGTGCGTGACGCCATGGCCGGACCTGCGTCGTTCACCGTATTCCGGCAGCGGCTCGGGATCGCGCGCAACATCCTCGCCGACCGCCTACGCCGACTCGTCGAGGACGGCATCCTCACCACCAGCGCGACCCCGGGTGGCAAACGGCACGTCTATGAGCTGACCGGCGCCGGCCGGGATCTGTTCACCACCATCGTCGCACTGCGGCAGTGGGGAGAAAATCATGCCTTCACTGCCGACGAGCCCCGCTCGACGCTCGTGGACCGCGACGGACGACCCCTCGCCGCCCTAGATCCTCGCGGTCAGGACGGAGCGTTGGTCACTGCCGAGACCACCGACGTGCGGCGAGTGGACTGAGACCTCGATCGGTGGGCGACGAGGTGGCGAGCTTCTGCGCGGACAGGGGTCGGCTGATTTATTCTCGGTCGGCGGCGACGAGTTCGGCGCAGCGTTCACCGACCAGCATGACGGTGATGTTCGGGTTCACCGTGGTGTGCGCGGGGAACACCGAGGCGTCGGCGACTCGCAGACCGTCGACGCCCTTGACCCGCAGCTGCGGGTCGAGCGGGCTCATCGGGTCGTCGACCGCGCCCATGCGGACCGTGCCCACCGGGTGGTAGACGGTGTTGTGGGTCAGGCGGATGTAGTCGGCCAGTTCGGCATCGGTCTGTACTTGCGGCCCCGGATACAACTCGCGCTTCACCCAGTCCGACAGCGGTGCCGCCGCGGCGATCTCGCGCGCCTTGCGCAGGCCGGCGATCATCACCCGCAGGTCGTGGCCCTCGGGGTCGGTGAAGTAGCGCGGGTCGACGCGCGGCTTGTCGCGAAAGTCGCGCGAACGCAGCCGCACGGTGCCGCGGGAACGAGCGTGGGTGACGTTGGGGGTAAGGCAGAAGGTGTTCTCGGCGGTCGGGTATCCCTGCCGCAGCGTATGCATGTCGAACGGCACACTGCCGTAGTGCATCATCAGGTCCGGCCGGTCGAGTTCGTCGACGGTCGTGGTGAAGATGCCCGCTTCCCACCACTGCGTGGAGTGGCGCACCATCGGCCGCGTTGTCTCGAAACCGATCACGCCCTCCGGGTGGTCTTGCAGATGCGCGCCGACCCCGGGCGAGTCGGTGATGATCTCGATTCCGTTCTCGCGCAAGTGATCCGCGGGGCCGATGCCGGAAAGCATGAGCAGCTTCGGTGAGTCGATGGCACCGGCGCTCACGATCACCTCGCGGTGCGCGGTGATCCGGGTGGTGCGCCCGAACGCGTTGTCGGTCAGGTCGACCCCGACGGCGCGTCCACCGTCGATCACGATCTTCTTCACCCACGCGCCGGTGCGGATGGTGAGGCCGGACCGGTCCAGATTCGGGTGCAGATAGCTGACCGACGACGACGAGCGCGTGCCGTCCGGAAGGCTGTTGATCTGAAAGAAGTTGGCGCCGTTGACAACTGTGTTTCCGGCATTGAACTCGGCGCGGGGGATGCCGACGGCCTCGCAGGCGTCGAGCACGGCCACACCGCACGGATCGTTCGGCGGCACCGTCATGATGTGCACCGGACCCCGGCGACCGTGGTGCTCGCCGGGGCCGTCGTTGGTCTCGATCCGCGAATACAGCCGATACACCGAATCGGCGCCCCAGCCGGTGGCGCCGTGGTCGCGTTCCCAGGAGTCCAGATCCTCGCGCGGCGCCCAGAACGCGATGCAGCTGTTGTGCGAGGAGCAGCCGCCGAGCACCTTGGCACGGGCGTGGCGCATCAACGAATTGCCGTTCTCCTGCGGCTCGATGGGGTAATCCCAGTCGTAGCCCGATTCGAGGAGTTCCATCCAGCGGTCGAGCCGCAGGATCGCCGGGTCGTCGACATCGGACGGTCCCGCCTCGAGCAGGCAGACCGTCACCGACGGATCCTCCGACAACCGGGCGGCGACGGCCGCGCCCGCGGAGCCCCCGCCGACGATCACGTAGTCGTATGCGCTCACCGTTGTTCCTCCCGGTCGGCGAACCAGCCGGTGACACCCGGCCGGAGATTCTCATAGACGTGTTTGGCTTCGCGATACTCGTGCAGCCCGGAGGGCCCGAGCTCGCGGCCGACGCCCGATCGGCCGAAACCACCCCACTCGGCCTGCGGCAGATACGGCCCGAAGTCGTTGACCCACACCGTGCCGTGGCGCAGCCGGGCGGCGACGCGACGCGCGCGTGCGGCGTCACCGGACCACACCGCGCCCGCGAGACCGTACTCGGTGTCGTTGGCGATGGTGACGGCCTCGTCCTCGGTGGTGAAGGTCTCCACGGTGACAGTGGGCCCGAACGCTTCGTCGTGCACACACGCCATCGCGCGGGTGGCGCCGTCGATGACCGTCGGCAGGTAGAACCAGCCGTTGTCGAGATTCCCGGAGCCCTCGTCGCCGGTGGCGAACGCACCACCGGTGCGGATGACGGCACCCTCGGCGCGGGCCTGTTCGACATAGGCGTTCACCTTGTCGCGATGGGCCGCCGAGATCAGCGGCCCGGCCTCGGTGCCCTCGGCGAAGGGCAACCCGAGCCGGATCTGCTCGGCGCGACGCACCAGCTCGGCGACGAAACGGTCGTGTGCCGATTCCTCGATCACCAGGCGCGCACCCGCCGAACACACCTGGCCGGAGTGCAGGAACGCCGCGTTCAGTGCGTTGTCCACGCTCGCGGCCAGCCGGTCGTCGGTGTCGCAGGCGTCGGCGAACACGACATTCGGGTTCTTGCCACCCAGTTCGAGTGCCACCTTCTTGACCGTGGCGGCCGCCTCGCGAGCGATGATCTTGCCGGTGGCCAGCCCGCCGGTGAACGAGACCAGGTCGACATCGGGATGCTCCGACAGCGGCGCACCCGCGGTGGCACCCGCACCGAGCACCAGATTGCACACCCCGGGAGGCACACCGAGGTCGTCGAGCACCGACATCAGCAGAATCGCGGTGTGGGGGGTCAGCTCGGCCGGTTTGAGCACGAAGGTATTGCCTGCCGCCAACGCCGGGGCGACCTTCCAGGCCGCCTGCAACAGCGGGTAGTTCCACGGCGTGATCAACCCGCAGACGCCGACCGGTTCATAGACGATGCGAGAGTCGATGTCGGGGGAGCCCGCGTCGACGACACGGCCAGCGTCGTCGGCGGCGAGCTTGCCGAAATACCGGAAGCAGTTGGCGATGTCGGACATGTCGATGTCGGACTCGTAGGGTCGCTTGCCGGTGTCGAGGGTTTCCGCGCGTGCGAACTCGGCTCGCCTGGCGTCGATCGCGTCGGCGACGCGCAGTAGCAGGTCGCCCCGTTCGGCGGCGCTGGTTCGGGGCCACGGCCCGTCGTCGAAGGCTCGGCGGGCCGCGGCGATCGCGGCTACGGTGTCGTCTCGGTCTGCCTCGGCGACGACGCCGACAAGGGAATTGTCTGCCGGACAACGGATATCGCGAGTATTCCCGGAAACAGACGGTCGCCAGGAGCCGTCGATGTAGAGGGTGTCGCTCATGATGGATCCCTTCACAGATCGCTCTCGGTGTCGCCGGCTTCGGGCTCGTGGTGATCTGTCGCCGTCCGGCGCAGGTGCAGATAGCCGAGGTGGCGTTCGTACTGGTCGAGAATGTCGCCGATGACCTGTTCGCGGCTGTAGCCGTTGAGTGAGTAGCCCTGCGATCCCTCGGCCAGGTAGACCTCGCAGCGGAAGTACCGATCGCCGGACCGCTGCGCGAGCACGGCATAGGTCGGGGTCGGTGCGGACACCGGCCACACGCCGTATTCGAACCGGGGTTCGTTGGCCTGATCGACCAGCAGGCGTGGCGACGGCAGCCCCTCGCCGGCCTGGGAATCGTCGATGGTCGCCGTCATGCCCATCCGGTCGAATTCCGCCGCGACATCGTGCATCGCCGGAACGACGGTGCCGGTGATGAGCTTGCGGCTCGCCGCTGCCCCCGGATAGTGGATGGTCGCCAGCAGCCTGCGTCGCCAACTGCTCGGTTCGGCCGGGCCACGGCCGGACGCGAAGGCCTTGGGCAGGGAGGTGCGGTAGCTGTCGAGCTTGTAGGACTCGTTGCGCACGGCGCGCAGCATCGCGATGCCGATCAGCGCCAGCACGAACGAGAAGGGCAACCCCATGATGATGGTGGCGTTCTGCAGGGTCTTGATGGATCCGCCCGCACCGGCGAACAACATCGACAGAGTCAGCAGACCGATCGCGGCTGACCAGAAGATGCGGGTGCTGCGCGCGCAATCAGCCATCGGGTCAGGCAGTTTCGAGGTGAAATTGCCCATGACCAGCGATCCAGAGTCGGCGCTCGTCACGTAGAAGAGCAGCCCGGTGATGGTCGCGATCCCGAGCAACAGGGTCGCGCCGGGATACTGCTCGAGCAGGGAGTAGAAGCCGAGTTCGGCTCTGGCCGCGGTCTGCTCGGCAAAGGTCTTGTCGTCTCTGGCGACCTCGAGCGCGCTGTTGCCGAAGACCGAGATCCACAGCAGGGTGAAGCTGAACGGCACGACGAGGACACCGAAGATGAACTGGCGCAGCGTGCGTCCGCGTGAGATGCGCGCGAGGAACAGGCCGACGAACGGTGCCCACGCCACCCACCACGCCCAGAAGAACAGCGTCCAGCTGTCCAGCCAGCTCGACGGCGCGTTCGCCGTCTCCGGATTGCGCTCCCACGCGAAGGTGTCGAGAGTCCGGCCGGGCAGGGTCGAGAGATAGTCGCCCGCGTTCTGCGCCAGGCCGTTGAGCAGGAAGTCCGTGTTGCCCGCCACCAGGATGTAGACCAGCAGGGCGATCGCCATGATGACATTGAGCTCCGACAACCGCCGGATGCCCTTGTCGACGCCGGTGGTGGCCGAGATCGTGGTGATGGCGACCGACAGGGCGATCAGCCCGATCTGGGCGGCCTTGCCCTGGGAGATGCCGAACAGTTCGTGCAGGCCGTAGTTGAGCTGGACGATCCCGATGCCCAGCGACGTGGCGATGCCGAAGATGGTGCCGAGTACCGCGGCTACATCGATCGCGTCGCCCCAGCGGCCGTGTACCCGCTTGCCGAAGATCGGATAGAGCGCGGCACGGATCGTCAGCGGCAGATTGTGCCGGAAGGCGAAGTAGGCCAGCGCGCCACCCATCAGCGCGTACATCGCCCAGCCGGTGATGCCGTAGTGGAAGATCGTCCAGGCGACCGCGTCGCGGGCGGTCTCGTTGGTTTCGGGCGGGCCGAGCGGTGGGTGCAGGTAGTTGTAGACGGGCTCGGCGACCGAGAAGAACATCAAGTCGATGCCGATCCCCGCTGCGAACAGCATCGATGTCCAGGAGAACAGGCTGTACTCCGGCCGTGATTCCTCCGGCCCCAGCCGGTAGTTGCCGTACCGGCTGGCGCCGAGGAAGACGACGAGGCCGAGAATGGCGGTGGCGAGCGCGAAGTACCACCAGCCGAACCAGGTGGAGATGAAGGTCTTGACCTCGCCGACGACGGTCTCGGCGCTCGCCGGTGCGGCCAGCGCCCAGATCCCGAAGGCGAGCACGGCGCCGGCCGCCAGCAGGAACACCGGCTTGTTGACCGAGCGCCGGTCGGCTACGGGGTGTACCGGGACCACGTCGTGCGCGGTCCCTGTAGGTGTTGGTTCAGTGCCGTTGTCCCCGGATTTGCTGACACCGCCCATGCGAGGCAGGTTAGTTCGTGCTCACCCGCGGATCGGGGACCTTCAGTGGTTGCCGACCTCGTGTTCCAGCCTGCGCGCCACCAGATCACGGGCTTGTTCACGCAGGGCGGGCCGGTAGCCACTCGGATACACCGGATCCCCCGGCGCGTAGTTCTTGAGCACTTCCTTGGCGAGGGTGATCTTGTGGACCTCGGTCGGGCCGTCGGCGATGGCCATGACCTCGGCGTAGGTGGTCATGTCGAGGAAGGGGAGGTCGGTGCTCACGCCCATCGCGCCGTGCAGATGCAGTGCGCGGCGGGCGATGTCGTTCATGACGGTCGGCATGGCGATCTTGATGGCGGCGATGTCCTTGCGGACGGCGCGGTAGTCCGCGGCCTGGTCGATCCGCCAGGCGGTGCGCAGGACCAGCAGGCGGAACTGCTCCATCTGGATCCAGCTGTCGGCGATGCGTTCCTGGGTCATCTGGAAGCCGCCGACTACACCCTTGCGGGCCGGGCGCGACACCGCGCGCTCGCACATCATGTCGAAGGCTTTGCGTACCAGCGCGACCGTGCGCATCGCGTGGTGCACCCGGCCGCCGCCGAGACGGGTCTGCGCGACGATGAACCCCGCGCCTTCCGCGCCGAGCAGATGATCGGCGGGCACCCGGACATCGGTGAATCGCAGGTGCGCTTCGTGTTCGCTGAACCCGGGCACGGTGAAGTTGCGCACCAGTTCGAGGCCCGGCGCATCGGCGGGCACGATGAACATCGACAACCGCTGGTGCGGTTCGGCTTCGGCGTCGGTCACCACCATCACGATGTGGAAGGTGGCGAACTCGGCGGCGGAGTTGAACCATTTCTCGCCGTTGATCACCCACTCGTCACCGTCGCGCACCGCGGTGGTGCGGAACGCGGTCGGATCCGAGCCGCCGGTGGGTTCGGTCATCGCGTAGCAGGAGCCGATCTCGCCGTCGAGCAACGGCTGCAGGTATTTCGCCTTCTGTTCCTCGGTGCCGAAGTGCGCCAGGATCTCGGCGTTGCCGGAATCCGGTGCCTGACAACCGAAGACGAGCGGCGCCCACATCGAGGTGCCGAGCACTTCGTTGAGCAGCGCCAGCTTCAGCTGGCCGAAACCGGGACCGCCGAGTTCGGGGCCGAGATGGCAGGCCCACAGGCCCTGATCCTTGACCTGCTGTTGCAGTGGCCGCATCAGCGCCCGGATCTCGGGGTCGGTCCGGTCATAGGGATTGGGGTAGAGCAGATCCAGGGGTTCGACCTCGGTGCGGACGAACTCCGCCACCCAGTCGAGCTTGCGCTGGTAGTCCGGATCGGTCTCGAAATCCCAAGCCATGGTCAGCCTTTCGTGGTGTCGCCCGTGGCGCGGAGCCCGGACAGGACGGTGTCGGTGAGGATGTCGGCGATCTCGGCGGGGGAGTGGGTGCCGCGCTCGCGGTACCAGTAGCCGAGGGAATTGAGCATGCCGAGCATGCCGTTGGTGACGATGTGGTCGGCGGTGCGCAGTTGCCCGGCCGCGTGGCCCGCGTCGATGACGTCTTGCCAGTGACGCTGCAGCCGATCGCGTAGCTGCTGCAGGACGACCGCGTGTTCGTGGGTCAGCGCGCCGGCATCACGCAGGTGCACGGCCACCGCGCGCCGATGCGTGACGATCAGTTCGACATGGCTGCGAATCAGCCGACGCAGGGTCTCGACGGGGTCGGTGCCGACCTCGACGATGCGTTCGGCATCGGCGAGCAGCAGCCGGGTGTAGTCGCGCAGGATCGCCCACAGCAGGTCTTCCTTCGACCCGATGTGGTAGTACAGCGCACCCCGCTGGACGTCGGCCCTCGCGCCGATCTCGGCGACGCCGGTGGCGTGGAAACCGCGTTCGGCGAACAGTTCGAGCGCCGCGTGGTGGATCCGCTCACGCGTGTCCGCGCGCTCGGTGGCGCGGGGACGGCCGCGACGACGCACAGGGGATGACGGTTCGGTTGTCACGGCGCCTCCGTTCGGTCCGCCTCGCGATTTAATGTTCCGATCAGTACATTAATTGTCCGCGCACCTACAATCAAGGGGCGATCCGCCGCGCCCATGTCGTCGACCTCGGCGGCTCGGCGTGGCGGAATGGACGGAGCCCGCAGGGCGTTCGAACCCACGCGAGGTGTCACCGCTACCCACGGGTAACATGACATCGACTATTCCCACCCGGTTTTCACCAAAGTGAGGCATCAGATGACAGAGCGGATTCAGGTCGGCGGGCTCCAGGTGGCGAGCGTTCTCCACGATTTCATCGAGAACGAGGCGCTCCCCGGTACCGGCGTAGATTCCGCCGCGTTCTGGGCCGGTGCCGAGCAGATCATCAACGACCTCGCCCCGCGTAACCGCGCTCTGCTCGCTGAGCGCGACGAGTTCCAGGGCAAGCTCGATGCTTGGCACGGCGAGAACCAGGGCACCGGCTACGACAAGGCCGCCTACAAGCAGTTCCTGACCGAGATCGGTTACCTGCGGCCCGAGCCGGCGCCGTTCCAGATCGGCACCGGCAACGTCGACGCCGAGATCGCCACCACCGCGGGCCCGCAGCTCGTGGTGCCGGTGATGAACGCGCGCTTCGCGATCAACGCCGCCAACGCGCGCTGGGGTTCGCTCTACGACGCGCTCTACGGCACCGACGCCATCCCCGAGGCCAACGGCGCCGAGAAGGGCAGCGGCTACAACCGCGTGCGCGGCGACAAGGTCATCGAGTGGGGTCGTAACTTCCTCGACGACGCCGTCACCCTGATCACCGGCTCGCACCTGGGTTCGGCATACTACAAGATCGTCGACGGCGAGCTCGAGATCGGCCTGGAAGACGGCACCGATATCGGCCTGGCCGACCCGTCGCAGCTGCTGGGCTACCTGGGCGACCCCGAGGCCCCGACCTCGATCCTGCTCAAGCACAACGGTCTGCACATCGAGATCCAGGTCGACGCCACCTCGCCGATCGGCTCCACCGACACCGCCGGTGTCAAGGACATCGTCCTGGAGTCCGCGCTCACCACGATCATGGACTTCGAGGACTCGGTCGCCGCGGTCGACGCCGACGACAAGGTCGTCTGTTACCGCAACTGGCTCGGCCTGATGAAGGGCGACCTGGCCGAGGAAGTCTCCAAGGGCGGCAAGACCTTCACCCGCACCATGAACCCCGACCGCGTGTTCACCGCGCTCGACGGCTCCGAGTTGGTGCTGCACGGTCGTTCGCTGCTGTTCGTGCGCAACGTGGGCCACCTGATGACCTCCGACGCGATCATCGACGCCCACGGCAACGAGGTTCCCGAGGGCATCCTCGACGGCCTGATCACCTCGCTGATCGCCGTGCACTCGCTCAACGGCACCGCCTCGCGCGCCAACACCCGCACCGGTTCGGTCTACATCGTGAAGCCGAAGATGCACGGCCCCGACGAGGCCGCGTTCACCAACGAGCTGTTCGGCCGGATCGAGGACGTCCTCGGCCTGACCCGCAACACCCTCAAGGTCGGCATCATGGACGAGGAACGCCGCACCACGGTCAACCTCGCCGGCTCGATCGAGGCCGCCAAGGACCGCGTGGTGTTCATCAACACCGGCTTCCTCGACCGCACCGGCGACGAGATCCACACCTCCATGGAGGCCGGGCCGATGGTCCGCAAGGCCGAGATGAAGGCCCAGACCTGGATCTCCTCCTACGAGGACTGGAACGTCGACACCGGCCTGGCCAAGGGTCTGCCCGGCAAGGCGCAGATCGGCAAGGGCATGTGGGCCATGCCCGACCTGATGGCAGGCATGCTCGAGCAGAAGATCGTGCACCCGAAGTCCGGCGCCAACACCGCCTGGGTGCCCTCGCCGACCGCCGCGACCCTGCACGCCACCCACTACCACCTGGTGGACGTGTTCAAGCAGCAGTCGCAGATCGCCAAGGGCGGCCCGCGCGCCACCGTCGACCAGATCCTCGAGATCCCCCTCGCCCAGTCCACCGACTGGACCGAGGAGGAGAAGCGTCAGGAGCTGGACAACAACTCCCAGGGCATCCTGGGCTACGTGGTCCGCTGGATCGATCACGGTGTCGGCTGCTCCAAGGTGCCCGACATCAACGACATCGGCCTGATGGAAGACCGTGCCACCCTGCGCATCTCGAGCCAGCTGGTCGCCAACTGGCTGCGCCACGGCATCGTCTCCGAAGCCGACGTGATCGCCAGCCTCGAGCGGATGGCCCCGGTCGTCGACCGCCAGAACGCGAACGACAAGACCTACCGCCCGCTGGCCCCGAACTTCGACGACAACATCGCGTTCCAGGCCGCCAAGGAACTGGTCCTGGAAGGCACCACGCAGCCCAACGGCTACACCGAGCCGATCCTGCACCGCCGCCGCCGCGAGTTCAAGGCCGCGCAGAAGTAGTGCTTGAAAAGTAGCTCGTAGCAGCTCTTTTCGTTGGAGGCCCCGCGTCGGAGACATCCGAGGCGGGGCCTCTGCCGTCCCCGGAGATCACCGTGGATACCGGCTCGTCAGGGAACCGCGGGGTTCACGGGTGGGCGGATACTCCCGATGGGGTGCCTGTGTGCCGGTCAGTCTGCGACGATCATCCGAACGACGGTGGCACGGAAGAGGTCTCTGATCTGTTCCAGATCTGCGAAATCCGGCAACGTCGGTGGCAGCAAGATGTACGAGTGCGATAGCCGGGTGATCAGATCGGTGCAGACCTCCGGCGAGGCCGTCAGGCGGTAACCGGCCTCGGTCAGCTTCTTCAATTCACCGACCATGAACGCTCGACCGAAGGCGAGAATCGGCTCGGCCTGCGTCGTCAGTTGCGGCAGGACGGTCTCGGGATCCGTTTCGACGAGACGCCGCAGCACGACGTTGTGTGGAGCGACCTCGCAGAACCGGACGAAGGTCTCCACCAGCCGGTCGACCGGATCGTCGACGGCGTCGAGCCGTACCGCGAGGTCGCTGAGGAAGCGCGCGACCTCGCGGGCCATCAGGGTGTCGAACAGTTCTGCCCGACCTGGAAACCGCCGGAACACGGTCGCTTTCGACACCCCGGACTCGCGGACGACGTCGGCGATCGTCGTCCGCCGTAGCCCGTGGCGTGTCAACAGCGCGAAGGCGGCGTCGAGGATGCGGTCGACGTACGGGTCGGCCGGTGCCGTCATAGCTTCGGGACCCGGCCCCGCAACCGCTGGGCCAGGCCGGGGAGCCGCGCGGCTTGCATGATCGCCTTGAACTGCCAACTGTCGTCGCGGGGCGCGATGCCCGCTGTCTGTGCCATATCCATGAAGTCCCACAGTGTTTCGCCGAAATACATCAGGCCGTCAGGGGTGAAATGATAGCGGTCGACCGCGCACGCCTGCACGAAGGTGCCCATACCTTGCAACGCCGGCGCCGTGTCGTCGTAGGGATAGAGCCGCAGCGTGCCGTCGAAGAAGCCGCTGCCCATGTACCGGACGACCAGGCGGGTTTCGCCGTCGGGCGTGACGTCGATGTACATCTGATCGGGGAACGGGTCGTATCGCCAGTTCGAGATCGCATCGAAGAACGACATGTTGTATTCGACGAACTCGTCGAGACCGACCATCGTCCGCCCGAACGTCGTCGGATCCACATACCGCAGATCGTGGGTGTAGATCTCGTGGTTGCGGCTCATGTCCTGGGTCAGCCAACTCCACGTGTACTTCGCCGCCCATTCGTAGAGCCACGCGACGTCGATGCCGTGACCGGCGAGGAACTCGATGCGGCGTTCGAGCTCGATGAACCAGTTGCGGTGCATCCGGCTCAGTTCGTCTTCGGGGACGACGCGGGTGCGCGCACCACGATTCGACGGCAGGAACTCCGGTAGCGGCTGCCGCAATCGGGGCTTGTCCAATTCCTGAAGAACGAGGTCGAAGTCGAACATCGGCAATCCTTCGGTTGATACCAAGAGAGTAGATTGGTCTCAGAGTATCTCAGCGCGTGGGGGAGCGCGTGGTTTCGGGCGCTACCTTCTGGAACGACTCACTGACCTCAGCGGGCGTCCTCGACCCAGGCGGGCCCGGAGACGACTCGGCCCCCGCACCGAACTTCGGTGCGGGGGCCGAGAGCAATTGCGTATCAGGGCATTACGCAGGGCGAGTCGTACTCGATCTTCTCCAGCGTTGGCGCCTTGTAGTTGGCCTCCACGGTGGCGGGCCGGAACCTCGGCTTCGCGCGGCACCGGGCACCTGAGTGCCGGAATTCCGGGGGCATCGCCGTAGCGGTCAGTGTGTGATGATCGGCACGAGGTGCGTTCGGGCGAAGTCGCGGAGTTCTTGGTCGGTGCTCAGTGGAAGCACGCCGGACGGCGCCAGAATCATCGAGTGCACCACCCGGCAGAGGACTTCCGTGCGAGCGCTGAGGTTCGGGGGTTCGACGAGCTGTCCGGCGGCGATCGCCTCGAGCAGGATGGATTCGGTGGTCGCGATCGACAACGCGATGGTGGTAGCGCTGTCGTTGGTGAGGCGGGGTAGCACTCGTTCGGGTTCGAGCAGCAGCAGGCGGTTGACCAGCGGGTGTTCGCGCCAGCGGCGGACGACGGTCACCAGGATGTCGGCTACCAGGTCGTCGAGGTTGTCATGCTGTTTCGGCAGGCTGGTCAGGTCCGTCAGCACGCGCGTGACCTCGCGGGCGAAGACGGCGCCGACCACGTCGTCGCGCGACCCGATCCGCCGATAGACCGTGGCCCGGTCGACCCTGGCCTGGCGGGCGATGTCCTCGATCGTCGTCTTCTTGACCCCGACGTGCCCGAACTGGACCAGTGCCGCGTCGAGGATGCGGGACTCCACGGAGTCGGAATCGTCGGATTCGGGAGCACTTGTCGAGGTCACGTGGGCCGTGGTCATGCCGTCAACGGTAGCAACCAGGCGGTTGATGCAACAGAGCGACGCTTTTTGTTGCCGCAACATTGCAATTGAATATGTTGCATCGTATCGTTGTGACATGGCTCATGCAGTTGACGCAACGAGGCGTCATCACCGCGAGGAAGCGCACGCGATCAACGCGCGGGACGTGCACTTCGACTTCGGTGATGTGCCGATGCACTACATCCCGGGCGAGGTCTTCGCGACCCATGTCATCAATGTCATGCACCTGGTGCTGCCGGAAGGCGAGCGCGCGATGGCGCAAGCGCTGGCCGAGTCGCTGCCCTACATCGATGACCGGCGGCTGCGCGAGGAGGTGCAGGGTTTCGTCGGTCAGGAGACGATGCACGCCAGCAGTCACGCCGGTGCGCGCGATCATCTGCAGTCGATCGGCCTCGATGTCGAGGCGATGGTCAAGACCTTCGCCTGGTTCGTCGATCGCATCCTCGGTGACCACGGCCTGACCGGTCGGGCGAAGGAGGAATGGCTCAAGGAGCGCCTGGCGCTGTTCGCCGGGATGGAGCACTACACCGCGGTCATCGGCCAGTGGTTGCTGGAGAACGACAAGTTCGAGGACCTCGGGATGGATCCGACCATGCTGGATCTGATCCGCTGGCACGGCGCCGAGGAAGTCGAGCACCGCAGCGTGGTCTATGACGCCTACATGTACGTCGACGGCAGCTATGCGCGCAAGGCGCGCACGGCGGTGGCCGCCAGTGCGACGCTGTTGGCTACCTTCCTGGTGTCGTCGGCCTATCTGTATGCCAAAGATCCCGCCCCGCGGAAGGGTGCGTTCTGGCCGATGCAGCTGGTTCGGGCGACCGCCCGTGGCGTCGTGCCGAACTTCGGTATTTTCATCAGCGAGATCCCGCGGTACCTGCGGCCGGGCTTCCATCCGTCCCAGCTGGGGCCGATGGATCGCGCGCTGCGCTACCTGGCTCATTCACCCGCGGCCCGCGCGGCCGAGCAGTGACGGCGGCGGTGAGTTCGCAGGCGCACACGCCACCCGTCATGCTGCGTGCGCTGGGCGCGCTGGCCGACGGCTACCTGCAGCTGTTCGTAGCCGGTCGGGCCGCGCCGTTGATTTCCAAGCCGAATCCGGTGCGCCACAGTGGATTCGAGATCCCGCTGATGGTCGCGCAGGTCCAATCCGTTGCCGAGGACGTGGTCGGTCTGACCTTGACCTCGCCTGCCGGTGAACTCCTCCCGCCCTGGCGGCCGGGTTCGCACCTCGACGTCGTGCTGCCCTCGGGCAAGCAGCGTCAGTACTCCCTGTGTGGTGACCCCGAAGACCGTCGCCGGTACCGGATCGCGGTGCGTCGCATCGCCGACGG
Source organism: Nocardia sp. NPDC058480 (assembly GCF_042720495.1). NCBI lineage: Bacteria > Bacillati > Actinomycetota > Actinomycetes > Mycobacteriales > Nocardiaceae > Nocardia > Nocardia sp. NPDC058480. The sequence goes on along the minus strand of NZ_JBHXMN010000005.1, from coordinate 125,573 downwards.
CGAAGGGGGATCCGTCGAGGTACACGAGCAGCTGGCGGTGGGGGACACGATTCGTATTCGTGGTCCCCGCAACGCCTTCGACTTCATCACCGCGCCCTCCTACCTCTTCGTGGCCGGCGGCATCGGGATCACCCCCATCCTGCCCATGGTCGTGGCAGCGGCCCGGGCCGGAGCACGCTGGCAGCTGATCTACCTCGGGCGGTCGCGCGCGACCATGCCGTTCCTGGCGGAATTGGCCGCCATGCCGGGCGGCCGGATCGACATCCGTCCCGATGACGAGTTCGGCACGCCCGATATCGCCGAACTGCTCACCCGCGCCGAACCCGGCGCGTCGGTGTACGTCTGCGGCCCGCCACCTGTGCTGGCGGCGGCCCAGCGTCACGCCTTCCGGATCAACCCGACGGGATCGCTGCACACCGAACGCTTCTCGGCGCTGCCGGTGGTCGACGGCAAAGAATTCGACGTGACTCTGGCGCGTTCCGGGACGACCGTGCGCGTCGGTGCCGAGGAAACCGCGCTCGCGGCCATCGCCCGGGTGCACCCGGATGTCGTGTACTCGTGCCGGCAGGGGTTCTGCGGTACGTGCAAGGTCGCGGTGCTGGCCGGTGCGGTAGAGCATCGCGACCGCAAGCTCCTGGACTCCGAGCGCAGCAGCCAGATGCTGACCTGCGTGTCCCGCGCCGCGGGCGAATCACTCGTGCTCGACCTCTGAACAGAGCAACCACTCCTCGAAAGGACGACGTCCATGGGGCGCACCTTCCCGCTGACCGAATCGAACGATGCCTTCCTGGCGAACGCATCCCGACGGTATGTCCATATCGTGAACATTCCCGCGGCACCCGAACAGGTGTGGGCGGCGCTGAGTGCCGATGACGCGCTCGTGTCGTGGTCGCGCGTGGTCACCGGCATGCGGTGGTGCTCACCGCGGCCGCACGGTGTCGGCTCCACCCGCATCGTCACCCTTGCCGGTGCGGTGGCGCTGACCGAACGCTTCTACCGCTGGGACGAGGGAAAGCGGATGACGTTCACCGTCGACGCGGCATCCATTCCAGGTCTGCGCCGCTTCGCCGAGGACATCGTCGTCGAACCCACCGGTGCGGGCACTCGCTTGACGTGGACGTTCGCGCTGGAGGGCGACGCAGCGCTGCGGCCGCTGCTGTGGGCGGGCGGACCACTCAATAGACAGGTCACCGGGTCGATCGCCCGGGGTATCACCCGCCGGGTGCTCGACCTCGCGCAAAAGGAGTCCCGCTGATGGCGGCACCGACGAAAACCCAGCCCGCGCAGCGCGAGTCGAGCTTCGAGGTGATCTCGCCCGCGACCGGTGCCGTGGTCGGCAGCTATCCGGTGCACACCGCGGCCGAGGTCGAGGCCACGGTCGCCGCCGCCCGCCCGGCGGCGGACTGGTGGGCCGGCATCGGCTTCGCCGAGCGGGCGCGACGGCTCGACGCCTGGCGCGGCGAGATCGTCCGCGGGCGAGACGAACTCGCGCAGATCATCCATGACGAGATGGGCAAGCCGCTCTCCGACGCCCGGCTCGAGATCGTCATGGCGCTCGAACACCTCGCGTGGGCCGCGGGCAATGCGCGCCGGGTACTCGGACCGCGCTCGGTGCGGCCCGGGCTGCTGACTGTCAATCAGGAGTGCACTCTGGAGTACCGCCCGTTCGGGGTGGTCGGGGTGATCGGGCCGTGGAACTACCCGGTATTCACCCCGTTGAGCTCGGTGTCCTTCGCGCTCGCGGCAGGCAACGCGGTGGTGTTCAAGCCGAGCGAGTACACCCCAGGGGTAGGGCACTGGCTCGCTGAGCGGCTCGCCGCGGTGGTTCCGGAACAGCCGGTGTTCCAGGTGATCACGGGCCTGGGGGAGACCGGTGCGGCGCTGTGCCGGTCCGGTGTCGGCAAGATCGGTTTCACCGGGTCCACCGCCACCGGCAAGCGGGTCATGGCCGCCTGTGCGGAGACCTTGACGCCGGTGCTGATGGAGCTCGGTGGCAAGGACGCGCTCATCGTCGACGCCGACGCCGACCTGGACGCCGCCGCCGACGCCGCGGTGTGGGGCGGAATGTCGAACGCGGGCCAGACCTGCCTCGGCGTGGAGCGCGTCTACGTGCACACCGACGTCTACGACGAGTTCCTGACGAAACTCGTTGCTTGCGCACAGGATCTGCACGCGGGAGCCGATACGGCCAAGGTCGGGCCGATCACCATGCCCAAGCAGATCGCGATCATCCGTCACCACATCGAGGACGCGCTGTCGCGCGGAGCGCGGGCGCTGCTGGGGGGCGCCGGCGCGATCGAGGGGCAGTACGTGCAGCCGACCATTCTGGTCGATGTTCCCGAGGATGCCGCGGCCGTCACCGAGGAGACCTTCGGCCCGACCCTCACGGTGGCGCGGGTGCGGGATATGGACGAGGCCGTGGAACGTGCCAACGCCGGCGCGTACGGCCTGGGCGGCACGGTCTTCTCCCGCCGCAACGGCAGGCAGATCGCCGATCGCCTTCGCGCGGGCGGCACCTCGATCAATGCCTATATCGCACATGCCACGATCGCGCGACTGCCGTTGGGCGGCGTCGGTGATTCCGGCTTCGGCCGGGTGCACGGTCCCGATGGCCTGAAGGAATTCACCTATGCCAAATCCACCACCCGGCAACGATTCCCGTTGCCGTTGGCGCTGACCACGTTCACCCGCGGCGACACCACTGACGCCATCGTCGATCGGCTGGTCACCCTGCTACATGGAAGGAATCGGTAAAGAAGATGACAGCAACCGAACACCGTCACATCGTCGTGATCGGTGCCGGATTCGGCGGTATCGGCCTCGCGATCAAATTGCGCGAGGACGGATTCGACGATCTCGTGATCCTCGAGCGCGCCGCCGACCTGGGCGGGACCTGGCAGGCCAACACATACCCGGGCTCCGCGTGTGACGTGCCGTCGCATCTGTACAGCTACTCCTTCGCACCCAATCCCGACTGGTCGCGGACCTACGGACAACAAGCCGAGATCCTCGACTACATCCGGGACGTGGCGACGAAGTTCGATGTCGTCGGGCACATCCGGCTCAACACCGAACTGCTCGATGCTCGCTGGGACGAGGCCGATTCGCGGTGGCATCTCGACACCTCGGGTGGCAAGCTCACCGCGGATTACCTGATCTCGGCGACCGGCATCTTCGCCGAGGCGAAGTACCCGGACCTTCCTGGCCTCGGCACCTTCCAGGGCAAGGCTTTCCATTCGCTGCACTGGGATCACGAGCACGACCTCACCGGGGAGCGGGTGGCGGTGATCGGCACCGGTGCCTCCGCGGTGCAGTTCGTGCCGGAAATTCAGCCGAAGGTGGCCGCGCTCACGGTGTTCCAGCGTTCCGCGCCGTGGATCGTGCCGCGGATGGATCGCCACACCTCCGGCGTCGAGCGGTTCGTGCTGCGCAAGGTGCCCCTCGCGGGCAAGGCGATCCGGAGTGCCTGGTACGCGGCGATCGAATCGTTCGGCCTGGTCGGTTTCGTCGACAATCGGTTCCGCCACCCCTACGAAATGCTGGGCCGGTGGCAGCTGCGGCGCCAGGTGCGCGATCCCGAGTTGCGCGAGAAGCTGACGCCGGACTACATGCTCGGTTGCAAGCGGGCGATCTTTTCCGACGCGTACCTTCCTGCCCTCGATCAGGACAACGTCGAGGTGGTGGCCGACGGGATCGCCGAGGTACGCCCGCATTCCGTCCTCACCCGAGCCGGAGTCGAGATCCCGGTCGACACGATCATCTACGGCACCGGCTTCAAGTCGGCACCCTCGGCCTACGATCGCATTGTCGGCGCCGACGCGGTGTCCGTCGGTGAGATCATGCGCAAGCACCGCCGAACCTACCTCGGTACCGCCATCGCGGGCTTCCCGAACTTCTTCCTGACCCTCGGCCCGTTCGGTGCGGTGGGTAACCAGTCGGCGATCTTCATGATCGAATCGCAGGTCGCCTACATCGTCGATGCGCTGAAGACCTTGCGCGACAAGGGTGCTCACCGGGTGGAAGTGCGTCAGCAGACGCAGGACGAGTTCATCGAGGAGATGCATCGGCGTAGCGCGAACACGGTCTGGCTCACCGGCGGTTGTGACAGCTACTACACCACACCGGACGGGCTCAACGCCGGCCTCTACCCGAGCTGGAGTTTCGAGTACCGAGCGCGCACCAGCGCGTTCGATTCCGAGTCGTACGAGGTGAGCGCGTAGTGGACATCGCAGCATTCAACCCACTCGGCCTGCTCTCGCGCCGTTCCTATGACCTTCGGGACAAGACCGTGCTGATCACCGGCGCCGGGCAGGGCATCGGACTGGAGCTGGCCGGGATCGCCCACGCCCGCGGCGCGTTCGTCGCCATCGTGGATGTGGACGAAGCCGCTGCCGAGGCAGCCGCGGGAGCACTCGGTGCGCGTGCGCTGGCGATTACGGCCGACGTCCGCGACCGTGCGGCGATGGCCGCGCTCACCCAGCGGGTCGTCGACACCTTCGGTCACCTCGACGTCGTCGTCGCCAATGCCGGGGTCACCCCGGCACCGGCGACCGTGCGTTCGATGGACCCGCGCGATTTCGATCGCGTGATGGCCGTCAACCTCGACGGCTGTTTCAACACCGTGCATCCGGCGCTCGATCACATCGTCGCAGCGCACGGGCATGTGGTGGTCGTGTCGTCGTGTGCGTCGTTCGCGCCGGGTATGGCCGGATCGCCGTACATGATGAGCAAGGCCGCGGTCGAGCAGTTCGGTCGCGCGCTGCGGGTGGAACTGAGTGCGGTAGGCGCGAGCGCCGGCGTGGCGTACTTCGGCGTCGTCGACACCGGGCTGACCCACGCGACGCTCGACGACGACGACATCGGCCGCGAACTCGGCGAGATGCTGCCCTGGCCACTGAATGTCAGGATCAGCGCGGCCCACGCCGCGACCGTCATCGCCGACGGCATCGAGCGGCGCGCAGCCCGGACCATCGCGCCCAGCGGATGGGAGCCGTACGCGCTGCTGCGCGGCGCGGTGAACGTGGTGCTCGACGCCCAGCTCGCAGGCAGTGGGAAAGTCAGGGATCTGCTCGCGCGCGTCGAGGACCGGGCCGTCGGCCGGTGACCGCGCCCGAACGAGGATCGTTGCGTACCCGCGCTGCCAGGCTGGTCGCGCAACGAACGGTACGTCCACTGGCCGCCGCGATCCCCGTCAACACCACGACTGTGCCGTTCGCCCGGTTGGCGATCGATGCGGCGATGCGCGTCGTCGGGCCGAGTCCGACCGGAACGGTGGTGGATCGCATCGATGACGGAGCAGTACGCGGCGAGCTGGTCACCGGGCCGAAGGTGACCCGCACCGACGCGGTCGTGCTGTACGTTCACGGCGGCGGCTTCGTCGCCGGGTCGGCAGCGGCGTATCGCGGTGTGGCGTCTCGGCTCTCGACGGCGGCCAGGATGCCGGTGTTCGTCGTGGACTACCGCCTGGCCCCCGAGTACCCGAGCCCCTGCGCCCAGCAGGATGTGGCGCAGGCCTACCGGTGGTTGCTCCGGCGCGGAGTCGATCCGGACCGGATCGTGCTCGCCGGCGATTCGGCGGGCGGCTTCCTCAGTGCCGACTTCGCCATCACCAACGCGGGCCAGGGGCTGCCCAACCCGGCTGGGTTGGTGCTGTTCTCCCCGATAGCCGATCTCAGCCTGGAGATCGCGCAGAGCGGGGGTGCGAACCGCGACGGCGTGATCTCATTCCCCTTGTCGGTCAAAGCGGTCGCCCAGTTCACCAGTGAACGTCTCGAACTGTGCCCCGAGCGGGGAATGCGACTGCCGCCGACCTTGATCCAGACCGGCAGCGCGGAGTACTTCGCCGCCGACGCGGTCGAACTGGCCGATCGTTTCCGTGCCGCGAACGTCGCCTGTGAACTTCAGGTCTGGCCCGATCAGATGCATGTTTTCCAAGTCATGCCCGCGCTGGCACCGGAGGCGCGCTTCGCCTTCGATGCGGCGGGCCGATTCATCACTTCGATCATCGACTCCGAAACCGCCGCTGCGGTCTGAACAACGGAAGACTCACACATGTCGACACCACGTTTCGAAACCCTCTGTGCCGCATTCCAGCACAACGCGACCATCGATCCCGACGCGATCGCGTTGCGTACTCCCGGTGACGCCACGACCATGACCTGGCGCGACTACGCGGCCGGTGTTCGTGCCACCGCGGCCGGCCTGGCCGCACTCGGGGTCCGCCGCGGCGACACCGTCGCGCTGATGATGAGCAATCGCATCGAGTTCTACCCACTCGAAGTGGGTGCGCAACACGTGGGCGCGACGTCGTTCTCCGTCTACAACACTCTCGCCGCCGACCAGCTCGCGCATGTGCTGGGCAATGCCGGCGCCCGGGTGGTCATCTGTGAGGCGCAGTACGTGCAGCGGCTGCGCGACAGCGGCGTGGCGCTCGACCACATCGTCTGCATCGACGACGCCGTCGAAGGAACCGTTCCGGTGGCGGACATGATCGCGGCGGGCAGCCCCGACTTCGATTTCGATGCCTCGTGGCGAGCGGTCACGGCCGACGATGTGGCGACCCTGATCTACACCTCGGGTACCACCGGCAACCCGAAGGGTGTCGAGACGACGCACGCGAACCTGATGTTCCAGGCCTACGGGCTCGGCGATGTGCTGGGCTTCGAGTTCGGCGATTCGATCACCTCGTTCATGCCGAGCGCGCACATCGCCGACCGGCTGACCGCGCTCTACCTCCAGGAGGTATTCGGCATCCAGGTCACCTCGGTGTCGGACCCCAAGCAGATCGCCGGCGCGCTGGCCGACCTGCGGCCGACCATCTGGGGTGCGGTGCCGCGAGTGTGGGAGAAGCTCAAGGCCGCCATCGAATTCGTGGTCGCCAACGAACCGGACCAGACCCGCAAGCAGGGCATGCAGTGGGCACTGTCGGTGGCTGCCAAGCGCAGCGAGTACCAGCTGGCCGGGCAGCCGGTGCCCGACGAGGTCGCCGCCGAATGGGCCAAGGCCGACGAGTTGGTGCTGTCCAAGTTGCGGGCCAAGCTCGGCTTCGACCGCGTCCGCTTCGCCCTCTCCGGTGCCGCGCCGATTCCGCCGCAGACGCTCGGGTTCTTCGCCGGGCTCGGCGTGCCGATCTCGGAGATCTGGGGGATGTCCGAACTGTCGTGCATCTGTACGGTGAGTCACCCGCGCGACACCCGCCTCGGGACGGTCGGGCGGCTGCTGGCGGGCATGGAATCCCGCATCGCTGACGACGGTGAGCTCTTCGTCCGCGGCCCGCTGGTAATGCAGGGTTATCGCGGCGAGCCGGAGAAGACCGCCGAAGCCATCGACGCCGACGGCTGGCTGAGCACCGGCGACGTGGTGACCGTCGACGAGGACGGCTACTACCGGGTGGTCGACCGGAAGAAGGAGCTGATCATCAACGCGTCGGGCAAGAACATGTCCCCGACCACGATCGAGCACGCGATCAAAGCATCGACGCCGCTGATCGGTGCCATGGCCACTCTCGGCGACGGGCAGCCGTTCAACACCGCGCTGATCGTCCTCGACGCCGAGAGTGCCGAACCGTATGCGGCTCAGCACAATCTGCCCGATGCCTCGGCCGCGGCGCTGGCCGTGAACTCCGAGGTGATCAAACAGATCGCCGCGGGTGTGGCCGCGGGGAACGAGAAGCTCTCACGGGTCGAGCAGGTCAAGCGATTCCGGATCCTCCCGGTGTTCTGGGAGGCCGGTGGTGACGAGGTGACGCTGACCATGAAGCTCAAGCGGAAGGTGATCGCCGAGAAGTACGCGGCCGAGATCGCCGAACTCTACGCGGACGACCCCGTTGCCGAGGTCATCGAACCTGCCTGATCGGTAGGCAGTGACGTAGCAGTCCTTGTGGCGGGCCATCGGATGATGGCCCGCCACCTACTATGCCGACACCCCTCCGGCTAGGCCCTGGCTCCCGATCGAGTGCGCGGTTCACGTACGAACGGGCACGCCACCGTTCCGGTGTATCTGCACGCCGACTAGTTCGAATCAGCCGTCTCCGGTACTCCTCCGGAGGCGGCGAATCGCCGTTATCTCGGCACTCCATCGTCGTCATCTGTTCGTGGCTGGTCGTCTGCGCCTACCCGCGAGAGCAGTCGATCCAGTTTGGCGTCCATCGCCGTGAGCCGGTCGTCGTCGAGAGTCGTTTCGTGTGGGGTGAGCAGCAAATCGACGGTCTGCTGTCCGGTCCGGCGCACCTGTAACGGTTTACCCGCGGCGATCTGGCCGCGCGCGGTGTGTTCCAGGGTCCCGAAGACCATGTCGCGCAACAGTGTGGCGGGTGTGGTTGCCGGTAGTCGGGCTTCGGCTTGTAAGTCCTTGATGAGAGCGAGGAACAGGCGAGTGTAGGCGCGGCTGCGCGCATGCATGGTCGCGGCCAGTTCGGAATCGGGCGTGTCTTGGGCGCGGTGCACGAACACGCTGATGAGGTCCCAATCGGTTTCTATTCGGCTCGCCCACCCATCGACGAGGACCCGGAACCGCTCCACCGTTGTCCCCGGGCGAGCGAGCGAGCGTTCGGCCTCGGTCTGCAGGAGGTCGTAGAAATCGCTCATCACGGCCGTGAGCAGGCCGAGCTTGTTGCGGTAGTGCAGAAACACGGTGCCCTCGACGACCCCGGCTCGCCGGGCTATCTCGGCGCCGGTCGCATCGAACCCGAACTGGCGAAAGCACTCGTCGGCCGCCGCGCGAATAGCGTCGCGAGTCCGGTCGCCCTTGGTCTGCGTCTCGATGTGAGTGGTACTCATATCGAAAGTATGGCAGCGAACGGCTCCTACGTCGAACTTGTGCATTGACTTCGGCAAGTCACTGTGTCTAACTCATATGAGTGTCACTCATATATGACTGAGTGGCACTCATGAGAGGTGGTTGCGCAAACGTGGCTGTGTACCGAACGCGGGTCGATCCCGGCTCCGAGCAGTTTCGATCGAATCGAGCGGCGATGCTCGCTCTGATCGACGAGTTCCGCGAGCTGGAGGGGCGTGCCCGAACCGCCTCGCAGCGTTCGGCGGCCCGATTCTCGGCGCGCAAGCAACTGCTGCCACGGCAGCGGTTGTCACGGCTACTCGATCCGGGCGCGCCCTATCTCGAACTGCAGAACCTCATCGGCTACGCGGCGACGGAGAACGGGCTGACCGACGCCGATCGCGCGAGCTCGGTGCCGGGCGGGAGCCTGCTCGCCGGAATCGGCTTCGTCTCGGGCGTGCGGTGCGTGGTCGTCGTCACCGATTCGGGCATCAACGCCGGGGCGCTGTCGGCTTCGTCGCTGACCAAGATCATGCGGTGCCAGCGCATCGCGATGGAGAACCGGTTGCCGTTCGTGCACCTGGTGGAAAGCGCGGGCGCGAACATTCCGGCGTACCGCGTCGAGGGCTGGGTGCTCGGCGGTGAGATGTTCGCCAACCTCGCGCGCCTGTCCGCGGCCGGTATCCCCGTGATCACGGTGTTGCACGGCTCGTCGACCGCGGGTGGGGCGTACATGCCAGGACTGTCGGACGTCGTGATCGGCGTCCGGGGCCGCGGTAAGGCGTTCCTGGCCGGTCCGCCACTGCTCATGGCCGCCACCGGTGAGATTGCCACCGACGAAGACCTCGGTGGCGCGCAGATGCATGCCGACGTTTCCGGCCTGGTGGAATATCTCGCCGAAGACGACGGCGACGCCATCCGGCTGGTCCGTGAGGCAGTCGCGCGCACGGGCTGGGGCACCGAACAGTTACGCGGGGTACCGTCCGGATTCGCCGACCCTGTCTATGATCCGGACGAGCTGGCCGGGGTTGTTCCCCTGGACTACCGCCAGCCCTACGACGTCCGAGAGGTCGTCGCCCGCATCGCCGATGCCTCCGACTTCTCCGACTTCAAGGGCCGCTACGGTCCGCAGACGGTGTGCCTCGAGGGCGAAGTGCACGGGCGCGCTGTCGCTTTCATCGGCAACAACGGTCCCATCGACAACGAGGGCGCCGCCAAGGCCGCGCATTTCATTCAGCACTGCTGCCAGCTGGGCACACCCATCGTCTACCTGCAGAACACCACCGGCTTCATGGTGGGTACCGCCTACGAGCGTGGCGGCATGATCAAGCACGGGTCGAAAATGATTCAGGCGGTCTCGAATGCGACCGTGCCGCAGTTCACCTTCATGACCGGCGCCAGTTTCGGTGCCGGAAACTACGGCATGTGCGGGCGCGGTTACGGGCCGAGGTTCCTGTTCGGCTGGCCCGGTGCCCGCATCGGGCTGATGGGACCGGAGCAAGCCGGTACGACCATGCGCATCGTCGGCGAGGCCGCCGCGAAACGGCGCGGCATGGAGGTACCCGAGGCGGTGCTGGCCGCCAACGAGCGTGCCGTGGTGGATCTGCTCGAGACGCAATCCGACGCCTTCTATGTGTCCGGGCGCGGCGTCGACGACGGGGTGATCGACCCCCGCGAAACCAGAAATGTGCTCGGGTTCCTGCTCGCGACCGTCGACGAGGCGCAACAGATCGACCCCCGACCGGTCAGCTTCGGCGTGGCCAGGATGTGAGTGCAGCGATGACGACAACTCTCCCTGAACTCGAGGAAATACTCCTGAAGGAACGCGGTGGCGTCCTGTACGTCACCTTGAACCGGCCCGAACAGCGCAACGCGCTGTCGACCGAGGTGCTCAACGGCCTGTGCCGCGTGGCCGACCACATCGAGAAGGCGCAGCTGCGCGCGGTGGTGCTGCGCGGAGCCGGGAGTAACTTCTGCGCGGGCGGCGACCTGAAGTCGTTCCGTGACGTATTCCAGGGCGACACCCCCGATCCCGCGCAGATCGCCGCGGTGAACCGCACCTACGGCACGGCGTTGGCGGCGTGGGATCGCTTGCCTGTCGCCGTCATCGCGGCCGTCGAGGGCGCGGCGATGGCCGGTGGCATGGGCCTGGTGGCGGTCGCCGACATCACGATCGCCACGGAGTCGGCGCGTTTCGCCCTCACCGAGACCAAGCTCGGCCTGACCCCGGCACAGATCTCGCCGTTCGTGATCGACCGGATCGGACTGCATCACGCGCGTCGCCTGATGCTGACCTCCCTGGTCATCGATGCCACCGAGGCCAAGCGGCTCGCCCTGGTCGACGAGATCGTCGCCGATACGGCCGCACTCGACGCGGCCGTGGCGCGGACCGTGAATCAGGTGTTGCGCTGCGCGCCAGGCGCGAACGCGCTCACCAAGGAACTGGCGCACACGGCGTTGGACATGGACCGCGAGGCCCTGCTCGACCATGCTGCCGCGCGATTCGCCCAGACCATGCTCGGCGCCGAAGCGCGCGAGGGTGTCGCGGCGTTCCTCGGCAAGCGCGACCCGGAATGGGCGGTGACGGAATGAGATTCGATACCGTACTGGTAGCGAACCGCGGGGAGATCGCGGTCCGGGTGATCCGGACGGCGAAGGAGCAGGGTTATCGCACGGTCGCCGTCTACTCCGACGCCGACGCGAATGCACCGCACGTGCTCGCCGCCGACACCGCCGTCCGCCTGGGCGCGGCGCAGGCAGCCGAGTCCTATCTCGATGCCGGGAAACTGATCGCCGCCGCGAAAAGCAGTGGCGCCCAAGCGATCCACCCTGGTTACGGGTTCCTGTCCGAGCGCGCCGACTTCGCGCAGGCGTGCGCGGACGCCGGCATCGTTTTTATCGGGCCGACCCCGGACTCGATCCGTTCGATGGGTGACAAGGCCGCGTCGAAGCGGCTGATGGCGCAGGCCGGTGTGCCGATGCTGCCCGGCTATCAGGGGGAGGAGCAGTCCGACGCGCGGCTGCTCGCCGAGGCCGAGCGGATCGGCATGCCGCTGATGGTCAAGGCGTCCGCGGGCGGTGGCGGCAAGGGCATGCGACTGGTCACCGAACAGGGAGCCGTGGCCGAGGCCATCGCGGCCGCGCGCCGTGAGGCGTTGTCCGCCTTCGGCTCCGACGTTCTGCTGCTCGAGCGTGCCCTGCTCGGTCCGAGGCACGTCGAGATCCAGGTGCTGGGCGACGAGTACGGCAACGTCATCGCGTTGGGCGAGCGGGACTGCTCGATCCAGCGGCGGCACCAGAAGGTCGTCGAGGAGTCGCCCAGTCCAGCGCTGACGGCCGAATTGCGGCGGAAGATGTGCGATGCCGGGGTGACCGCCGCGGCGAGTATCGGCTACGTCGGGGCGGGCACCGTCGAGTTCCTCCTCGGTGCCGACGGCGAATTCTCCTTCCTCGAGATGAACACGCGGCTGCAGGTCGAGCATCCCGTGACCGAACTGGTCACGGGCCTGGACCTGGTCGATTGGCAGCTGCGGATCGCGCAGGGCGAGCCGTTGACCATCGCACCTGACGATGTCGTCTTGGCCGGGCACGCGATCGAAGTCCGGCTCTACGCCGAGGACCCCGCCAACGACTATCTGCCCGTGACCGGTGCGATCGTCGCGTGGGAACCGCCGGTCGGAGAAGGGATCCGAGTCGACTCCGGCATCACCTCCGGCAGCGTCGTCAGCAGTCACTACGACCCGATGCTGGCCAAGATCATCGCCTACGGCAGCACACGCGAACAGGCCCGCCGCCGACTGATCGGCGCACTCGAACGCACCAGGGTGTTCGGGCTCACCACCAACCGTGGGTTCCTCGTGCGGGTGCTGCGCGACGAGGGATTCGCCGGGGGCGAGGCCACGACGGCCTTCCTCGGCGAGGTCGATCTCACCGGGCCGCGGGCACACTCGCCCCGACAGCTCGCGGTCGCGGCTGGTTGGCTGCATCGGGAGCGCGAGCGCAGGGCGGCGCGGCGTTCACCGGGACTGGCCGGGTGGACGAACAAGGCCGCGCAGACATCGGTGGTTGTTCTCGACGGCAAGGAGATCGGCCTCGAACGCGACGACCGCGGGCTCTCGGTCACCGTCGAGGGCACCACTCATCGCCTCACGTGGAGTGGCGATCAGCTGCTCGTGGACGGGACCGCCGCGGCAGCACAGGGCCTGTGCCCGAGCCCGGACCGGATCCTGCTGGCGTTCGCCGACCGTGACCTCGATCTGTCCGACACCCTGTTCGCACCGCCGGACTCCGCGACGGCCGGCGGCAGTGGGGTTCTCGGCGCACCGATGCACGGCACCGTCACCACCGTGTTCGTCCGGGAGGGCGACATCGTGGCTGTCGGCACGCCGCTGCTGGTGCTGGAGGCGATGAAGATGGAACGTCCCGTGGTCGCCGACGTGGCGGGTGTGATCAGCGAGATCGCCACGGCTGGAAAGCAAGTGGCCGCCGACGACGTCCTGGTCCGCATCCGTACCGAGGAGGGCGAGCAGTGACCGATCCCTTCGAGACCCCGGAGCGGCGAGCACTGCGCGACTCGGCTCGCGGCTTCGCCGAACGGGAGATCGCGCCCTGCTTGGAGCAGTGGGAACGGGACGGATTCGTGCCCGGCGAGGTGGCCGAGAAGGCCGCTGCGGCGGGGCTGCTCGGCGTCGGCTACGCCGAAGAACTCGGGGGCGAAGGCGGTGATCTGGTCGATGCGATGGTGCTCGCCGAGGGCTTGGTGGCCGGTGGCGCCTCGACCGGCGCACTGGCGGCCCTGCTCACACACAACGTGTCACTGCCGCACCTGGTGAAGGTCGGTACACCCGATCAGGTGACGCGATTCGTGAAACCCGCGCTGGCCGGCGAGAAGTGCGGCTCGCTCGGGGTCACCGAGGCGGACGTGGGTTCGGACCTGGCGGCGACCCGCACGACGGCGCGTCGCGACGGTGCGGACTACCTCGTCAACGGCGCGAAGATGTTCATCACCTCGGGTGCCCGCGCCGACTTCGTCACCACGCTGGTGCGCACCGGCGGACCGGGTCCGAAGGGCCTGTCGATCCTGGTGATCGAATCCGGGACACCGGGCTTCACCGTGTCGCGCACGCTGGACAAGATGGGCTGGCTGTGTTCGGACACCGCCGAGCTCGTCTTCGCCGATTGCCGGGTGCCCGTGGCGAACTTGGTCGGCCGCGAGGGCGACGGTTTCGCTCTGCTGATGCACCAACTCGGCTCCGAGCGGCTGATGCTCGCGATCCAAGCGTGCGCGATCGCGCAGCGCAGCCTGGATCTGACTGTGACGCAGGTACGCAACAGGTCGACCTTCGGCAGGACCCTGATCAGCAGGCAGGTCGTCCAGCACCAGCTGGTCGAGATGCACCAGCGCATCGAGGTGGCCAGAACCTATGCGCGCGCGATCGCCGCCCGGTACGCCGAGGGCGAGCAACTGGTCGCGCAGACCTGTATGGCGAAGATCGCCGCGGCGGAAACGTGCTCGTTCGTCGTCGATCAGGCCGCGCAACTGCACGGAAGCACGGGGTTCATGCGGGAGACCGAGATCGAACGTCATTACCGGGATGCCCGGGTGTTCCGCATCGGTGGTGGCGCGAGCGAGCCACTGACGGATTGGGCAGCGAAGATTTTGGGGTACACCGAATGAAGACTGTGACCATCGGCGGCGCCGCGGGTATGTGGGGCGATTCGTATCTCGCGACGCCACAGCTGCTCGCGGACGGACGCTGCGAATATCTCATCTACGAGTCCCTCGCCGAGATCACGATGGCGGTGCTGACGAAGGCGCGCATGAAGGCCCCCGACCAGGGTTACGCGCGCGACGTCATCCGGATCATCGGCGAGAACGTGACCGCCTTCCTCGACGGCGGAGTCAAGGTGATCACCAACGCGGGCGGCATCAACCCGCACGCCGCCGCCGCGGCGTTGCGCAAGGCGGCCGCTGCTGCCGGACGGACCGTGTCGATCGCGACCGTCACCGGTGACGACGTGTTGCCGCTGCTCGACTCGCTGCGCGAGTCGGGATTGCGCGAGACCACGCGCGGCACCGAGTTGCCTGCGCGGCCGATCAGTATGAACGCCTACCTCGGCGCCCGGCCGATCGCCGCGGCGCTGGCCGCGGGCGCCGACATCGTCGTGACCGGCCGGTGCGCGGACAGTGCGCTGGTCCTCGGTCCGCTGATGCACGAGTTCGGCTGGGCTGCAGACGATTTCGACCAGCTGTCGCAAGGAAGTCTGGCCGGTCATCTGCTGGAATGCGGTCCGCAGTCCACCGGTGGTCTGCTCACCGACTGGCAGGCCACCGACAGTTGGGCACACAGCGGCTACCCGATCGCCGAGGTGCGCGCGGACGGGTCCTTCGTCGTCACCACCGCATCCGGCACCGACGCGCTGGTCGACCGGCGCACCGTCGGCGAGCAACTCGTCTACGAGATCGGTGATCCCGCGGCCTATCTGCTGCCCGACGTCGTCTGCGACTGGACCCAGGTTCGACTGGCCGAGCTCGGCCCGAACCGGGTGGAGGTGAGCGGCGCTCGCGGCATCGCGCCGACGCCGACGCTGAAGGCCTGCGCGCAGGTGCTCGACGGCGCCCGCGCGCAGATCATGTTCTTCCTCGGCGGGCACGACGCGGTGGCCAAAGGCAGACGAGCCGCCGCCGACATGGTGGCGCGCTTCGGAACCCTGTTGACGTACAAGGGATTCCCGGAACTACATGAGGTCCAGGTCGATATCCTCGGCGCCGAGGACACCTACGGTCCGCATGCGCGGGGTGGCGCGGCCCGCGAAGTCTGGGTGCGCATCGCGTTGCGGCACGACGACCCGGCGGCACTGTCGGCCGTGATCCGCGAATTCCCCTCGATGGGACTGTCGGGACCGCCGGGAATCGGCGGTGGTGGTGCGTTGCCGACACCGTCGCCGGTGCTGCGGCTCGACAGCTTCCTCGTGCCGCGCGAGCTCCTGCCCGCCCGGGTGGAGGTCGACGGTCGCGCCGTCGAGTTCTCGGATGTGCCACCGGAACTCTGTGAAACCGTCGACAGCCCACGCGGAGTCGACCCCGTCGTGGATTCGGTACCCGACTCCGAGACCGTAGTGGTGCCGCTGCGTGCGATCGCGCACGGCAGATCCGGTGACAAGGGTGCCGACGTGAACATCGGTGTCATCGCACGCCGTCCCGAGTTCGAGCCGATCCTGCACGCGCAGGTGACGGCGAAGGCGATCGGAGAGTACCTGGCCCACCTCGGCTCGACCTCCGTCCAGCGCTACGGCCTGCCGGGGCTGCACGCGGTGAACTTCCTGCTGCGCGATGGACTCGGCGCGGGCGGCACCGCGTCCCTACGCGTCGACCCGCAAGGCAAAGCCGTCGCCCAACAGCTACTCGAGATGCCCGTCCGGGTCCCCGCAGCACTGCGATCCCTGATTTCCGACGAGGAGTTCCCTTCATGACCGTGTTTTCACCGGAGCACGAGCAGTTCCGCGATTCGGTGCGCCGATTCGTCGACGAGCGCATCAACCCGAATATCGACAAGTGGGAAGCCGCGGGCATGATCCCGCTGCACGACATCGTCACGCAGATGGCCGAACTCGGCTTCGTCGGCCTCGACTACGACCCGGCCTACGGCGGCCAGGGTGCCGACCATCTGTTCACGCTCGTGCTGGCCGAGGAGATGGGCCGGGTCGATCACGGCTCGTTCCCGATGGCGTTCGGCGTGCACAACTCGATGGCGACACCGTCGTTGCACAAGTACGGCACACATGAACTGAAAGAACAGTTCCTCGCGCCCGCCATGCGCGGCGAGATGATCGCCGCGGTCGCGGTCGCGATCACCGAACCGGACGCCGGCTCGGACGTGGCGGGGCTGAAGACCCGGGCTCGCCGTGACGGCGACGACTGGATCATCAACGGCTCGAAGATGTTCATCACCAACGCGCTGCAGGCCGACTGGCTCTGCGTGCTCGCCCGCACCTCCGACGAGGGCGGCTTCAAGGGGATGAGCCAGATCATCGTGCCCACCGACACCCCCGGATTCTCGGTGGCGAAGAAGCTCGACAAACTCGGTATGCGCGCGTCCGACACCGGCATGCTGTCCTTCGACGACGTCCGTGTGCCTGTGTCGAACACGATCGGCACCATCGGCCGCGGTTTCCAGCAGCAGATGGAACAGTTCGTAATGGAACGCATGTGGGGCTGCTATTCGGTGCCGTCCGGGATGGAGGTCGCCCTCGGTCGCACCCGCGATTACGCCAAGCAGCGCAAGGTATTCGGACAGCCGTTGTCGTCGCAGCAGTACCTGGCCTACACCTACGCGGAACTGGCCGCCGAAGTCGACCTGCTGAAGGTCTACAACCGCGATATCGCGCAGGCGTATATGCGCGGGGAAAACGTCACCCGCAGTGCCACCATCGCGAAACTGACGGCGGGCCGGCTGGTTCGCCACGTCGCCGACTGGTGTCTGCAGGTGCACGGCGGTGTCGGATACATGGAGGAGACGTGGACCGCGCGCTTCTTCCGCGACAACCGGTTGCTGGCGATCGGTGGTGGCGCCGATGAGGTGATGATGCGGGTCCTGTCCTCGATGGACGGCTTCGTGTGATGGCCTCGGCAGAGAATTCCCGGGTGTTGGCACCCGATGTGCTGAAGGGCCGGATCTGTGTGGTCTCCGGCGCGGGGACCGGTCTGGGTCGCGCGGCCGCGGTGGAACTCGCGCGCGGCGGCGCGACCGTCATCGGGTGTGCGCGCCGCGCCGAGCCGCTGGCCGAGACCGTGGCGCTGATCGAATCCCTCGGCGGCACAGCCGAATCGCACACCCTCGACATCCGTGACGAGCACGCGGTCGACGAGTTCATCGCGCACGTCGTGGACCGGCACGGCCGGATCGACACTCTGGTCAACAACGCGGGCGGACAGTTCGCCCTGCCCGCGGAGATGATCACACCCAATGGTTTTCGCAAGGTGGTCGAGCTGAACATCCTCGGCACCTGGCTGATGACCCACGCGGCCGCGACGAAGGCGATGATCCCGCAGGGCGACGGCAAGATCCTCAACGTCACGCTCTCCCCGCACGACGGTTTCCCCGGTTTGGTGCATTCCTCGGCCGCCCGCGCCGCGGTGGAGAACATGACGAAGACCCTGTCGATCGAGTGGGCCAGGTTCGGCATCCGGCTCAACGCGTTGGCGGCAGGCCATTTCGACACCGACGCCTTGAACACGCGGTATGTCCCCGGGGTGAAGGAGGACGCGCTCACTCGCGTACCGGCGGGCCGATTCGGCACCGACGAGGAATGGGGTTGGCTCGTCGCGTTCCTCGCCTCGCCGGCGGGGGATTACTTCTCGGGTTCGGTGCTGACCTTGGACGGTGCCCGTGATGTCGTCGGCGCGGGAAGCTATCCGCCGCCGGGGTTTCTGGAAGCCATTGCCGTGGCACGAGCCGCCGCCGCTGGAAAGGACAGCAAATGACGTCTGATGCCATCGCCGCACCTGTTCTTCGGCTCATGCCGAGTGAAGAGGAGTTGGCCATTCGCGACTCCGTCCGCCGAATCTGCGCCAAGTATCCCGAAGACCACATGCGGCAGGCGGCGGAGCGCGGCGAGTCCCTGCATGATGTGTGGTCCGACCTCGCCGCGGGCGGCTTCGTGGGACTCAATATTCCCGAGGAGTGGGGCGGCGGTGGGATGGGGATGAGCGGCCTGATCGCGGTGGCTGAAGAGACCTCCCGCTGCGCCAAGGGCACTGTGATGCTGGTGGTTTCGTCGGCGATCGCGGGTTCGGTCCTGGCTCGCCACGGCACGACCGAGCAGAAGGAGCGCTGGCTGCGCGGCATCGCCGCCGGCACGACCAAGCTGGCGTTCGCCATCACCGAGCCGGACGCGGGCAGCAACGCGCACAACCTGCGCTCCGAACTGCGCCGCGACGGCGACGGCTATGTGTTGAACGGGCAGAAGACGTTCATCTCCGGCGCCGAGTCCGCGGATGCGATCCTCGTAGTCGCGCGGCTGCGCGACGCGAACGGGCAACTGGCGCAGCCGGTTCTGGCCGTCGTCGACGCGACCGCGCCCGGGGTGACCCGGCAGCGCATCGAGATGCCGTTCATCGGTGCCGACGAGCAGTCGCAGCTGTTCTTCGACAAGGTGGCGGTCGACGCCGACCGGCTGATCGGTGGCGAAACCGGCGGAATGACAGCGGTATTCGACGGGCTCAACCCGGAGCGCGTCATCATCGCGGCCCTGATGACCGGAAACGGTCTGCGGGCACTGGACAAGGCATCGGCCTACGCGCGAGAGCGCACGGTGTGGAAGACCCCGATCGGCGCGCATCAAGGTGTCGCGCACCCGCTCGCGGAGGCGAAGATCGAACTCGAACTGGCCCGGTTGATGACCCAGAAGGCGGCCGCGCTGGTCGACGCCGGTCTCGCCGAGGCGGGTGAGGCCGCGAACATGGCGAAGTTCGCCGCGGCCGAAGCCGCGATCAAGTGTGTCGACCGGTCCATCCAGGCGCACGGCGGCAACGGTTTCACCATCGAGTACGGCATCTCGGATCTGTGGTGGTTCGCCCGGCTCATGCGCACTGCCCCGGTGAGCCGGGAAATGATCCTCAACTACGTGGCACAACATTCGCTGAATCTCCCCCGGTCGTATTGAGCAGTAGGCGCGGAAGGCAATTCACCATGGCAACAAAGACATTCGGCACACTTGTCGAGGCTTTTCAGCACTCGGCGTCGATCTCGCCGGACGCGGTCGCGGTGCGAACACCCGGGCACAGCGCGGTCTTGACCTGGCGTGAATACGCCACACAGGTGCGGCAGGTGGCCGCGGGCTTGGCCGCCCTCGGCGTCGGACACGGCGACACTGTCGCGTTGATGATGTCGAACCGGATCGATTTCTACCCGCTCGAGGTAGGAGCCCAGCATCTGGGTGCCACATCGTTCTCGGTGTACAACACACTCTCTCCCGAGCAGATCGCGTACGTCCTGGGCAATGCGGGTGCCCGGGTGATCATCTGCGAATCCCAGCACGTGGAGCGCATCAGAGCCAGCGCGGTGGAACTCGACCACATCGTGTGTGTCGACGACGGCCCGGCGGGCACCCGCTCGGTGCGGGAGTTGATCACGGGCGGCGCGGCGGATTTCGACTTCGACGCGGCGTGGCGGGCGGTGCGGCCCGAAGACGTGGCGACGCTGATCTACACCTCCGGCACGACCGGAAATCCGAAAGGCGTGGAAACCACCCACGCGAACTTGATGTTTCAGGTCTACGGGGTCCGTGAAGTCCTCGGCGTGGAGTTCGGCGACCGGATCACGTCGTATCTTCCGTCAGCTCACATCGCGGACCGGCTCACCTCGCTCTACCTGCAGGAGGCGTTCGGAACCGAGATCATTGTCGTCGGAGATCCCCGGAAGATCGCCGCGGCGCTGCCCGATGCGCGTCCGACGATCTGGGGTGGAGTGCCCCGGGTGTGGGAGAAGCTCAAGGCGGGCATCGAAATGGCGGTCGAGGCCGAGGCGGACGAGGCGCGCAGTCAAGCTCTGCGGTGGGCGCTTTCGGTGGGAGCCGAGCGGGGTTCGTATCAGATCGCCGGGGAACCGGTGCCGGATCGCGTCGCGGCGGAATGGGCCCGAGCGGACGAACTCGTGCTTGCCCCGCTGCGCGCGAAGATCGGATTCGACGAGCTGAAGTGGGCGATCGCCGGTGGGTCTCCGGTGCCCCCGGAAAGACGCTGCGAAAAAGCGCATGTCGCCGCAGCGACTCGAGGAACTGATCGCCTTACTCGGACAGTGGGACCTGATCTGAGCGAGGCAGGGGAACGGTGGGGTCGCCGAGACAGCCGTGAGAGGCGGCGCCCCACCGTGACCACTACCAGCCGTACACCGACATGGTCTCCCCGGAAGCGATGCGATCCAACGCTTCTCGGCAGTAAGGGATCATCTCGGTCGGCAACGAGTCGACGGCGAACCACTCCAACGCGTCGCACTTGTCCGGCCCACGGTTGTTCGGCGCTCCCTGCCAGCGAGCCACGCGGAAGAAGAACGCCACCCGCCCGCCGGACGAGGAGTTGTGCATGACGTGCACGAACTCCACATCGCCCGGTGCGATCTCGATGCCGATCTCCTCGGCCGCTTCACGCACGAGTGCATCAACCACAGACTCATCGGCTTCGAGATGTCCCGAAGGCGGGTGGTAGGCGCCATCGGCGTACCCCGTGTTCGCGCGCCGACCGAATAGGACCCGTCCCTGGTCGTCAGTGAGTAGTAAGTGCACGTCACCGATCAGTTTGTGCCGCTCAACGCTGGCCACAGCCATCACCAACCCCGCCTCTCTCGATACGCCCGACCTGAGCGCCAGCCGACCGTAGGCCAACCGCCCCTCAATGACTATGCGTCCGACGTATATCGCATCCCGGAGGTCTCATGACGACCCAACCCAAGGTCCACCGCCGCGGCAACCAGCTGGACATTTCTCGCCGCTGTTCCCAGGAGAGTCTCCTGGCGGTGATCTCATTCGGTCACGCAGCCAGACTCGGCCGCCTCGCAGCACGTCGACCTCCGCGAACAGTGTGTTCTCCGGACAGGTCTGCGGTGTCGCGGCGCAATGCCTGCGGTCCGGTACCGACGTCGAGCGATACACCGCGAAGGCGCGTGACTATCTGCGCCGCCAGCCCGACAACCTGGCGCTGCAGAAGCTGCGTTCGGGCAAGTCGTTGACACCGGTCGATCTGAAATCACTCGAGGAACTGCTGGCCCGCAGTGGGGCAGGCGAACCCGAGGCTATGGAACGCGCCGTTGCCAATGCCCACGGACTGTTCATCCGCTCCCTCGTCGGCCTCGATCAGCAGGCCGTGCAGGAAGCGTTCGCGGAGTTCCTCGGCGAACGCACCGCCACCGCCAGCCAGATCGACTTCGTCAACCTCGTCATCGGCCACCTCACCCGGCACGGCGAGATGGACCCGAAGCTGCTGTTCGAAGCGCCGTTCACCGACGCGGCGCCGCAGGGCCCGACGCAACTGTTCGACCCCGAGCAGTCGAAACGGCTCGTCGGTGTCATCCGGTCGATCAGCGATTCGGTGGTCGCGACCGCCTGGCCCTGGCCAGTGCCTCAACGCGGTATGGGCCGGGTGGCGAGCACACCAGTTCCAGGAGGCTTGGACGGCAAAGGTCGATGTCAAAGCCGGCATCGGCTTGGCACTCGTTGGAATCGTGCGGGTCGCGATCGTTGCTGGCCAACAAGGACGGAGTGCTCACTACCCTCACCGGGTGGCGCGATGTCGCCGTCGGGCTCCCGCGGGAACGATCGCGGTGTTGGTACAGGCCGCTTGGGCTATTTCGTTTTCGGTCCTCGCCGTAGCGGTGTCCATCTACTTCTATCGGTAACCGACCGGAGCGTGGCGGCCCTCGTGACCTGCGGTGTGTCGAGTATCCCGTGGCGCGCCAGGTACCGTTGGGCGGTGAACCCAGCTGATGCGCGACTCCTGAAAGACGGCGAT
The DNA here is from genome assembly GCF_042720495.1 of Nocardia sp. NPDC058480. Classification (NCBI taxonomy): domain Bacteria; kingdom Bacillati; phylum Actinomycetota; class Actinomycetes; order Mycobacteriales; family Nocardiaceae; genus Nocardia; species Nocardia sp. NPDC058480. The sequence continues at coordinate 103,294 of NZ_JBHXMN010000005.1, read as the reverse complement.
CTCGAGACCCGCGAAGACAATCTCCGGGTGCTCATCGCGCGGGCTGAGGACGGCGACACGGCCGCGAAGGAAACACTGCGCGCGCTGGTGCGCGACTATCCCGATTACCACCGGTCGCTCTACAGTCGGGCGTTGAACCGGGCCGCGGTCTTCGGTGATGACAGCCTGCGGGAGCCACTGCTCGCGGCACTGGCCGACACCCACTACAACTGCGAGGCGTGGGCTGCGATGGGCTGTGCGGACCTCGGCTTTCGCGATGCGGTCCCCGGCCTGGTCGAGATGCTTGATCACCCACAGGACATCGCCCGAGACCAAGCGGTGGTTGCCTTGGGCATTCTCGGTGACGAATCGGTCGTCCCGGCCCTGGCGCCCTTGCTCCAGGACTCGATCAGCGGCATGCGCGAACGCGCCGCCGAAGCACTGGGCATGATCGGCGGCGACGCGGCCCTGGCCGCACTCTGGGACGAATTCGAGAATCGCCGCTTTTACCGCATCGGCTACATCGCCAGCGCGTTGTCCCAGTTCGTCCCGGACATCATCCCGAGACTGTGCGAGGCGGCGACTGGCGACGACCCGGACCAGCGGTACTGGGCCGCAGTCGCGCTAGGCTCGACCGGCGACGACCGTGCCGTGCCGACCCTGGAACTGTTGATGGCCACCGACCGCGGTTCGACCGTCTTCGACGGCATGGTGAGTGTCGCCGCGAAGAAGGGTCTGCGCACACTACGCCGTATCCAAGCCGCGATTGCCGCCCGCGAATCCTGAAGCGCGGCAGAGACTGTCGGCACCGGCATTGATCAGCTCTGCTTGCGACGATGTCGATCATCGAAAACCTCTGCGCAGGTAGGGCTTCCGGGTAGCGTCGGAGTTCGTGATCGGTTCGACAGCGGTTGAGATCGCGGCGGCGGTCGGGGCGGGCGACGTTTCGCCGGTCGAAGTGGTGGAGGCGGCGCTGGCACGCATCGACGCCGATACGTCGGTCAACGCGTCTGTGCGGTGCGCCGAGTGGAGGTGCGCGCGGAAGCAGCGGCGTTGGCCCGACGAACCGACCTGGCGCTGCTGCCGTTGGCGGGGGTCCCGGTGGGGATCAAGGACCACGTCGATGTCGCAGGGTGCCCGACCCGACACGGGACTGCCGCAACATCCGACGCATCGGCCGGTACGGATGACGAACTCGTCCGCAGGCTGCGCGCGGCAGGTGCGCTGGTGGTCGGCAAGACCACCGTGCCGGAGCTGTGTCAGGGTCCGTTCACCGAGAGCGCGGCGTTCGGGATCACTCGCAATCCGTGGCATCCGGGGTACACGTCCGGCGGGTCGAGCGGCGGTTCCGCGGCCGCCGTTGCGGCCGGGATGGTGCCACTGGCGCTGGCGTCCGGCGGCGGGTCGATCCGTATTCCGGCCTCGTGCTGCGGCGTAGTCGGTCTGAAGCCAGGGCCCGGACTGGTACCGCACAGGGGGCAGGGCTGGCGGGGGATGTCGGAGCTGGGCCCGATCGCGACTACGGTCGCTGACGCAGCTCTGATGCTCGACGTGCTCGCCGCCACCGACTGTTACCGGAATTCTGTGCCCGATCGGGATCGGGCGCTTCGCATCGGTGTGACCGCCGTCCCGCCGATACCCGGAGTGCGAGTCGATCCGCAGGTTCGCGCGGCACTCGACGCCGCGGTGAAGGCTCTGCGGGATGCCGGTCACGTCGTGGACACCGTAGCCCCGCCCTGGCGAGTTCGGGACCACCCGCGATACATCGCTCGCTATTTCGCCGGATCCGCCGACGACGCAGACGGGTTCTCCCTTCGGGCATTGGAGCGGCGCACCGGTGCGATAGTGCGAACCGGACGACTGCTGCGGCGGTTTCCCCTCGGCCGCGACGAGATCCCGGCCGAGACCGCGACACGTTTCGCAGCGTGGTTCGCCGACTACGACGTGCTCATGACGCCGACATTGGCTGCGCTGCCACCGCGTGCGGGTGGCTGGGCGAACGCCGGAATGATTCGTACCCATCTCGCCGCGAGCAGGCTCATTCCATTCCTGCTGCCGTTCAACCTCGCCCGGCTTCCGGTGGTGACGGTGCCCGCTGGGCGGTCCATCGAAGGCCTGCCGATCGGTGTACAGATTGCGGCCGCGTCCGGCGGTGAAGGATTGCTGCTTTCCGCCGCGGCTCAACTCGAGCAGCTGCGTCCGTGGCCGTGGCGAACCTCGGACGCGGATTGGTCAGTGTGAACGTGACATTCGCACGCCTTGTCGGACTCGGACCGTCCTTGGGTCGTGAACTAGCGGTAGTGTCGCGTTGTGCAGCTTCGCTACAACTTCCGGGTGTATCCCACTGTGGGGCAGCAGCGGTCGTTGGCGCAGGCGTTCGGGTGCGCGCGTGTGGTTTACAACGACGCGCTGGCAGCGAGGCGGGAAGCGTTCGAGGCCGGGCGCAAGATCAGCGATAGTGAACTATCGAAACGGCTCACCGAGGCCAAACAGTCCCCGGAACGGGCGTGGCTGGCAGAGGTGTCGGCGGTGGTGTTGCAGCAGGCACTCGCCGACCTGAGCACCGCCTACCGCAACTTCTTTGCCTCTATCACTGGCAAACGCAAGGGCGGCAAAGTCGGACCACCGCGTTTCCGGTCCCGCAAGGACAATCGGCAGTCGATCCGGTTCACGAAAAACGCCCGATTCACGGTCACGGCCGAACGCCCGATTCACGGTCACGGCCGGGCGAAAGTTGCGGTTGCCGAAGATCGGTGACGTCGCGGTCCGCTGGTCGCGGGAGCTGCCGTCGGATCCGTCGAGTGTGACCCTCGTGAAGGACGCCGCGGGCCGGTATTTCGCGTCGTTCGTGGTGCAGTCCGACGACGAGTCGTTGCCTGTGTCGGATTCCGAGGTCGGTATCGACCTGGGTTTGACGACGTTCGCGGTGCTATCCAACGGTAAGACGATCGACAATCCGAGGTTTCTGCGCCGCGCGGAGCGCAAGCTCCGTAAGGCGCAACAAATGTTGTCCCGCAAGGTCAAAGGTGGCAAGAACCGGGCCAAAGCGCGTGTCAAGGTCGCCAGGGCGCACGCCACGGTGGCTGATACGCGCCGGGATTGGGCGCATAAACAGTCCACGATGATCATCCGTGACAACCAAGCGGTGTTCGTCGAGGATTTGTGCGTGAAAGGTCTCGCTCGCACTAGGTTGGCGAAGTCGGTCCATGATGCCGGGTGGGGCATGTTCACGCGCATGTTGGAGGAGAAAGCGGCCCGGTACGGGCGAGCTTTCTTGAAGGTGGACCGGTTTTTCCCGTCGTCTCAGTTGTGTTCGGTGTGTGGGTTGGTGGACGGCAAGAAGGCGTTGGGTGTGCGTGAGTGGACGTGCGTGTGTGGCACTGTCCATGACCGGGATCTCAACGCCGCGATGAATATTCACGCCGCAGGACGTGCGGAGTGGTTAAACGCTTGCGGAGGGACGGTAAGTCCTGCCGCGTAGCGGGAGGAAGTCCCTGTGAAACAGGAACCCACCGAGAGTGCCCGTCAGAGCGCTGGTAGGAATCCTCGGACTTCAGCCGGGGAGGAAGTTAAAACTGTCAGGCGTGGGCTGCGTGTGCGGCCCTCGGCTTGGTCGCGATGCTGGACCACCCGCAGGACATCGCCAGGGACCAAGCGGTGATCGCCCTGGGCATACTCGGCGATGAATCGGTCGTTGCGGCCCTGACGCCCCTGCTGGGGGACTCGAGCAGTGGAATACGCGCACGCGCCGCCGAAGCGCTTGGCATGATCGGTGGCGGCGCGGCGCTGGCCGCACTCTGGGACGAATTCGGAACCGTCGCTACTACCGGATCGGCTGTATCGCCAGCGCTCTGGCCGAATTCGCCCCGGACATCATCCCGAGGCTGTGCGAAGCGGCGGCCGGCGACGATCCGGACAAGCGGTACTGGGCCGCCGTCGCACTGGGTTCGACCGGCGAGGACCGTGCCGTCCCGACACTGGAACGGTTGATGGCCAATGACCGGGGACAGACAAGTCTTCGATGGCATGGTGAGCGTCGCCGCGAAGAAGGGCCTGCGCACTCTCCGCCGAATCCAAGCCGCGATCGCCGCCCGCGAATCCTGACGGTCCAGGCCGAGAGCAGTTGTCGGTGGGTACGGAATCGCAACGATGCGTGCGATTTCCGGCCAACAGATGCACGAAACGACGAGCTTTTACGGTCAGCCCGCGGTGGCCACGACGGTGTCGGTTACTGCTTCGGCTCGGTCGCACACATCCATCGGTAGCGCAGGCCACGCACCGATCGAGCGTATGATCGGGCGCGCCATTACTGTTGTGCTGATCAGTTCGGCGGTCGTTGACCCCGTGGGCTCAGCGGGCAGATAGACCAAGACGTGGCCGCACGAGTTCGGGCTGGACAGTGCCGCATCGGATGTCGTGGTGGCCTCGATTCCAGGCAATCCGGCGTGCCGGATGGCCCGGTCACCGGGCCCAGGTTTGGGTTCGGCGTTGTATCGGAACGATGCTTCCACTGTGATCCCGTAGCGATCGCCCGGTTTTGTCAATGGGATCGTGCATGAATGGGCCGATTTCCAGCCGATTTTTCCGGGGGTCCATCCGGAGAACAATCCACCTAGCGAGGGAGCGCTCTCGCAGGCGTTCTTGCCGAGCAAGGTCTGACGCTCCGAGGTCCCGGTGCGTGGCGGCATCTCGATCAATGTCGCCGCCAATGCGCCCAAATATGCTTTGGTGTCTTCACATCGGGTCGGCCACTCGGTGGGTTGGCCGGGAGAATGTGCGCGTCGGCCGCGCACGCTGTGGGCGAACCCTGTCACCCCGATCGGTAGATAGTAGGTGCAATCGAAGGTGCCGTAACTGTTACGCGACCGGTAGACCTGATGGTCACCGATCTGCTCGGCTTTGTCTTGGGTGGTGTCGAAGGTGAAATAGTGCTCGGCCAGCGATAATTCGAATATGTAGCTGGCACCGGGCTCGACCTCAGAATTGACCATGATGCCGCACTTGGTATAGCCGTTGATCAGCCAACCTCGTGCCGGTGTGCCATGCCGGGTCGCGAACTCTCGATTGTGGAGAGCGCACACTTGCGCTGCCCGGATCCGTGCCATCAACTCGGAGGTTCCTGGGGCGACTGCCGCCTCGTCCACATTCGCTGGGATGGTCGCTGGAGGCTGGGTGGTCGACGGGGCTGCGCCGAAATCCGTTGGCGTCGCTGATCCTGACACCACCTGCCCGCATCCGACGGCTATCAGAGCCACCAAGGCCAGGCACGCTGCTTTGGCCGCGCGCTGTCTTCCCCCAACCACAACAAACCTCCGCACAACCCGTTACGAATACTGCAGCACGGCAGCCTATCGCGTGGACATCCGGCACCTGACAGACGTACGTGCCCGAGCCATCTCGTGGCAGGCCGCCGCCGGGCCGCAATCGCTGTTTCGTAGTTCGCGCACTTCGCCCTCGGTGCCGTGGGAACGGCAGCGGTCGCGGGCGAGCCCTGTCTCGTACGGTGGTGTCATGAGCGCACGGATGGTGGTTGTCGGAGCGGATGCGACGGGGATGGCGGCGGCGTCGCAGGCGCGGAGGTTGCGGGGTGTCGGTGAGCTCGAGATCGTGGTGTTCGAGAAGGGGCAGCATTCCTCGTATTCGGCGTGCGGGATTCCGTACTGGGTGGCGGGGGATGTCGCCGATGCCGACGATCTGATCGCGCGGTCGGTGGCCGAACATCGTGCTCGTGATATCGATCTGCGGATGCGGACCGAGGTGACCGAGATCGATCCCGTGGGGCGGCGGGTGCGTTCTCGCGATCTCGATACCGGTGCGCAGGGGTGGACGGGTTACGACAAGCTCGTGTTGGCCACGGGTGCGACGCCGGTTCGGCCGCCGCTGCCCGGTATCGACGCCGAGGGCGTCTACGGCGTGCAGACCCTCGATGACGGGCAGGAGCTCATCGACGGGCTGGAGTCGGCGACCGGGCGGGAAGCCGTCGTGGTGGGCGCGGGGTATATCGGTGTCGAGATGGCTGAGGCGTTGGTACGTCGGGGATTCGAGGTCACCATGATCACCCGAGGTGCTGAACCCATGTCCACGCTGGACCCGGACATGGGTGCGCTCGTGCGGAAAGCCATGGAAGGTATGGGAATACGGCTCGTCCGCGATACCGAGGTGACCGGAATGCGGACGTCCGCGGATGACAAGGTCTGTGCCGTGACGACCGTCAGCGCCGAGTATCCGGCAGATGTGGTCGTGCTGGGGATCGGCGTGAGCCCGGCAACCGATCTCGCTCGCGACGCCGGGCTACCACTGGGGGAGAGCGGTGGTCTGCTCACTGATCTCGCTCAACGTGTGCGCGGATATGACGACATCTGGGCCGGTGGTGATTGTGTGGAGGTGCTGGATCTGGTCTCGGACACGCTGCGTCACATTCCGCTCGGCACCCACGCCAACAAGCACGGACAAGTGATCGGGTCGGGAGTCGGCGGCGGATACGCCACTTTCCCCGGTGTGGTCGGCACCGCGATGAGCAAGGTGTGCGATCTCGAGGTGGCGCGTACCGGCTTGGGGGAGAAGGACGCTCGCCGTGCCGGGCTGCAGTTCCACTCCGTCACCATCGAATCCACCGGCCGCGCCGGGTATTTCCCCGGCGCTGAACCGATGACGGTGAAGATGCTCGCCGAACGTCGCACCGGTCGGCTGCTCGGTGTGCAGATCGTCGGACGTGATGGTGCCGCCAAGCGAATCGATATCGCGGCGGTGGCGCTCACCGCGAGGATGACGGTGGAGCAGGTGACCGCGCTCGACCTCGGTTACGCGCCACCGTTCTCGCCGGTGTGGGATCCCGTCCTGGTCGCCGCCAGGAGGGCCGTCCGTGCGGTGGCCGACGATCGCTGATCGCCGTCGGGCTCACCAGAAGCTGGGTGTGAGACCCCACGACTCGAACTCTGCCGACAACAACTCGCGCAGGGCAGCACGGGTGGGAAAGCAGTCGGGGTCGGCGCCGGTGACGGCCAAGGTGACCGTGTGGCCGTCGGTGGAGAAGGAGAGATTCACGCCCACTTCCACTCGGCGGAACATGGCGGTGTCGTTGGTGCAGACGACAGGGCGCATGAGCACCGCAGAGGCATGGTGGCCTGCGAAATTGGCTACGCCACTGGCAGTTTCGCCGAGGTTGGTGCACAGGCATTCCGGGGCTTTGGCGGTGCGGGCGAAATGACGCAGTACGAAGCGGGGCAGGATCATCTGCAACGGCTGTAGGTGTTGCAGGGCGGGCGTGGTGGCCGGGTCGCGGTAGGCGGTGGCGGCGCGTTTCACGGCTGAGCGGATGGCGGCGAGGTCGATGCGTTCGCCGGTGCGGTAGGTGACCGAGATCGGCAGGCCGGTGGTGGCGTTGGCGCGGGGGTCGTCGGGCGTGCGCATCGAATGGGGGATGTCTACGCGGATGTCGGCGGTGTCGCCGACGCGCCCGCTGCGACCGAGGATGCCGGCGCCCAGCGCGATCAGAAGGCCGTTCGTTGTGCCGGAATGCCGCGAGGCGGCGGCGTTCCACTCGGCGAGATCGAGCTGGACCGCCAGGTCGGCCGGTGACCACTGGGCCGGCAGGGGGAGCTCGGGGAGCGCGGTACGAAGGTTGCGGTCCGGCTCGGTGACACCGCGGGTGGCGATCGCCGCGCGAATACCTTTCGCGACCGCGCGTAGCTGTCGCCCCGCATCGATGACGTTCGCGCTCACCGAGTTCTGCGGTGCCTTTCCGACCAGCTGGCCCGAACCCGTTGCAGAATCCGGACTCTCATCGAGCCGGGCAAGTGCGTCGCCGACGGCGAACAACACCGCGCCGCCGTCGGATGCCACATGCGAGGTCACCAGTGATACCAGCGTCCCACCCGCCATGGTCGGGGCGGCGGACAGCCGCCACACCTGACCGGTCTCTGGATCGAAGTCGACCTTGCTCTGCGCGAAGTACCAGTCGAGGATCTCGTCATCGGCGACGGGCACCGAATCCCAGCCCAGCGGGAGCGATTCCGTCGCGGGCAGCCAGTAGGGACGGGCGAACGGAACCCGGGTCGGTCGCACGCGGCGGGCCAGGAATCCCTGGGCCAACTGGGCGTGTAAGCGGGCGAGCAGCTCAGGGTCGAGCGGCTCGTCGAAGCGCCAAGCGAGCTGATTGACCAGTGCATTGCCGTAGAGGCTGTGCAGCTTGAGGAACAGGTCGTCGTCGGCGGTGAGCCGGTTGACGGCGACCGGCGCGGTGACGATGGCCGGGGCAGTGAGCGTCATCAGAACTCCTCAGCGAGCACGCAGGGTGCGGACGGTCAGGGGCGCGAAGACGGCGGCGATCACGAGCGAGGCCACCACCGACCACAACGCGTCGGCGCCGACAACGCCGTTCTCGGCGAGCCCACGCACCGCGGACACGAGGTAGGACACCGGGTTGTAGTCGGAGACGTGCCGGAGCCAGGTCGGCATCGCCGACTCGGGCACCAGCGCGTTGGACGCGAAACTCAGGAAGGTGAGCACCAGCATCGACATACCTTGCACCGCAGCGGGTCTCGACACGGTGACACCGATGAACGCGAACAGCCAGCTGATCGCGGTGGTGGCCAGGACGACGAGCACCGCACCGGCGACGAACCCGACCGGATGATCCGGGCGGTAACCCATCGCGAACCCGACGATCACCACCGTGGTCGCGGCGATGACATACCGGGTCGCCCCGGCCAGCAGCGCCCCGGCGACAGGTGCCGACCGGGCGATGGGCATGGCGACGAACCGATCGAAGACCCCGGACCGAATATCTTCGGACAGTTGCACTCCGGTCGCGACCGACGACGTCAGCACGATCTGCACCAGCACGCCGGGAATCAGAATCGGCAGGTACGCCGCCATGCTGCCCGCGATGGCGGTGCCGAAAATGCTGCCGAACAGCAGCGGCCCGACAATGGGCAGCAGCAGCGCGTCGTAGAGCAACTGCGGGCTGTGCCGGAAGGTGAGCAGACCTCGCCACGCCATCATCAGCGACTGGAACAGCGAGGCGCGCAGGCTGACGTGGGTGATCCGGGGGCGGCGGTCGATCGTCGGCGGCGTGGTGTGCTCGGCGGCGATCTCGGTGATGGTGGCAGTCATGGTGGCCTCGGTCTTTCGGATCAGGCGGCGACGCGGTCGGTGCCGGTCAGCGCGAGGAAGACCTCATTGAGATCGGGGCGGTCGACGGCGAAACCCCGTAGCGCGATGCCCGCGGCACGGCAGGCGGCGACGATATCGGCGGCGGTGCCCGCATCGGTCAGTGCGATCGTGAGCATGCCCGCCGACGATCCTTCGGGTACCTCCCCGGTGAGGTCGACGACGATGGCCTCCGCCTGCGCGGACTGGGCGGCATCGGCGAGTTCCAGGCGCAGCACCTGGTCGCCGATGGAGGACTTCAGTTCCGCCGCGGTGCCCTCGGCGACAATCGTCCCGCGGTCGATGACGGCGATCCGGTCGGCCAAGGCGTCGGCTTCTTCGAGATATTGCGTGGTGAGCAGGACGGTCGCGCCACGGGCGACGAGCCGCCGGATCACGCCCCACATCTTGTCGCGGGTGTGCGGGTCGAGGCCGGTGGTCGGCTCGTCGAGGAAGATCAGCGGCGGATCGGTGATCAGCGTCGCCGCCAGATCGAGCCGCCGCCGCATACCGCCGGAGAACTGGTTCACCGGCCGATCGGTGACCTTCGACAGCTCGAACTCATCCAGGAGTTCGACACTGCGGCGCGCGGCAGCACGGCGGGAGAGTCCGAGCAACCGGCCGAACAATCGCAAATTCTCACCGGCGGTGAGGGTTTCGTCGACCGAGGCGTACTGGCCGGTGAGCCCGATCATCGAGCGCACGGCGGTCGCGTCGCGCGCGATGTCGTAGCCGAAGATCTCGGCGGTGCCGCGATCGGGGCGAACCAGCGTCGCGAGCATCCGGACGGTGGTGGTTTTGCCCGCGCCATTGGGACCGAGCAGGGCGAAGACGGTGCCGGCCGCGATGGTGAGGTCGACGTTGCCGACGGCGGTGAAATCTCCGTAGGACTTGCCGAGACCGGATGTGCGGATGGCGATATCGGTACTCACAGTTGCCTCCCGGCGGAATGGAGCAGTTCAGGGGCGTCCGGCGAACCCGCCAGCGCCTCGACGGCATCGGCGGCTCGCTCGACACCGTCGGTGGCGAAACCGGCGGCATAAGACGCCGTTCGCAGGATCACGTCGGGACGCGAGACCTGATCGAGTAGTGCGTCGAGGCGTTCGGCGGTCAGCTTCTTCGCGGGAATCGTGGCCGCGAGGCCGAGTCGCCGCAACGCATGACCCCAGTAGGGCTGGTCGGCTTGGACCGAGCAGATCACTTGCGGCACACCCGCTCTCAGCGCGGCTGCCGTCGTCCCGGCGCCACCGTGGTGCACGGCAGCGACACAACGAGGCAGTACCCGAGCGTGATCGACCTGACCGACGATCGCGACGGCATCCTCGAATCCCGGACCGATCGTCGCCCAGCCCGACGCGAGCAGCAGCCGACGACCTCGCCGGGCACACACCTCGCGCAGGGTCGCGACGAACGAGGTCGGATTGCCGACATCCATGGAGCCGAATCCGACGTAGATCGGTGCAGATCCCTCATCCAGCCACGAATCCAGAGTCGATGACGGCATCCGGGGATCGGAAATGGCTGTGCCATTGGATGATTCGACCGAGAATTCATCGACGGCCTCGCCGAACGGAGGCATGCGCTGATCGTGGGTTCCGATAGTGCAGGGCTCTGAAACCTCTGCACTGGTGAAGAATCCGTTCGAATCGACCGGGAATCCGACGAACGGCCCTGGCAACTGCTCGTCTGCCCCAGGGAACAGCCGCGGGTCGTAGGCCTGAATTCGCACGCTCGCCGCACTCGGCCCAGTGGTGACGGGCAGGACCGCGGCAAGGGCCGCGGCTCGTGCGCGGGCCAGCACCGACCAACCCGCTCGGTGCACGAATCCGGGGAGGTGGCCGGCCCAGCGCACCGGTGCGACTGGGACCGCGCTGTTCGGCTGGATCGGGAAGAAGTGCACGGCCGCGAACGGCAGTCCGACCGCGCGCGCCACCGACTCGGCGGCTTCCTCACCCGCCATTCCCGCGACCACCACGTCGTGTCCAGGTGCCAGGGCACGCAGGTCCTCGATCTGCTCGGGCACTCCGCGCCGCTGCAGGTCGTACAGCGCCCGCAGCCTGGCGCGTGGATCGCGGCTGATGAAGCGTCGGTCGGTGCGCTGCGCGTGTAGGAGATCGGCGGTATCGCGGCCGAACGGCACTGCGGGAACCCCGTGGTCACGGGCGAAGGCGACGAGGTTCGGCGCGAGCGCCAATGTCACGTCGTGACCGCGCTCGCGCAGCGCATGAGCCAGCAGAATGCCGGGTTGGGCGTCTCCCCGGCTGCCGGTGAAAGCCAACAGTGACCGCATCCGCTCATCCCGCCTGCACGGCGACGCGGAGCGCGTTCTCACCCAGGGCTCGGGCATCGGCAGGTCCCGGTGTCTTCCTCGGCGCCGGCGCGGCGGACAGCTGCATCTCGGAACGCCCGGCGACAGCTGGATCCGCATGCACCGCGGCAGCGATCGACGACAGTGCCTGCCCGAACGCGGTGAGGAACTCGTCCATCACCTCGGCGGGCAACCCCGCCGGGTACCGGGCCGACACATACAGACCGTCGGCTGCCCGCACGACCCACAGGAACACCTCGTCGGGCGAGTACGACTCCGCGCGCAAGGTCCGTCCGCGCAGGTCGGCGACCAACTCGTAGCCGGGCAGGACTCGGATATCGAGGAAGGAAATGCCGAACCGCGGTGTCTCGGCGACGTCGAGCAGGTCGAGCACGCGCGACCAGGAGGCGTCGTTGGCGGTGCGCGAACGACGTAACGCGGCTCGCGCCTGATCCATGGCTTCGGCGATGCCGGAGTCGGCCGTCAGGGCGATATCGACCGGGACCACGTTGACGAACCAGCCCATCGACTCCATCCAGCGCAGGTCAGGCCGGGTCGCGATCGGCATCGCGGTACGCATCCGGTCCGCGCCGAACCGCTGCTGATTGGCCACGGCCAAGGCGGCGAACACCGCGACCGACATCCGGTGCCGCACCAGGTCGAGGACCGCTTCGACCTGCTCGAGTTCGGTGAGATCGAGCAGCCGCCGCGACACGCTGGGCTGTGGCCGGTCCGCGGGAGCAGGCCGCTGAGCATGCGGGGCGAAACGCGGCATCGCACCGTCGGCAAGGAATTCACGCCAGGTGGCGACCGCGGGGGAATCCGGATCCAGTTCGGCCGCGCTCGCCCGTTCCAGTACGGCGAAATCCGCCACGCTCCCGAAGGTGACGGACTCGCGCGACTGCTCGCCCGCCGAGACCTCGCGGTAGAGGGTGCGCAGTTCGAGAATCAGAATGGCCTGCGAATAGGCGTCCATCACCGAGTGGTCGGCGGCAACGAGCACCGTGAAATCACCGGTGTCGGCGTGCTCGACCGTGGCCGCGAGGCAATGCGGCCACACCAGCGCAGACAGACGCTCTTCGAGTGTGCCGCTGAGGAATTCGTTGATCCGGGTGCCGTCGGTGAGTCCGGCTACCGGCTGTTCGGCGATGTCGACGGCGGCGGGAGCGGCGACGAGCCTGCGCGCTTCGCCACGGGACGCGGTGGTCACCGTGGTGCGCAGGCCCTCATGTCTGGCGTGCCAGCGCCGCAGCGTCTCGCGCCAGGCGGGGCCGTCGAGCGGGGCATCCATCTCGAAGACGGTGCCGATCCAGCGGCCGCGACCTGGCAGCGGATCGGCGGGATCGACGCTCGCGCAGTATCCGGCGTGCACGCTGGTCAGCGGACGATCGTCGGGTCGCCACGTGTCGGCGGCGAGTTCGGGCGTCCACATCGACAAAGCGCCTGAGCGGATTTCGAATTCGGACAGGTGGGTGTATTCCATGACCGGTTCACCTCGTGACGAATGCATGCCGAAGCGGCGGAAGGGCGGGAGTGAAGGAGAACACCGCACTGTGTCACCTGATGCGTTGAACTTCGGCGGCAATACATTTCCGTCAAGCCTCGGCGCGATTGATCGTATATGTGATTCTGCTGAGAGCATCATCGTGACGGGGGTCACGGTTTAGCTGAACAAAACTCTTCCGCCTGCGGGTTTTCGCGATCGCATCATGGGTTCGCTTGTCCTGCATCGGGGTTCGAGAAGGTGAAATCGGGTACGTGATTGTCTGTCGATATTTTGTTCATTCCGGATGGGATGATCCTTGTAGGCACCATCACACTGGCGGTAGCCGGTCGTCCAAGTGTGTTTCCCTCGTGTTCACCTGAGGCAATTCATCTATGCCATTCGTTTTATGGCGACCGGTGTGTCAGGGATTGTCGGCCGAACATGTCCGGCCAGCGCGCTCCGGAGTCGTTATCGGAGACCAGCGCGATCCCTGTCATCTGGCCGTTATCACAACGTTGCTCACTCGATGCCGGTTGCTATGGTGAAGGCGCGAAGTGTTCGTTCGGATGTGAAGGAAGACAATGGGAAGCACTGCCCTCGACATCATGGCGCTGGTCCTCAACCGCGTCACCGAGTTCTGGAACTGGATGGCGACCGGATCGTCGGGATTCCCGCCGCTGTGATCGGCTGACATCACGATCTGTCTGTGAAACCCCTGGAGGTCGTTGGCCTTCGGGGGTTTCGCCGTTCATCAGGGTGCGAGTCGACCGTAGGGTGGGCTGATGACGACGGTGGGGACGCGCACGACGGATCTGGTGCCACGGCGGTGGTCGATGGCGATGCGGATCACCACCGGGGCGGCGATGGTGGCCATAGTGGTGGTGCTCGTGGTCGACGCGACGCATATCAACCTCCTCGGCTGGGTTGCCGCGGTTCTGACGCTGTTGGCCAGCGGACTGTCCTGGATGATTCTGGCGCCGATCGGGTGCGCACGGTATCGGGAGTATCGGGCCGTCATCGCGGCGCCGGTGGTGGTGATCATCGGGGTAGGGCTGGTGTGGTTCGGAGTGCCGGAGAAAATAGGGTGGTGGATGTCGGCCTCAGCGATGACCGAGGCGGCGCACAGTTGCCGGGAATCCGAGGGGGAATGGTTCGGCGTCATTCGCACCAGTGGGGTCAGGTTCGACGATGGCGGCTGCCAGTTCACTATCGATGACATGGCGATACTCGGCGGTTTGGCCTATTTCCCGCCGGGAACTCAGCCGCCGGATCATGGCGGTCGGGGATATCAGCCCGTCTACACGCCCTACGACGGGAATTGGTACCGGTTCGCGGTGACAATGCACGACCATCCCTGATCCCGGGTCGCGCGCCCGATTCGTGTCGTACCCCGGCGTTACCGTTGTCGCACAACCCGAGTCGAGGGAGGGTGTCGATGGCCGAGAACGTGCGCGAACGTGCACAGCGCCCGGAAGATCTGAGTCGGCTGGTGGTCGAGCGATTGAATGCCGGTGATGTGGACGGCCTCGTCGAGTTGTACGAGTCCGATGCGGTGCTCGCGCTGCCGGACGGGGTCGTCGCGACAGGGGTCGACGAGATCCGGGCGGCGTACGCGCGACTGGTCGCCGATCGACCGGTATTCCAACCCGGCCACCAGGCGCCCGCCTTACTGGCGGGCGATCTGGCGCTGACGTCGTCGCGTCTGCCCGGTGGCACCGGTGCGACCGTGGAGGTGGCGCGCAGGCAGCCGGACGGAAGCTGGCGCTGGATCCTCGATCAACCGAACGCGCCCTGGGTGGTCAGCGAACCGGCGCGCCGGTCGAACGTGCCCGGATGATCAGTTCGGGTTCAGGCCGGTCGCGAAGACGACGACGACCTTGTCGTCGGTCACCTCGCTGACCCGCACATTCGTGCCGTTGCTGGCCTGGGACTGACCGACCGGGACCGTGATCTGCTGGCCACCGATGCTCAGGGTGACCATGTCACCGTTCACGGCGACGAGTTCCGCGTCGATGCCGAGGACCGAGGCCTTCGCGCTCACCCCACGGTCGAAGGTGACGGTGCAGCCGCTCACGGTGCATTCGGAGGTGGTGCCGGGTCCGTTCATGGTGCACGCGGAAACGGCGAAGGGAAGCAGGAGGGCGAACGCGGAAAGCGTGATCAGCCGTCGAACAGGCATGGCAGTCAGTGTAGTGCGTCGAAGGCACAACGGATCGGTCTCGCCAGGTTGCCCGCCGGATCCACCGGGAATACCGTCGCTGTGAGGTAACTGGCATCGCAAGCATCGGTGCCGATCGTGTCGGGCGGACGACCGGCCAGCCGGGAGTTCACCAGCTGGTCGGCCGAGATCGGGAGGTGGCACACCATGATCGCGAGCGAAATGACCGTTGCCAGCCGCTGGTGGTGGCGTCCGGGGTGGACACCGGGTCGTTCGTTCTACAACTGGCAGATCGTGCCGAGCCAGCCCGTGGCCGACAAACTGATCGAGATCTTCGCACCCACCCTGTCGCGCCTGCCCGGGCTCGAGCAGGTCGACGCCGCGCGGCTGCGGATCGGAGTGCAGGGTATCGGCTTCGTCGACGGGGTCAAAGGGGTGCACCTGGCGGCGCTGGTGGCCGGCGCGCAGGAAATGCTCGCCGAGCTCGCGCCGTTCCAGCTCGCGTTCGGGCCGCCGGAGGTCACCGCCGAGTCGATCCGGTTGCCGATCACCGTCTCGGCGGAACTGCTGCGGGTGCGCGCGGATCTGACCGACGCGCTGACCGACGTGTGGATCCGGGAACGGATCCCCGACTTCGGTGAGCCGCTGCGCCCCTACCTGGCGCTGGCCCACGCGACCCACCCGACCCCCGTGCACGATATTCGCACCGCGCTCGACGAGGACGGGTTCGCCGACTTCACCCTCGACGACACGGTCTCCGCGGTCTCGATGGTCGAATTGCAGTGCGAGGAAGGACGATACGACTGGTCCGACGTCAGCACCGCAGGCCTGCTGCGGGTCCCGGACCCGGTCGTCGAACAGAGCGTGTTCGACGACCCGCTGTTCGGTCCGTTGCGGAACCCGACGCCGTCGTTGCTCAGGAGCTGAGCCGCGGCGGCGGTGCGCCGTGCGGCAGCCGCGGCCCCACCGCGACCTGTGCGCCCGCGGTGCGCCCGTGCCCCCAGCCGAGTTTTTCGCGATATCGGCCGATGTGCTCGATGGGTACCGCCGTATCCGGCGGCAGCGGCGTGACCTCCGGCGCGACGTAGAGGGCATCGGTCGGGCAGCACGCCTCGCACATGGAACAGGTCTGGCAATCGGATTGCCGGGCGATAACCGGGAGTCCGCCGTCGACGCGGTCGAACACGTACAGGCCGGGAACCGTTGTCGCACAGTCATCGTCGACCACATCGATGCCGCCGTTGCCGCGCACCGTGCCCTCGGCGAGCAGATCGATCTCGAATCGATCGGTGAACGGATCGATCCCGCGCCGGTCGAACTGCAAGAAGAAGTTCGGCTGACCCACCCGCATCTGCGCCTGCACGGTCTCATCCGCGCGATCCAGCTGAGCGACCACCGTCTCCTGCAACAGGGTTCGGGCGATCACCGAGCGGCCCTTTAGTGGTCGGCGAGATGACCGCCGAGCGCCTCCCTGCGCGCAGGGTCGTGGCCACCGAGGGCCGTTGGCGCGGTGCCCGACACGAATGTGCGGGCACCGCAACGGGTCTCAGGCGCCGGTGAACTTCGCGCCGGCGATCGGGGTGGAAGACCGGCCGTCGACACCGACGGGGATATCGCCCTCGAGGGTGGTGCGGTAGAGGACTCGGGTCACGTCGAGATGGTCGAGGTCGCCGGGGGCGAGGTGCGCGGTGGCGCGGTTGTCCCAGAAGGCGATGCTGCCCTGGGCCCAGCGGAAGCGGACAGTGTAGGCGGGGTGGGAGATCTCGTCGAACAGCAACTGCAACAGGGCATCGCTCTGAGGTGGGGTCAGGCCGAGAATCCTGGTGGTGAAGCCGGGGTTGACGAACAGCACCCGTTCACCGGTGACCGGGTGGACGCGCACCACCGGGTGTTCGGTCACCAGCGGTGCGTCGGCGATCTTGCGGGCATACTCGCTGCCTGCCTCCCACGGCGGGATCCGGCCACCGAAACGGTGTTCGGCGCGCAGTCCGTCGAGGAAGGTGCGCAGCGATTCCGGCAGACCGGCGTAGGCCGCGGCGAGGTTGGTCCACCGGGTGTCGCCGCCGGTCTCCGGTGCGATCTCGGCGCGCAGGATCGAGGCCGCGGGCGGGTTGATCAGCGGCGAGACATCGGTGTGCCAGTGGTTGGTGTAGCTGAACTTCTTGCGGCCGAACTTCTTCTCGTAGAGGCGACTGTCGACAGCCAGGATCTCCGGGTGCTCGGTGGGCGCGTCGTCGTCGTAGGGGTGCGACGGGGTGACGGCGCCGAAGCGGCGGGAGAACGCGATCTGATCGGTGTGCCCGATCCGCTGGTCGCGGAAGAACAGCACCTTGTGCCGGTGCAACGCCGCGGTGAGCTCGGCGACCTGGGTGTCGGTGAGTTCCTCGCGCAGGTCGATGCCGCTCACCTCGGCGCCGATGTGGCCTGCGACCGGGGTGATCTCGACAGTGGTGACGACGCTGGGGTTTTCGATGGTGGTCATGTCGGTGGTCCTTCGTGTGAAGTCTGTTGCCGGGGTGCGGGAGTCCTCATCCCGGACAGGAACTGCTCACCACCCGCATGAACTCGATATCGAGTCGCCGGGCGCGCATCAGGCGCTCACCCGTGAATCCTGTTCGGAGAACTGGTTGTCCACCGGAGCGAGGCCGTAATGACCGCGCAGCGTGGTGGATTCGTAGTCGGTGCGGAACAGGCCGCGCTCCTGCAGGATCGGCACCACGCGGTCCACGAAATCCGCCAGGCCGCCGGGCAGGTAGGGCGCCATGATGTTGAATCCGTCGGCGGCACCCGCGTCGAACCAGCTCTGTAGTTCATCGGCCACCTGTTCGGGTGTGCCGGCGAAGGTGCGGTGACCGCGGCCGCCACCCAGCTTGCCGATGAGCTGGCGCACCGTGAGGTCCTCGGTCTCGGCCAGCTCCTTGACCAGTGTGAACCGGCTCTTGCCGCCCTCGATCTCGCTCTCGGCGGGCAGCGGTGGCAGCGGCGCGTCGAGCGCGTGGGCGGTGAGGTCGACACCGAGGATCGACGAGAGCTGACGCAGCGCGTAGTCGGGCGAGATGAGATCGGTGAACTCCTGCTCGAGCGCCCGTGCCTCCTCGACGGTATCGGCGATGAACGGCACCAGACCCGGCAGCACTTTCAAGTCGTCCTGTGCGCGACCGTATTTCGCCAATCGCGACTTGAGATCGCGGTAGAACCGCACGCCCTCTTCGAGGGTGCGCTGTGCGGTGAACACGGCTTCGGCGCGATGGGCGGCGAACTCCTTGCCCGATTCCGAGGACCCGGCCTGTACCAGTAGCGGCCTGCCCTGCGGCCCGCGCGGGGAGTTCAGCGGGCCGCGCACTCGGAAGCGTTCGCCCGCGTAGTCGAGGGTGTGCACCCGGCTCGGGTCGGCGAAGACGCCGGTCTCGGTGTCGAGCACGATCGCCTCGGCCTCCCAGCTGTCCCACAGTGCCAGGGCCACGTCGACGAACTCCTCGGCGCGTTCGTAGCGGCGGGCGTGCTCGGGAATCGCGTCGAGCCCGAAGTTGTAGGCCTCGTCGACATTGCCGGAGGTGACGATGTTCCAGCCCGCCCGGCCCGCGCTGATGTGGTCGAGCGAGGCGAACTTGCGTGCGAGATTGAACGGTTCGTTGTAGCTGGTCGACGCGGTGGCGATCAGGCCGATCCGCTCGGTGACCGCGGCGATCGCCGACAGCAGCGTGATCGGTTCGAACACGGTGAGGGTGTTGCGTTCGATCCGCGGGCCAACGGCGAGGGTGTCGGCGAAGAAGACCGAGTCGAGCTTGCCGCGCTCGGCGATACGCGCCAGTTCCTGGAAGTGCCGCACATCGAGCACGCGCAGTTCGTCGGTGCGGGGATGACGCCACGCGGCCTCGTGGTGGCCCACGCCCATCAGGAAGGCGTTCAGATGGAAGGTCTTGCCGGACATGGTGATCTCCTGATCAGGCGTTGGTCGGTGCGGTGCGCCAGCGGGAGAGCCGGCGTTCCAGGGCGACGAGGGCGAAATTGAAACCGAGACCGATCAGCGAGATCGCCACGATCCCCGCGTACATCTGCGGAATCTGGAAGTTCTGCTGCGCGGCAGTGATGAGATAGCCCAAACCGGCTCGCGCGCCGATCATCTCGGCGGCGATGAGCACCAGGATCGAGCCCGCCGCGGCCATCCGGATGCCGGTGAAGATGGACGGGACCGCCGCGGGCAGGATCACCTTCTGGAACAACCGCAGTGGTGAGAAGCCCAGTGACACCGCTGATTTCACGAGCAGTGGGTCCACGGTGCGGACACCGGTGATGGTGTTGAGCAGGATCGGGAAGAAGGTGGCGTAGCCGATCAGCGCGATCTTCGAGGTCTCACCGATGCCGAGGATGAGGACGAACACCGGCAGCAGGGCCAGCGCGGCGGTATTGCGGAACAGCTCGAGCACCGGATTCAGAAAGTCCGAGATCGGCTTGTACCAGGCGATGGCGATGCCGACCGGGACGGCGATCACCAGGGCGAACGAGAAGCCGGTGACCGACCGGGTGAGGCTGGCCGAGGTGTGTTCGGCCAGCTGGCCGTTGCCCGCCAGCTCGACGAAGGCCTGTACCACCGTGGAGAACGGTGGGAGGAACACCTCGTCGACCAGGCCGAACCGTGGCGCCAACTCCCACGCGCCGAGCAGCAGCGCGAAGGCGAGCAGTGGTTTGGCGATGCGGAGCACAGTGCTGCTCGCCGAGCCTGCCGCCCGGGTGAGCGTGGAGCGAACAGCGGGCACCGCGGTGGGTGTCCGCGGGGGTGCGTCGGCGGCGGCCTCGACGGGGCGGACGAGCAGGGGGACGGCGCTAGACATGGGCGGGACTCCTGTCGGTGGACGCGACCGCCGCGGCGGCCGTGCTGTCGTCGGCGGCGAGTTCGAGGCGCTGGGCCCGGCTCACCTCACTTTGCAGTTCCGTCCAGATCCGGTGGCGGTACTCGCGGAACTGTTCACTGGAGCGGACGTCGATATCGCCGCCGCGGTCGATGTCGATATCGATCACGGCCTTGACCCGGCCGGGACGCGAGGTGAGCACCGCGACGCGCTGGCCCAGATACACCGCTTCGTCGATGCCGTGGGTGATGAACAGGATGGTCTTGCCGGTCGTGCGCCAGATCCGCAGCAGTTCGTCTTGCAGCGATTCCCTGGTCTGCGCGTCGAGCGCCGCGAACGGTTCGTCCATCAGCAGCACCTCGGGATCGAAGGCCAGGCTGCGGGCGATCGCCACGCGCTGCTTCATCCCGCCGGACAGTTCGTGCGGGTACCGGTCGCCGAAGCCCGCGAGTCCGACCAGTTCCAGGTAGTGCTCGGCGATCGCCTTGCGTTCCTTGCGGGCGATGCCCTTGGCCTCGAGCCCGAACTGGATATTGGTGCGGGCGGTGCGCCACGGCAGCAGTGCGTACTGCTGGAACACCACGCCGCGGTCGAGGCCGGGACCGGTGATCGGGGCGCCATCCAGGAGGATCTGCCCGGAGCTGGGCTTGCTCAGGCCGCCGAGCAGATCGAGCAGGGTGGACTTGCCCGAGCCGCTCGGCCCGACGAGGACGAGGAATTCGCCCGCGCCGACCTCGATCGAGATGTCGTCGATCGCGGTGAACTTCTCGGCGGCGCCGCGCACGGCGAACTGCTTGCCCACCGATCGCAAGGCGAGTTTCGCTGGGGTGACGGTCATTTCGCGGCCACCACCTCTCCGGTCGGGCCGCTCGCGGGCTGATAGGTGCCGTTGGCGTAGGGATTGAACTCGTTGGTGAACAGTTCCCCGGCGGCGACCTTGCCCTTGGGCACTTCACCGTTGCGTTCGAGCCAGTCGATCCAGATCTGGATTTCCTTGTCCGCGATCACGGCACCGGCCACCGGGATGCCGAGGCTGCGCCAGTAGTCGAGCAGCTTCAGGTTCTCGTTGCGGCCCCGCTTGTTGATGATCTCGGTGAACTTCGCCACGACCTCATCGCGTGGTGTGAGCTGCAGCCATCGGGTCGCCCGCGCGGTGCCCTGCACGAAATCCTTGACGGCCTCGGAATTCTGGGCGATGTAGTCTTTGCGGAAAACATAAGTGCCGTAATCGAATTCCCCGAAAATGTCCTTGTCGGTGAACAGCGGGTGCAGGCCACCGCGCGGCACCGCGGTCTCGCGGTACACGCCACCGAGCGCACCGACGTCGATCTGCACGCTGCGCAGCGCTTCCTCGGTATTGACCGGTGGCACCACGATCAGCTGGACCTGCTTGATCTCGGCCTCGCTCAAACCCTGCTGGTGCAGCCATTCACGAGTGACGAATTCATGATGTGCGCCAAGGGTATTGACGCCGACCTTCTTACCGATCAGGTCACGGGCGCCGGTGATACCCGCCTCGTCGCGGACGAAATAGCCGGTGAACGATTTCGCGTCGGAGCCATAGGAACTCAGCACCGATCGCACGGGCGCACCGCCTGCGGCGAGCTTGACCACCGCGCCGTTGAACGCGCTGCCGAATTCGATCTGCTTGGTGGCCGCCGCCTGGATATTGGCGGGGCCGCTGGTGGTATCGCCTTCCCACTGGAGGCTGATCTTGCTGAAGTAGCCCAGGTGATCGGCGAGTTCGTAGGGGGTGACCTGCCCGGTCTGTCCCTGATAGCGCAGCACGGTCTTGCCGTCGGCGGTCGTCGCCGCATCGGAACCGCCGCACGCGGTGACGACCGCGAGGACGGCGGGTGCGACGAGCGCGGCGGCGAGCGCACGCAGCGGGCGTCGCCGGAGATTATGGGAGAACATGTTTCGCGAATTCTTTCGACGGCGCGCGGGACCGCGCGGCGGGCTGTGTGCGCACGCCGCGACGATCCGCACGCAGGGGCGGATCAGCGGGTATCAGAAAGAGGAGTTCGGCGACGGAAGGAATGTCGCCGCTACATCAGCTGCGACAGGATCCGGGGGACAGGCGCATCAAGTCCACCGTTCGACGGCGGACGAGCGCGGGGGATTCGATCATGTCGGGACTTTCGGTGCCGGGTGCGACATCTTTTCGACGTCGCATCGGATTACATAGTGCGCTTGGTGATATCGGCTCGGCAATACTGTTTCCACATCGTGAAAATCATGCTGCGCCGAATCCGTCACCAGCGGCCGCGGTGTGGAAATACGGGCCGATGCGCACCGCTATCCGGTGCATGGCGGGAATGACCGCGCGCACGAGATCGTGATCGAGGCGCACCGCGCGTGCCTGCACACCGAGCGCGCCCCACACCTGTTTGTCCGGGCCGAGCACGGGGACCGCGATCGCGCGGATCGGCTCCTCGCTGTCGATCTCCTCGACGGCGAACCCGCGACGGCGGACCGTGTCGAACAGCGCGCCGTCGGCGGCGGTGGTGTGGGCGAGCAGTGCGTGACCGACGGCACTGGCCCGCAACGGTCGGCGCTCCTGCGGAATCTGGTTGTGGCAGAAGTGGATCGGTGGCCGCGCCTGGAAGAGCGTGAGTGCCTCGTCCGCGTCGGGAACGCTGAGACTGACGGTGATCTTGATGCCCGCCGCCAGCGCGTACAGGTGGGGCGCCGCGGCATCCAGCCCGAGCCGCGACAGCGCGGGTCGCGCCAGGCAGGCCAGACCGTGCCCGATCCGGTAGCGATCCGTCGCCGGATCCTGGTCGAGCAACCGGCCACGCACCAGTGCCTGCGCCAGCCGGAACGTGGTACTCACCGGAAACCCCGCCCGCTGCGCGAGCTCGCTGAGCGACAGTTCCGGATCGCCACCCTGGAAGCAGTTCAACACGAAGACGGCTCGGTCGACGGCCTGCGCGCCGGAACGTGGTGGTTCGGTGGCGGTCATGGTGGCCTCCTGCTCGACGACGTGCCGAGAACTATCGCGACCAGAGCCCGCGGGCACAATGATTGCGCGCAGGGGTGAGCGAAAAGGGGCCCGATTCGGGTCAGTCGAGTTCGGTCGGCCCGACGGGACCGGAGACCCGGATTACACCGGCGTCGAGGTCGACGTCGAGGCGGGGTTCGTGGGATTGGC
Source organism: Nocardia sp. NPDC058480 (assembly GCF_042720495.1). Classification (NCBI taxonomy): domain Bacteria; kingdom Bacillati; phylum Actinomycetota; class Actinomycetes; order Mycobacteriales; family Nocardiaceae; genus Nocardia; species Nocardia sp. NPDC058480. The sequence continues at coordinate 80,209 of NZ_JBHXMN010000005.1, read as the reverse complement.
CGTCGCTGTCGCCGCTGCCCTCGTTCTGCAGCTTCTTGCCCGGAAACAGCTCGCCCATGATGCCCACGGCTCCACGATAGTCGCGGTAGCCGTCAATGCGCTGGTACCGGGGTTACCCGGCTAGCTCGAGCATGGCGACGATGCGGTCGAGAAGGGCTTCGAGGCGGGCTTCGATACCGGCACCGTTGCGTGCCGACACGGTCAGGTCGGTGTGGCCGTCGAATTCGGTCAGCCCGAACAGCAGGGGCATGGCGACGCTGTGCTGCGGGAGGACGAACAGCCCGGTCGGACGGAAGCCGGGGACCGCGAGGTCCTCGGCGGTGAAGCGACCCATGTGGGACACGGTGGCGGAGGCCAGGTTTCGGCCGAGGCGGGCACCGAGCCAGTTCGTGGTGCGCAGCACGCCGCGGTTGACCGGGTCGGGCACCAGCGTGATGCGGGTGCTGGCCAGTTGATTCAGCTCGCGCCGTTCGCGCAGTCCCGCCTTGATCTGGTCCTTGATCGCGGTCCAGTCGCGTCCGGGTTCGATATCGAGGAACAGTGGGAGCGCGAGGTTGGCGGTGGAGCGCAGCGTGGGGTCGTGGCGACGCAGGTCGACGGGCATCATGATGCGCGAGGTGCCCGGGGTTTCGGCGGCCAGCAAGGCACAGACCCGGGCCAGCGCGCCGGGACCGGCGGCCTCGATGCGGCGGTGGCGGAGTAGATGCGGTGCGAGGTCGCGGTGCTGTCGACCTCGGCCGACGGCGCTGCGGTAGCGCGGAATCATCGGGGTCGGCCTGCCGGGAGCGCCCACCTTCGCCACGAGTTCCTGGTCGGCGACCGGATCGGGCTGGGGAACGGGATCCTCGCCACGTAGTGCGCGCAGCACGTTCGTCACCCATGCCACCATGCCGATGCCGTCCATCACGCCGTGGAAAACACGGAAGATCAGCGTCGTCGGCGCGCCGGTGAGCAGGAGCACCTCGACGGTGGCATCGGGTGTCGGCCCGATCCCACTGGTGAGGACGGGATCGGCCTCGAGGGCGGGGTAGCTCAGTCGGTGGCCGTCCACCACGCGCACGGCCGGGGCGATCCCGCTGTCGATCCACTCGGCGCCGTGCCGTCGCAGCCGCGCGCCGGGAGTCGCGTCCGCGGCCATGATTACCGCCTGGCGCAATGCCTCCGGGGCGATGTTGCCCGAACCGGGAACCACCAGTTGCATGAGAAAGGGCGGTGCCAGCTCCCGCATGGGGAAGTACATCCGCTCGGTTGTCGACACAGGGCGACGAAATGCCTTGCTGCCGTTCATCTTGAAGCTCCTAGGGGTGTCGGTCGCGAAGGAGGTGGCGCAGCCCTCGACGCAGGTTCGCGGTCCACCGGTATTCCTCGATGGCGAGCGCGACGGTGATCGCGAGTGCGCGAACTACCGGAGGTTCTCGGCGAGGACCTCGATGCCGCCCTGGTCGTCGAGCCACGACAGGAATCCGTTCAACCCGGCATCGCGGTCGATCACCGGCGCGTAGCCGAGATCGCGGCGGGCCGCGCTGGTGTCATAGGTGGCGGTGCGCGTCATCAAAGCGACGGCGTAGCGCGACAATGGCGGTGACCAGCGATTCGCCACAGCCGGTATGCGCCACACGGTTTCGATCGTCGCGACCACGGCGGCGAGTGCACGGGGATTCGGCCGGCGGGTGGGTGCCTGCAGTCCCAGCCGAGTGGCAACCGCACCGAGGAATCCCCAGACATCGGTCTTTTCGGCATCGGCGATGAAGTAGGCCTTGCCGCCCACCGCGTCCGAGGTCACCGCCAGCAGACAGGCGTGAACGATGTTGTCCACGTGACACAGTGAGGCCTCGACGGTGCGGCCGTAGGACAGGTCGGGCAAGGAGCCCGCGGCGGTCCGGTCGAGCAGCCGCACGATCGGCCCCGATCGGTCACCCGCGCCCCAGATCGCCCTCGGCCGCAGCGCCACCGTCGTGAATTCCGGTGTGTCAGCGGCGAGTACGGCACGTTCGGCGGCGGCCTTGGTTTCGGAGTAGTGATTGAGGTAGCGGCTCGGATACGGCAGCGACTCGTCCACGTCGACCTGATCGCCGCCGTCACGTTCCATCAGGGCGCTCGGACTCGAGATGAAGACGAAGCGGCCCGCGCCGGCTCGTCGTGCCGCGTCGAGGAGCAGTTCGGTGGCGCGGACGTTCTCGGTCCAGAAACGGTCCCTGGTGCCGCGTTCGTCGACCCGCGCGGCGCTGTGGATCACCACGTCGATGCCGCTGGCGGCTCTGCTCAGCGAGGCCGCGTCGGCGAGATCGCCGTAGACGAGCGTGACGAGCTCCGCGGCGGGGCCGAGATCGTCGAGAACGCTGGTGCGCCGCACCAGGATCGAGACGTCGTGGGTGCCCTCGGCGATCAGCGCGCGCACGATGGCGCCGCCGAGGAATCCGGACGCACCGGTGACCAGGATCTTCATCGTCGCGAGTCCAGTTTCTTCGTGGCCCAGCGGGCGAGTTGTTCGCGGCCGATCTTGGCGTTGTGCCGGATATCGACGGGGAAGCGCGGATGCACGAGGAACTCCGCGATCGGGGCGATGGTGTCGAATTCGGCTGCACGCGTGCGCAATCGGGTGAGTGCGGCCACGCCATCGGCGCCGGTCTCGAGCTCCACGCACAGAACCGGTCGCTGGGTGCCGGGGGCGCCGACGCCGACCAGTGCCGTGCGCGAGACTCCGGTCACCGCGTTGAAGACCTGTTCGACCTGCACGGTGAACATCGGGCCCTGCGCGGTGGTGATCCGTTGACTCTTGCGCCCGCAGAACCAGATTCGACCCTGCTCGTCGAGCCATCCCAGATCGCCGGTGCGATGCCAGACCTGCTCACCGTCGGTGATCTTGCCCGCGGTATTGGCGTGCGCGGGCCAGTAGTAGCGCGTACTCACATTCGGGCCCGCGACCACGATCTCGCCGACCTCCCCTGCGCCGAGTGGTTCGGTGTCGTCCCAGGTCGCGACCGGGTCATCGGTGATGGCCAGCAGTCGAACCCGCACTCGATCGGTGGGTCGTCCGATACAGGTGCCCTCGCCGCTCTTGGCTCGTTCGACCAGGCCGGCGAGCAACTCCCGCGATTCGATCGTCGACATGGGCAAGGCCTCGGTCGAGCCGTATCCGGCGTAGATCTCCACGTCGGGTCGTAAGACTTCGCGCAATCCGGCGATACACCAGAGCGGAACGGGAGCACCGCCGGAGAAGATGCTGGCCAGCGACTTCACCTCGACCGGATGCGCGCGCAACCGTGCCAGCAGTGGAATGAGGACCGCGGGCGAGGCGAACATGGTGCGCACGCCGAACCGCTGGATCGCATCGACCACGTGTGCCGGATCAGTGGAGCCGACTTTGCTCGGAATCAGCGGTGGCAACACACAGCGCGACCCGAGGAGCAGGTCGAGGACGCCGACCAGTGGCAGTGTCACGAGGGAGGTGTCGGGTGGGGTGTGCCCTCGGGCAGCGTGCACCTGTTCCACCATGGCGGCGAGATTGCCGTGGGTCAGTTCGACGGCTTTGGCGGGACCGGTACTGCCCGTGGTGAAGCCGATGATCAGCAACTCGTCCGGATCGGCGGGCACTCGCTCGGGCAGCGCCTCGGTGGGGGTGCGGCGCCACGAATCCAGCGTCGGTCCACCCCAGAACCAGCGGCGCCCCACAGTGAGCGTGGTGCGGACCCGCCGGAAGCTGCGCGGAAACAGCACCCGCAGGGCGTGCGCCTGCGGGATGCCGATGAACGCCTCCGCTTCGACGGCGCGCAGGCAGTGCACCATCCGGCGCACGCCCATGCCCGGATCGATCACCACCGGCACGGCGCCGATCTTCAACAGCGCGAACAGGATCGCGTACAGCTGTGCGCTGGGCAGCACGAGCACGATGGTGCGGGTGCCGCTGCCTACCCCGGAGCCGGTGAGGTGTTCGGCGATGGCGTCGGACCAGCGATCGAGATCGCGGTAGGAGATGCTGCGGTAGCCGGGTAGCCCGTCGGCAGTATTGCCGTCGGGATGGATGACCGCCTCGCGGTCGGGCTCCTCGCGCGCGAGTTCCCGGAATCGGTCGATGGTCTGCCAGTAGGTCGCCGTCGTCACGCGGTGGTCTCCGCGGGTAGTCGGTACAGCGTCGCGGCGGCGGACGGGCCCGCCCCCGCCGCGACGAACAGCACGTGGGTGTAGCCGGCGAGAGTGCCCGCAGCGTTCGCGCGGGCATAGGCCAGCGGCAGCGCGGCAGTGTGGGGGTCGCCGTCGGCTAGGTCGGGCACCCGCACCGCGTCCTGGTCGATGCCGAGCGCGTCGGCGAGCCGCTTGGGGAAGTGCGGGCTCGGGGTGGAGGCGATCAACGCGACGGAGGCGCCGTCGAGGTCGGCGAGCGCGGACTGCGCGACTTCGGTGGCGACCGTGAGGATTCGGTCCTCGAAGTCGGCGTCGCGTTCGATCGTCATCAGTGTGCGGCCGACGGTGCCCATGGTGGCGGTGTCGACGTAGGCCTGCGCTGCGGGAGTGCCGGGCGCGGTCGCGGTGTGCACCGGGCCGAAGCCTTCGGGGCCGTCTACCTGCTCGAGCAGCAGCGCGGCACCTGCGGTGGCGTAAGGGAATTCGGCGTCAGCGCTGGAGCGGGTCAACGAGGGATGGGTGTCGCCCGCGACGATCAGGACGTGCTCGGTACTGCCGGTAGCCAACACCGAGCCGGCCACCTGCACGGCATTGACGACGCCGACCGCGCCGTTCATCAGGTCGAACGAGAATGTCCGCGAATCGGTCCTGGTGTAGTCGAGCCCGATGCCCGCTGCCTTCTGGATCAGTGCCGACACCGCCGGTTCGACGGTGTTCGAGTCACGGAAGACCCCGGTGTTGATCAGCACGCCGACCTGGTCGGGGCGGACTCCGGCCTGTTCTAGGCACTGCCGGGCGGCGCGCCCGCTGTGCTCGACGACGCTGTTGGTATCGGTCGACCTGCTGGTTCCGGTGGATCGGATACGGATGCCCATGGCGAACCTCAGAACTTCGGGTAGGAGATGGCGGCGGATCGGAGACGGATGCCCATAGCGAAAACCTCAGACCTTCAGGGAGGAGATGGTGGTGGACAGAAAGCCCGCGACTACGCCGGACGCGGCCGGAACCATGAGCAGTTTCGATCCCGCCGCGATGTTGTCGTCGGCGAGCTGATCGTGCAGCACGATGAAATGTGAAGTGGTCGAGGTGTTTCCGTACTTCTCGATCACATTCAGGTCCGGGGGCATCGCGGCACCGAACTCACGGGCACCCACTGCGTTCATATACGGCACAGCGGCCGCGCCGAACTGATGATGGATGATGTAGTCGAACTGCTCACCGGCGAAGTCGCGGCCCTGCTGTTCGAGGAAGTCTCGCTGGGCATCGGGCCAGAGCAGGAACCGTGCTTCGTTGTGCATCTTGCGGTTGTCGGTGTAGAGCGCGACGCCCGAGGACTTGTCGCTCGGCATGCCGAGGCACAGGTGCGAATGCTCTGCGGCGGTGAGCAATTCGATGTAGTGGATCTTGTCGGCGTCGTCGACTGCGCGGTCGAGCACGACCGCGCACCCGGAGTCGCCCACCGACAGCGAGGCGAACTGCAGGTCGTACTTCTCCGTGATCTCGTTCACCGCGGTTTCGGCGATGGGGGTGATCGCCTCACCGCTGACCACCATGCCGTTGCGCACCACACCGGAGCGGATCATCCGGTCGAGAATGTAGGCGCCGGTGAGCATTCCGGCGCACGCGTTGGAGACGTCGAAGGTGATGGCCTGCTCGGCGCCGAGCTCCTTGGCGATCGTCGACGCGAACGAGGGCTCCATGAACATGCGGGTGCCGTCGTTGCTGCGGGTGATCGAACAGGAGATGATCACCTCCAGCTCGCCCGGCGCGTAGCGCGATCGCGCGAGGCAGTCCTGCGCGGCGTTGAGGGCAAGGGTGAACGAATCCTCGAGCGATTCCGGTCGGGTATCGCGCACACGACGTTCTTTGATGCCGGTGATGGCCTCCAGATCGAATGCCGGTGGCGTTTTCAGCCGAGAGATCAATTCGGTGGTGGACAAGATGTTCGACGGAAGATATGCCCCGATGGATTCGAAACGCGAATGCGACACGTGAGCTCCCGGATGCGGTCGAAGAATGGTGGCCCGGACGATTTCTCATCGCCGGTGAAATCGAACCCTACCGGCCTCGTGCACACACGCTGTGCGCAGTGATCTAGCGCACTCGAGTCGATTTCATTTGTGTGACAAAGGGTTACGGTAACGGTGGCAATCCGGGTAGATCACGCATACTGCCAGGAAAAGCGGCCTTCGTGAGCGCGCTGGAAAGGTCAGGCTATCGGTCGCACGGCCGTCGACGCGGCGGTGCTGTGCTGCGTGATGATGCTCGCGTAGTGAGTGACCTCACGATCATTTACGCCGTCGAATGAATTGGCGGACGAGCGGGTTTGTTTTCGGAGCAGAAGTGCTCGCGCGAAATCTGTCGACGGGGCTAACTGTCCAGGCCGATGATGCGGGCCAGCCGCCGGTGCGAATCCAGCCGCGCCGCACGATCGAATGTGCTGGTGTGGACGAGGATTTCGTCGGCGTCGGTGCGGCTCACCAGGTTCTCCAATGCTTCTGCCACCTGGTCCTCGGTGCCGTGGATCTGGTTGCCGAGCGCCTGTTCGAAGAGGTGGCGCTGCCGGTCGGTCATCGTCGCCGGGTCGATCTCCGAGGGTGGGATCAGCGCGGGAAACTCGCCGTGTGTGCGGGAGTAGGCACTCGCCCACGCCTCGGGGAGGAGGAGTCGATGTGCCTGCTGGGTCGAGTCCGCGATCACCACCGTCGCGGAGACGACGACATAAGGTCGTTGGGCTCGACCTGAGGGCTGGAACAGGGCGCGGTACCGCTCGATCGCCGCCACCATGGCCTGGCTGCCCGCGATCGGGGCGATCACCAGGGGTAGCCCGAATCGTGCGGCGCGCTCGGCGCCGGAACCGGTGGCGAGCAGAAACGCGGGGACGTCGGCGCCTTCCGCGGAGCCGGCGTGCACGCCGGCTCTGCCTGTCTCGAAGTAGTCGAGGACCTCGTCGAGGCGCGCGTCGACATCGTCGGCATCGTCGAGACCGTGGCCGAGCGCGCGGCGGACGCCGTCGGTGAATCCGACCGAACGGCCGAGGCCCATGTCGACGCGTCCGGGGAACAGCGAGGCGAGCACGCCGAACTGCTCGGCGACGACGAGTGGCTGATGATTGGGCAGCATCACCCCACCGGTGCCGACGCGGATTCGTGAGGTGGCCGCCGCTACCGCCGCCGCGAGCACGGTCGGCGCGGTTCCGGCGACACCGGGAACGCTGTGATGCTCGGCGACCCAGAACCGGTGGTAGCCCCACTGTTCGGCGAGCACCGCGAAGGCTACGGTCTCGCGCAGGGCGTCTGCGTGGTCCTGCCCGCGCCGTACGCGCGAGCGGTCCAGGATCGAGAAGCGAACCGATTCGAGTGCCATATCAGTACTCAACGCCGGGGACGCGATCCGATTCCGCGGCTGGGAGTGATCTTCGCAAGGTTGGCTCGATACCAACCCTGGACCAACCTTTCGCAACCATAGTGTGCTCCGAGCATGATCACCGTCGAGAAAACTGCGAGGAGCGCACTATGGTTCGACATCCCCACGGCCGCAAGGAAGGGCATCGTCACCGTGCGGTCGAAGCCAGCGATGATGCCCTGCGCGTGCTGCGGCTGCTGCTCGAGATGCACGGCCCCGTGGTGCTGTATCTGGCGCCCGATACCGATGGGCACACACCGATCTGTGTGCGGCGCGGCGAGTTCCGTCCCGGCGCGGGTGACCTCCTCGCCGGGCAGACGGCATGGCACACCGAACTGTGGATGGCGGATCGGTTCCACGTCGGTTTCGACGACATCGATGTCAGGATCGAGGTGCGCAACCGTCCGCAGCGAGGTTCGGCCTCACTGGAGGCGTCGTGCGGATTCCGGTTCGCCCTGCGCATCGAAAAGGTCGAGGACGCAGCCGAATTCGTCGAGGAAGCCTCCTAGTCGCTTACCAGAACCGCGGCGTCAGCCCCCAGTCGGCGAACTCGGCGGCCAGGAGCTCGCGCAGCGCGGCCCGGGTCGGGAAACGGTCGGGGTCACCGCCGGTGACCACGAGTGTCACGGTGTCGTCGTCGCAGGAGAAGGCGAGATTGACGCCGACCTCTACCTGACGGAACAACTCGACCGGGCCGGGATTGACCACCGGGCGCATGATGACGTCGCGCGCGCGGTGCGAGCCGAGGACCGCGATGTTCTGTGCTGTGCGACCCATGTTGGTGCACAAGCATTCCGGCGCCTTGGCGGTCCGGGCGAACTTGTGCAGCACCACCTTCGGCAACAGCATCTGCACCGGTTGCAGGTGCTGGATCGGTGGGATGGTCTCGGGATTGCCGTAGGCCAGGCCCGCCGCTTTGAGCGCGGCGCGGACCGCGGGCAGATCGGCGCGTTCACCCGCGCGGTAGCCGACGCTGATCGGCAGCCCGGTGGTGGCGTTGGCGCGCGGATCGTCGGCCTCGCGCATCGAATGCGGTATGTCGACGCGCACCTCGGCACCGTCGGTGACGCGGCCACTACGACCGAGCAGCCCGACAGCGACGCCGATCAGCAGGCCGTTGGTGGTTCCACCGTGCGCGGCGGCGACGGCATCCCATTCGGCGAGATCGAGCTGGACGATGGACTCGGCGGCCTGCCAGGTGTCGGCATGCGGCAACCGCGGCGCGGCCGGGCGTGGATTGCGAGCCGGTTCGCTGACCCCGCGGGACCGGCGTGCCGCACGCACGCCACGGGCGACGGCGCCGAGCTGGCCGCGGGCATCGGCGAGGTCGGCGGCGAAGCGTCCCGTGCCGGCCACCGGGCCGACGAGCCTGCCCGCGCTGGCGAGGCGGTCGGGTGTCTCACCGCGGTTGAGCCGGTCGAGGGAATCGACGATCGCGTGCATCATGGCGCCGCCGTCGCACGCCACGTGCGAGGCGACCAGGGTGACCACGGTGCCACCGGACTCGGCAGGCGCGCCCGCGAGTTGCCACACCAGTCCGCGCTCGGGGTCGAATTCGACGGCGGCCTGCTCGAGGAACCAGTCGAGAATCCGGTCCTCGGGAATCGGCGTGTCCGACCAGCGCAGCGGCAGCGATTCGGTGGCGGGCTCCCAGTGCGCGCGGGCGATCGGGAAACGGGTGGTGCGGACCCGCCGCGCGATGAACCCGGTCGCCAGATGCGCGTGCCAGTCCGCGAGCAGGTCTCGGCTCAGCACCGTGTCGAAGCGGTAGGCCAGCTGGTTGACCAGGGCGTTCGGGTAGAGAGTGTGCAGTTTGAAGAACAGGTCGTCGTCGGCGGTGATCCGGTTGAGCTCGGTGGTTACCGCGACTGCGGGGGAGATGACAGTCATCTGAGGACTCCTAGCGGGAACGGAGAGTGCGCACCGTCAGCGGCGCGAAGACGGCGACAACGACGACCGAAGCGACCAGTGACCACCAGGCATCGGCGCCGACGGTGCCGTCCGCGGCGAGGGTGCGCACCGCGGAGACCAGGTAGGACACCGGGTTCAGGTCGGAGACGTGCTGCATCCAGGTGGGCATGGATTCCTCGGGTACCAGGGCATTGGAGGCGAAGCCGAGGAAGGTGAGCACCAGCATGGACATGCCCTGCACGGCGGCGGGGCGGGCGATGGTGGCACCGATGAACGCGAACAGCCAACTGATCGCGGTGGTCGCGAACACGACCAGCACCGCACCGGCCAGGAATCCGGCGGTGTGCTCGGGCCGGTAGCCCATACAGAACCCGACGATCACGACGGTGGTCGCCGCGATCAGGTAGCGCACCGCCCCGGCCAGCAATGCTCCGGCTACCGGGGCGGATCGGGCGATCGGCATGGCGACGAAACGGTCGAAGACCCCCGAGTGGATGTCCTCGGACAGCTGCACGCCGGTGGCGACCGAGGACGTGAGCACGATCTGGACGAGCACGCCGGGGATCATGATCGGCAGGTACGCCGCCATGCTGCCCGCGATGGCGGTGCCGAAGATGCTGCCGAACAGCACCGGGCCGACGATCGGCAGCAGGAGGGCGTCGTAGAGCAGTTGCGGGCTGTGCCGGAAGGTGAGCAGTCCGCGCCACGCCATCATCAGCGAATGACGCAGCGCCGCAAGTGGGCTGACGCGGGTCACGCGTGGCTTGCGCACCACTTGCTTCGGCGTCTCGGTGGTGAGAGTCATGGTCGTACTCGAACTTTCGCGAAAGGTCGTCATGCCGCGTCCACGGTGCGCGCGTGTCCGGTCAGCGACAGGAACACCTCGTTGAGATCGGGCCGGTCCACCGCGAAACCGCGCAGGGTGATGCCCTCGTCGCGGCAGGCGGCGACGATGTCGGCGCCGCGCGCGACATCGTGCAAGGTGACCGTCAACGTCCCCGTCGACGAACCTTCCGGCACTTCGCCGGTGATCTCCTGGATCAGCGCCTCGGCCCGGCGCAGGTCGGCGGTGTCGGGGATGTCCAGGCGCAGCACCTGCTCGCCGATGGAGGACTTGAGTTCGGCAGGTGTGCCGTCGGCGACGAGCGTGCCACGGTCGATGACCGCGATCCGGTCGGCGAGTGCGTCGGCTTCCTCGAGGTACTGGGTGGTGAGCAGTACGGTGGCGCCGCGGGCGACCAGTCCGCGCACGATGCCCCACATGCGGTCGCGGGTATGCGGATCGAGGCCGGTGGTCGGCTCGTCGAGGAAGATCAGCGGCGGCACCGTGATCAGCGTCGCGGCCAGATCGAGGCGACGTCGCATGCCGCCGGAGAACGCGCTGACGCTGCGGCGCGCGACGGCCGAGAGCTCGAACTCCTCCAGGAGTTCATCGGCCCGGCCGGCGGCAGCACGCCGCGACAGACCGAGCAGCCGGCCGAACAGGCGCAAATTCTCACCGGCGGTGAGGGTTTCGTCGACGGAGGCGTACTGACCGGTGAGGCCGATCATCGAGCGCACCGCGGTCGCCTCGCGCACGATGTCGTAACCGAACACCTCGGCGCTGCCCCGATCCGGTCGCATCAGCGTCGCGAGCATGCGGACGGTGGTGGTCTTGCCCGCGCCGTTGGGGCCGAGCATCGCGAACACCGATCCGGCCGCGATACTGAGGTCGACGCTGCCGACGGCGGTGAAATCGCCGTAGGACTTACCGAGTCCGCTGGTGCGGACGGCGATTTCGGTGCTCACCGCAGCCTCCCGGCATGGATGGAAACAGGAGTCGGGAACGACAGGGGGACAAGGGATTCCACCTCGTCGGCCGCACGTGCCACCCCGGTTTCCGCGAACCGGCCCGCATAGTCGGCTGCCCGCGACACCACGTTCGGGTCGGCGACTCGGTCGAGCAGGGTGGTGAGCTCGGTCTCGGTGAGATCGGCGGCGCGCACGGTGCCTGCCAGGCCGAGCCGTGCCAGCGCCCTGCCCCAGTACGGCTGGTCGGCCTGGATCGCGCAGATCACCTGTGGGACACCGGCTCTCAGCGCGGCGGCGGTGGTGCCCGCGCCGCCGTGGTGTACCGCGGCCAGACAACGCGGGAAGACCGACGCATGGTCGACTTGCTCGACGACAGCCATCTCAGGGGACTGGACGGGGTCGATGCCCGCCCACCCCGCGGCCAGCAGCAGCCTGCGCCCGCGGCGTGCGCAGACCGTACGCAACATCGCCACCAGCGCGGCCGGATCGTCGACCGCCATCGAACCGAAGCCGACATAGATCGGTGCCGAACCGGCGCCGAGCCAGGCGGCCAGCGCGGGATCGGGTGGAGCGCTGAGGAATCCGTCGGCATCGACGGCGAATCCGGTCACCGGGTGTCGATCCGGTAGCTCGGCGGCCAGTCCGGGAAACAGGTCGACGTCGTAGGCCTGGATCGAAACCCGGTCGGGCAGCCGATGTTCGACGATCCCGAACTCCGAGAGCGGCTGTTCCAGCGCGGCATCACGTGCCCAGCGCAGGCCCGACCAGATCCGCCGGTTGAGTGCCCCGGGAATCCGGTCGCCCCACGCGGTGGGCACGACCGGCACCGACCGGTTCGGATGGATCGGAAAGAAGTGCACTGCTGCTAGGGGCAATCCGACGCGCCGCGCGGCCTTCTCGGCCGCTTCCTCGCCTGCCATCCCTGTCACGAGCACATCGTGACCAGGTGCGAGAACCAGCAGGTCACGCACCGCCTCGACGACCCCGCGCCGCTGCAGATCCAGCACCGCACGCACCCGCTGACGCGGGTTCGGACTACGGAAACGGTGATCGTCGTGCTGGGTGCGCAGCAGCTCGGCGCTGTCGCGGCCGAAACCGACGGCGGCGATGCCGTGCGCGGTGGCGAAGTCGACGAGATTGGGGGACAGCGCGAGCGTCACCGAGTGCCCGCGAGCCAGCAGCTCGCGGGCCAGGAGAATGCCGGGCTGGGCGTCGCCCCGGCTCCCGGTGAAGGCCAGCAGTGCACGCATTCTCAGCCCGCGCTCAGTGCTGCCGCGGTGTCGGTGACCGGTGTGGTCTCGACGGGGACCAGGGTCACCGCGTACATGGCCCTGGCGAACTCGGTGAGGAAGCGTTCCATCACCTCACCGGGCAGGCCTGCGGGGTGCCGGGTGGAGACGTAGAGGCCGTCGGGGCCGCGCACCACCCAGAAGTACACCTCTTCGGTGGAGTACGACACCGCGCGCAAGGTGCGTCCACGCAGGTCGGCGACCAATTCGTAGTCGGGCAGCATGCGGATGTCGAGGAAGGAGGCACCGTAGGTCGGGCCCTCCACCGCGCCGACCATCGCCAGGGACCGGCCCCAGGATGCGTCGTTGCACAGGTGGGCACGCTTGAGCGAGGCGCGGGTCTCGTGCAGCGCGACGGTCATGTCCGCGCCGGGGGGCAGGGTGACGTCGACCGGGACGACATTGACGAACCAGCCCATCGACTCGAGCCAGGTGAGGTCGGGCCGGGTCGCGATCGGCATGACCGTGCGGAACCGGTCGTCGCCGAAGGTCTCCCGGGAGGCCATCGCCAGCGCGGCGAACACGGTCACCGAAAGCCGGTGCTTGAGCCGATCGAGCGCCGCCTCGATTTCCTCGAGCTGTTCGATGCCGATGAGCGTGCGCGAGACGCTGGGCTGGGCGTGCTCACCGTCGAGGACGGCGACCTGGTCGGCACCGAAGCGGGGCATGGGCGAGCCCGGTGCGCCGAGGAATTCGCGCCAGACCGCGACGGCGGGGGAGTCGAGGTCGAGTTCCTCGGCGGCCGCGCGCTCGATCACGGCGTAGTCGGCCGGGCTGCCGAAGGTGGCCGAGTCGCGGATCTCCCCGCCGGTGGTGACCGCGGTGTAGAGGGTGCGGAGCTCGAGGATGAGCACGGCTTGGGAGTAGGCATCGAGCACCGAGTGGTCGGCGCCGACCAGGACGGTGAAATCGTCGGTGTCGTGGGCTACCGTGGCCACCAGCAGGTGCGGCCACGTCAACCCCGACAGACGCAATTCCAGTGCGTCGCAGAGGTATTCGTTGATGTCGTCGCCGTCGGAGAGATCGGTGACCGCGGCGCCGGTGATACCGACTGTGCCGGGGGCGGTGGTCACGCGGTGGTAGCCGCCGTCACCGGTGGGGGCGACGGTGGTGCGGAAACCCTCGTGGCGGTCGTGCCACAGTCGCAGGGTGGTGGCCCAGGCGTCGGCGTCGAGGGGGGCATCCATCTCGAAGATGGTGCCGATCCAGCGGCCGCGGCCCGGCCGGGCGTCCTCGGGATCGAGGAAGCCGAGGTACTGCTCGTGGACGCTCGCGAGGGGACGCTCGTCGTCGCGCCAGGCGTCGGCGGAGGTGAGTTCGGGGGTCCAGATCACCAGGTCGCCGCAGCGGATCCGGAATTCGGAGAGATGGGTGTATTCCATGGCGGGTCACCTCATGGGAGTGCAAGCCGAGAACGGCGCGAAGGGGATTCGGTGATCGCGGGCGCGTCACCGGGTGTTGCTCTGGATCCCGCACCGGATGTAGCTGGCGAACCCTGGGCTATCCCGAGTCTATAACTCTGAGAGTTTTCTGAAATATTACTTCTTCACAACTGGGAGGTGTGAAGAAGCTCACTTTCAAATTTGTTCCGGATCACAACCTAAACCAGGTGCCCCTGGAGTAATGGGGTTTTAGTTCAGATCAGCGAGCTGAACTCGGTCAGGACCGTGCCGTGCCGGACGACGCCCGACAGACCAGGCAGTTCGGTCCGCGGTGACCACGTGCGGAACCCGTCGTAGCTGTCGCTGAAGTAGTAGCGGCCCTCGGTATAGGCGTCGAGGTAGATGCGATGCCCGCCGTCGGGGAGGCGGACGACCGACTGGCCCTCCCGTGGGCCACCCCAGCCTGCCCAGTCGCCTGTCGCGATGTCGCGGTACGGCCCGACGGGCCGGTCGGCGACGGCGAGTTCGATCAGCTTGGTGTCCTCGTTCTTCACGAAGGCGAACAGGCGGCCGTCCAGGCGGACGAGCGTGGTGTCGATATGGCCGAGCGAGCCGGGCCGGGCGGGACCGAGTCCGAGCATGGGCACCGGCGGCGCCCAGGTGGTGAGCCCGGCATCGAGTGGGATGAGGAGATGCGGGGTGAAACCGTGCCCCCAGGTCAGCGACACGATGATGGCGACCCGCCCCGCCGCGTCGGCGTACCACTCCGGCGCCCACGCGCCTTCGAGCCCGCCCGCCACCAGCATCGGCACATTGCCGAGGAACGTCCAGGTGATCCGATCACGGCTGCGGGCCAGGCCGATCGCGGTGGCGTCACCGGCGATCGTGTAGGTGAGGTAGTAGTGACCGTCGGTGTGCAGCAGCACGCTCGGATCGCGGACCAGGCCGACCGGCGGCGAGTAGGCGTGCTCGCTGACCGGGGTGAAGTCGGTGCCGTCGGTGGATTCGTAGACCGCGAGGGTGGAATCGCTGTCGGTGCGGAAGGCGGTCATCGTGTAGCGGACCGGGGTGCGGTTCGGGTCGACGCCGACTCCCGGACCGAGCGAGGGCTGCGCGCGGGCCGTGCCCGCCGCCAGCGGGAGTCCGGCCAGGAGTGTGAGTGCTGATCGGCGGCTCACCGTGATCGCCATGAGCTGGGATTATCCGGGCGTATCCGCACTGCTCGGAGTAGGCGCGCCGTCGGTCAGGGGGTGGCGGGCTCCGGCTCGGGAACCGCCGTGTCGACCGGGAGCCGAAGGTCGACGATCAGCCCGATCAGCCCGATCGACAGGCAGATGGCCGACACGGTGATCGCGATCGGGTGGCTGTCGCCTGCCAGTGAACCGGCCAACACCACTGTCGAGATCGTGCCGGGGGCCGAACCGGCCAGTGTCGCAACGAGATACGGGGCGACCCGGACCGACGACAACCCGCAGCAGTAGTTGACGATCGAGAAGGGGGCAAAGGCGATCAACCGCAGCGCGGCCACCGCGAGCCAACCGCGCCGGGCCAGCCGATCATCGATCGCCCGCACCGCCGGGTGGGTCAGGTGTTCGGCGACCCGGTCGCGGCCCAGTGCGCGGACCCCGAGCAGCGCTACGGTCGCGCTCACCGCCGTGGCGGCCATGGCGATGATCGAACCGAGGATCGGACCGAACAGCACGCCGCTGGTCACGGTGAGCACGGTGCGCGGAACGGGTGCGACGGCGACCACCGCATAGAAGAGGAAGAACAACAACGGCAACAGCGGCCCAGCGCCACCGGCCCAGTCGCGGATCTGCTGCGGGCCCGGCAACGGAACCATCATCGCCAGCACGAACAGTGCGGCGAGCCCGGCCAGTGCGATGAGCAGGCGCGGGGAACGGATCAATCGGGACACTCGGGTAAGCGTACCGGCCGGTAGGGGATGGCCCGAGTGAGCGGACGTGGTGTCACAGATAGCATCAGGAGGGAACCGGATACATCCTGGTTCGCTGTGTGCCCGTTTGTGGGATTTCACGGACCGGCAGCACACCGGGGTGCGGTCGTCGAACGGAAGAGAGAACAGCAGCTATGCCGATTGGTTCAGAGTCCGGGGCGGGGCTCGCACCGGATCCGGTGCCCGAGTACGCCGCGTGGCGCAAGGGCGTGGCCGGTGTGCTGGCGAAAGCGCGACGGGTCGAGGCTTCCGAGCTCCCCGCCGAACCGGAACATCTGCTCGACGAGACCACCTATGACGGGCTGACGATCGCCCCGCTCTACACCCGTCGCGACGAGCTGCCCGAGCAGCCGCTGCCCGGCGCCTTCCCGTATGTGCGCGGTGGCGACGCCGAGCGTGATCCGCAGCGCGGCTGGTTCGTCGGTGCGTTCGCCGGTGCGGACGACGCCGAGGCCACCAACCAGGTGATCCTGACCGGTCTGGAGAACGGTGTCAGCGCGATCGCGCTCGGAGCGGGCACCTACGGTGTCGCCGTCGACGACATCCCTGTCGCCCTGCGTGGCGTGCTGTTCGAGCTGGCCCCGGTGACGCTGGTGGCCGGTGCGGCCACCAGCGCTGCCGCCGAGCGGGTGTTCGAGCTGCTCGACGGGTACTCGATCGCTGATCGCGCCCAGATCCGGGTCGGCCTCGGCGCCGCCCCGCTGACCAGCGCCTTCACCGGCGCCGAAGACCTCGACCAGGCCGAGGCCGTCGCGCTGGCCGTGCGCGCGATCGCCCGGCCCGAGACGGTCCGCGCGATCACGGTGGACGGCATCGCCTTCCATAACGCCGGTGCCGCCGACGCGCAGGAAGTGGGCGCCGCCGTCGCGGCCGGTCTGGCCTACCTGCGCCTGCTCACCGGCGCCGGGGTCGACATCGCCGACGCGTTCGGTCAGCTCGAGTTCCGCTTCGCGGCCACCGACGACCAGTTCGCGACCATCGTGAAGTTCCGCGCCGCCCGGCGCCTGTGGGCGCGAGTCGCCCAGGTCTCCGGTGCTCCCGCCTTCGGCGCCGCGCCGCAGCATGCTGTCACCTCGGCCGCCATGATGACCCAGCGTGACCCCTGGGTGAACCTGTTGCGCACCACGCTCGCCGCGTTCGGCGCCGGCGTCGGCGGCGCCGATTCGGTGACCGTGCTGCCCTTCGACGCGGCCCTGCCCGCGGGCGAACTCGGCGTGTCGACGACGTTCTCCCAGCGCCTGGCTCGCAATACCCAGCTGCTGCTGCTCGAGGAATCCCGCCTCGGGCACGTGCAGGACCCGGCCGCCGGTTCCTGGTATGTCGACAAATTGACCGACGAACTCGCGGCCAAGGCATGGGAATTCATGCAGGAGCTCGAGTCGGCGGGCGGCTACCTCGCCGCTCTCGACGCCGGTGTGCTCGCGGCCCGGATCGCCGAGACGGCCGCCACCCGCGCCGCCGACGTAGCCCATCGCCGGACCGCTGTCACCGGCGTCAACGAGTTCCCCAACCTCGCCGAGACCCCGCTGTCGGAGCAGGCCCGTGAACCCGGCCCGAACGCGCGCTACGGTGCAGCCTTCGAGGCGCTGCGCAACCGTTCCGATGCCTACCTGGCTGCCAACGGCGCGCGCCCGAAGGCGCTGATCGTCCCGCTCGGCCCGGTCGCCGAACACAACGCGCGCACCATCTTCACCGCGAACGTGCTGGCGTCGGGTGGCATCGAGTCGGTCAACCCCGGTCCGCTCGCGGTCGACGAAATCGGCGCCGCCGCGACAGAGTCCGGTGCGCGCATCGCGGTCCTGTGCGGTTCGGACAAGCGCTACGGCGAACAGGCGGGGGCCGCGACCGACGCCCTGCGCGCCGCCGGAATCGAGACCGTGCTGCTGGCCGGACCGGAGAAGTCGGTGGCGGACTACAGCGGTACGCAGCGTCCCGACGGGTACCTGGCCCTGCGCATCGACGCGGTCGCGGTCCTGTCGCAGCTGCTGGAGAAGGTGGGAGCCTGATGACCACATCCAATGTCGAGCACCTCATCGGCAGCTTCGCCGAGGTGCCGCTGACCGACCGCGCGCCCGCGCCGGCCGCCGTCGACGCCGAGCAGGTGCGCGCCTTCGTGGCCGATGCCGCGACGGCAAACCACACCACTGCCGAGCAGCTGGTCTGGTCGACCCCGGAGGGCATCGACGTTCCGCCGGTGTTCACCAAGGCCGATCGCGATGCTGTTGTCGCGCAGGGCTATCCACTCGACACCGTGCCCGGCGTCGCACCGTTCCTCCGCGGCCCGTACCCGACCATGTACGTGAACCAGCCGTGGACGATCCGCCAGTACGCGGGCTTCTCCACCGCCGCGGACTCCAACGCCTTCTACCGCCGCAATCTGCAAGCGGGCCAGAAGGGGCTTTCGGTCGCCTTCGACCTCGCCACCCACCGTGGCTACGACTCCGACCACCCCCGCGTCCAAGGCGACGTCGGCATGGCCGGTGTCGCGATCGACTCGATCCTGGACATGCGCCAGCTCTTCGACCAGATCCCCCTCGACCAGGTGTCGGTGTCGATGACCATGAACGGTGCGGTGCTGCCGATCCTGGCGCTCTACGTCGTCGCCGCCGAAGAGCAGGGCGTGACGCCCGAGCAGCTGGCCGGAACCATTCAGAACGACATTCTGAAAGAGTTCATGGTCCGCAACACCTACATCTACCCGCCCAAGCCCTCGATGCGGATCATCTCCGACATCTTCGCCTTCGCGAGTGCGAAGATGCCGAAGTTCAACTCGATCTCCATCTCGGGTTACCACATCCAAGAGGCCGGTGCGACAGCCGATCTGGAGCTGGCCTACACCCTCGCCGACGGTGTGGAGTACATCCGCGCCGGTATCGCCGCGGGCATGGACGTCGACAAGTTCGCGCCGCGCCTGTCGTTCTTCTGGGCCATCGGCATGAATTTCTTCATGGAGGTCGCCAAGCTGCGCGCGGGGCGTCTGCTGTGGAGCGAGCTGGTGTCGAAGTTCGAACCCAAGAGCGCGAAATCGCTGTCGCTGCGGACACATTCGCAGACCTCGGGGTGGTCGCTGACCGCGCAGGACGCCTACAACAATGTGGCGCGCACCTGCATCGAGGCGATGGCCGCGACCCAGGGGCACACCCAGTCGCTGCACACCAACGCGCTCGACGAAGCCCTGGCCCTGCCGACGGACTTCTCCGCCCGCATCGCCCGCAACACCCAGCTGCTCATCCAGCAGGAATCCAACACCACCCGCCCGATCGACCCGTGGGGCGGCTCGTACTACGTCGAGTGGCTCACCCACCAGCTCGCCGAGCGGGCCCGCGCCCACATCGCCGAGGTCGAGGCGCACGGCGGGATGGCACAGGCGATTTCGGAAGGCATTCCGAAGCTGCGCATCGAAGAGGCCGCCGCGCGGACCCAGGCCCGCATCGACACCGGGCAGCAGCCGGTGATCGGTGTCAACAAATACCAGGTCGAAGAGGACCACGCGGTCGAGGTCCTCAAGGTCGAGAACTCGCGGGTGCGTGCCGAGCAGATCGAGAAGCTGGAACGGCTTCGCGCCGAACGTGATTCGGTCGCCGTCGAGCAAGCGCTTGCCGCATTGACCCGTGCGGCAGCGTCTTCCGAAGGTGGTATGGCGAACAACCTGCTCGCGCTCGCCATCGACGCGGCGCGCGCCAAGGCGACCGTCGGCGAGATCTCCGATGCGCTGGAGAAGGTATACGGCCGTCATCAGGCCGAAATCCGTACCCTGTCCGGTGTGTACCGTGACGAAGCAGGCAAGGCCACCAACATCGGCGCCGCCATCGCGCTGGTGGAGGAATTCGGCGAGGCCGAGGGTCGGCGTCCCCGCATCCTGGTCGCCAAGATGGGCCAGGACGGACACGACCGCGGCCAGAAGGTGATCGCGACCGCGTTCGCCGACCTCGGCATGGACGTCGACGTGGGCCCGCTGTTCCAGACGCCCGAAGAGGTGGCCCGCCAGGCGGCCGACAACGACGTGCACATCGTCGGTGTGTCCTCGCTGGCGGCCGGTCACCTCACGCTGGTGCCCGCGCTGCGGCAGGCACTGGCCGAGGTGGGTCGCCCCGACATCATGGTCATCGTCGGCGGCGTGATCCCGCCCGGCGACTTCGACGAGCTCTACGAGGCCGGTGCGGCGGCGATCTTCCCGCCCGGCACCGTGATCGCCGACGCGGCCATCGACTTGCTGAAGAAGCTGGGTGCGGCGCTCGGGCACGAGATCGGCGGCGGCGCACAGGCATGAGCGGTCAGCGCCCGGAGGCGGCAGCCGGCGTAACCACGGAGGGCGCGGCGAGCATGCCGCAGCGGAACAGTATGAGCGACGCCGCACAGGTCGCCGGGGGTGCCGACGCGCACCCTCGGCTCGGGACCACGGCGGGCGTCGGCTCGCCACGTAACGAGGGCCGCACCGCCGCGGGTGTCCGCCGCACGATCGATGTCGACGCGCTCGCCGAGGAGGTCAAGGCCGGGCAGCGGTCGGCGTTGGCTCGCGCGATCACGCTCGTCGAATCCACTCGCTCCGATCATCGCGAACTGGCGCAGCAGTTGCTGCTGCGGGTGGCGGCGGAGCCGGGCAGTGTCGTCTCGAATCGGGTCGGCATCACCGGCGTTCCCGGCGTCGGCAAGTCCACGTTCATCGACGCGCTCGGTATGTACTTGTTGGCCAAGGGTCATCGGGTCGCGGTACTCGCGGTCGATCCGTCGTCCACCCGGACCGGCGGCTCGATCCTCGGTGACAAGACGCGCATGGCGCGGTTGTCCCTCGAAGCCGACGCGTTCATCCGGCCGTCCCCGACCGCGGGCACCCTCGGCGGCGTGGCCAAGGCGACCCGCGAGACGATCGTGCTCCTGGAGGCCGCCGGATACGACGTGATCCTCGTGGAGACCGTCGGCGTCGGCCAGTCCGAGGTGACCGTCGCCAATATGGTCGACGTGTTCTGCTTCCTCACCCTGGCCCGCACCGGAGATCAGTTGCAGGGCATCAAGAAGGGCGTGCTGGAACTCGCTGAACTCGTCGCGGTGAACAAGGCCGACGGCAAACACGAGATCGAAGCCAAAGGCGCCGCCCGCGAACTGGCCGGGGCGCTGCGCCTGATCCACCCGCACGACGCGCTGTGGAAACCGCCGGTGCTCACCATGAGCGGCCTGGAAGGCGTTGGCCTGGAGAAGTTCTGGGGCACCGTCCTGGACCACCGCCGGGTGCTCACCGAGGCGGGCGAATTCGCCGAGAAGCGCCGCCGCCAGCAGGTCGACTGGACCTGGACCATGGTCCACGACCAGATCCTGCGTCGGCTCGCCGACAACCCGAACGTGAAAGATGTTCGCGCGCAGGTGGAATCGGCTGTCCGCGCTGGAACGCTCACCCCGGCCCTCGCCGCCGAACAGATCCTTACGGCCTTCGACCGGAGTTGAGGCACCGGCAACGGTGCCCACCGGTAGCTGTCGGCGGCGTTATCGAGTCGTACCTCTGATGATCGCCCGGAATTTTGGCCATCACGTGGGGGTTTGCGGATGATATTCCGATTCCGGCTACTTTGCCAGCTGTTGTCTGCGCCGATTTACGAGGATCCTCGGAAATGGACGTCGAGAGCTGACGGCCGAGGAGGTAGTGATGACGATTTTCCGGACGAATCGGACCATGAGCAGCGACAAAACGCCCGAGCGGGCGATTCTCGGGGGTGACGGTCGTTGGCGGCTCACCTGGCTGCCGGAATTCGGCCTGACGTCTGATCAGGCGATATCTGGACTGAGGCTGGACGAGATCCTCAGTGACCCAGCCCTGGTCTATGACCGGATGGCGCTGGCGGAGGCCACCACCTGCGCCGACCGCATCGGAATCATCCTCGAGCTCGCGATGGTGCGGCTCTGGAAGCGGATGACCACCGCCATCGCGCTCTGCGGGTTCGCGGCGACCCGATGGGGTCGACTCGTCTGACCGGGTCGGACTGTCACAACCAGCGGATACGGCGGAAGGCCACGGCCAGGGCGGTGCAGATCGTCAGCATGACGATCAGGGTGGCGGGGTACCCCCAGGGCTGCCGGAGTTCGGGCATATGGTCGAAGTTCATGCCGTAGATGCCGGCGATCATGGTGGGGACGGCCAGAATGGCGATGTAGGCGGAGATCTTGCGCATGTCGGTGCTCTGCTGGACGGCGATCTTGGCCACGGCGGCGCCGACGAGTGTGGTGAGAGTTTCGTCGAGGTCGTTGATGCGTTCGGCGACACCGCTGTGGTGGTCGGCGACATTGCGCAGGTAGCGGCGCACTTCCTTGGGCAGGGGAGTGCCCGGCGCGGTGAGGGATTGCAGCGGGCCGGCGAGGGGGCGCACGGCCCGACGCAGCTCGACGATCTCGCGTTTGAGCTGGTAGATCGCCTCGATCGGGATCTTGCTCCGCGGGCTGAAGAGCTCTTCCTCCATCGACTCGACATCGAACTCGACCGCCAGGGCGACCTCGACGTAGGAGTCGACGACGTGGTCGGTGATCGCGTGCAGCACAACGCTGGAGCCGAGCGCGAGGCGATCGGGGTCGGACTCGAGCCGATGCCGGACCGCGGTGAGTTCATTGTGTTCGCCGTGGCGGACCGCGACGACGAAATCGGCGCCGAGGAAGACCATGATCTCGCCGGTCTGCACGATCTCGCTGACGGTGTGCATATCGTGCTCGACATAGGCGACGGTCCGCATCACGGTGACCATGGTGTCGTCGTAGCGTTCGAACTTCGGGCGCTGCCTGCCGTTGACGGCGTCCTCGGCGGCGAGTTCGTGTAGTCCGAATGTCTCGGCGATCTCGCCCATCTGCTGCGGATCCGGTTCGAACAGGCCGATCCACACGAAACCTGTACCGCGCCTCCGGATTTCGGCCAGCGCGGTCTCGGGGGTGAATCGTCCCGGCAGGCGCTTGCCGTCGACGTAGGCGGCGCAGTCGATGATGGCGCGCGCGGTCGGGACCGAGGGTTTGGGGACGACTTCCACCCGGCGTCTGCTGCGGGACAGGAACGGGGAACCCGCCACCACGGCCTCGATGCCGCGCCGGGACGCGATCGCGGTCGGTGCGATACGAGGCCTGTCGACCATCGTTCACCTCGCTCTCTTCGATCGTGCCGCAGCATCCCACGCCGGCCGATATCGGCGCAAACCGGGCGAGGGGGTTGCGCAGACGGCGGTAGATGTGAATACTTAGGTATGTGCCTAAGTATTCGAGCGACGAACCGGACGGCGGACTCGACAGTGTCTTCCGGGCATTGGCCGATCCGACTCGTCGCGCGATCGTCGAACGGCTGGCGGGTGGGCCCGCATCGGTGTCGGATCTCGCCGCGCCGTTCGAGGTCGCGCTTCCGACGATCGTGGGGCACCTGAAAGCGCTGGAGGCCGGTCGGCTCGTCAGCTCGGCGAAGATCGGTCGCGTGCGCACCTACCAGCTGGTGCCGGATGCCTTCGGGGCCGCGATCGACTGGCTGCATCGCCAACGTCCACCGGCTCAGCGGCAGGTGGACCGGCTCACGGCATTACTCGTGGAATCAACCAAAACCCCAGAGGGAGAAGAACAATGACCGACACGGTGACCCGCTCCATCAACCATGCCCAGTTCACCATCGAACGCGAGGTGCCCGTCGCGCCCGCCGTCGTCTTCCAGGCCTTCGCCGACCCCACCACCAAGGCGAAGTGGTTCGGCGGCGAGGAAGGCTGGGAGCAGGGCGAGGTCTCGGTCGACTTCGAGGTCGGCGGCCGCGAGATCAACGAAGGCACCTTCGAGAAGAAGATGACCTCCCGCTACGTCGCGACCTACACCGACATCGTCGACAACGAACGCCTCGTCTATACCTACGACATGTGGCTGAACGGCTCCCATATCTCCACGTCGGTAGCCACCTGGGAATTCGAACCGACCACCACCGGCACCAAGCTCACTCTCGTCGAATTCGGCGCCCACCTCGACGGATTCGACACCGGTGCCGACCGTGAGGAAGGCACCCGCGGCCTCGTCGACTCCCTCGTGAACTATCTCGTCGCCCAGGCCTGAGCGGCCTGTTGCTCGTCGAGGCGCGCAGTGGCGGCGCGCTAGCTGCCGACGCAGTCGATGATCGGCGGGGGATACTCCGCCGGATCGACGTTCTCGCGCCACGGACGATGAATGTTCGCGCCGGGCAGGTGTGCCAGCTCGGGTAGCCATCGCCGCACGTAGGCGCCGTCGGGGTCGTAGCGGTCGGCTTGGCGCAGAGGATTGAGGATCCGATTGGGCCGGGTGTCGGTGCCGGTGCCTGCGACCCACTGCCAGTTGAGCTGGTTGTTCGCGAGATCGGCGTCGACGAGCCAGTACAGGAAATGCGCCGCGCCGACCCGCCAGTTCTGGCGTAGCGACTTGGCGAGGAAGCTGGCCGAGATCAAGCGCGCTCGCCCCGGCATCCAGCCCTCGGCGCGGAGTTGGCGCATGCCCGCATCGACGATCGGGTAGCCGGTGCGCCCGTCTCGCCACGCGGCGACGGCCTTTTCGTCGTCGGGGCCCGCGGTCACCCGTGTGCGGTAGTCCGACCAGGCGGCATCGGGGCGAGCGGCGAGCACCTGGTGGTGGAAGTCGCGCCAGGCCAGCTGCCGGACGAAGGCGAGTCCGCCTTCGGTCGCCGTATCGACCCGGCCCACCACCTCGGTGGGGGACACGCACCCGAAGTGGAGGTATGGCGACAGCCGGGAGGTGGCGTCGGCGGCGAGATCATCGTTGTCACGGGCGTAGTCGGCGATGGGGCCGTCGAGCCAGTCACGCAGCAGCGCCCGGCCGGTGGACTCCCCGCCGACCCGCAACTGTGGCGATGGCTGCCCGGAAGCGAGATCCGCGGGCCGGGGTAGCGCCTCGCCCCGGATCGGGGGCACCGACAGCGACCGGGGCGCCGGTAGCGGGGTCTCATCGGGCGCAGCTCGCGGTTCGTCCGAGCAGATGCCGCAGCGTCTCCTCCAAAACCTCGGTTCGGAAGGTGTGCCCGGCCTTCGCCAGCCGGGTCGGCGTCACTCGCTGGCCGGCCTCGGCGAGTTCGCGCGCGCCCTGCCTGCCCAGCAGCACCGCCGGACCGAAGCTCGGGACCGGCAGCAGCGCGGGGCGATGCAGCACTCGTGCCAGTACTCGGGTGTACTCGCTGTTGCGAACCGGCCGTGGCGCAACGGCATTGACCGGACCTACCAGGGTGTCGTCCCACAGTGCGCGGTGGTAGACATCGACGAGATCGTCGATTCCGATCCACGACAGCCACTGTCGGCCGTCCCCGATGCGCCCACCGAGACCGGCGGTGAACAACGGTCGCAGCAACCGCAGGGTGCCCCCACGCGGGGACTGCACGATGCCGGTGCGCACCCGCACGACGCGGACTCCGCCCACCGCCGCGGGCTCGCACGCGTCCTCCCACTGTTCGACCACATCGGCCAGGAAGCCGTCACCGCGCTCGGACTTCTCGGTCAGCGCCTGCTCGCCGCGGTCATAGCCGTAGTAGCCGATGGCGGACGCGCTGACGAAGGTGTCGACGTCCGAGGCGGCGGCGAGTTCGGCGAGCCGCCGGGTCGGCTCGATGCGACTGTCGGCCACCGCACGCCGGTGCGCGGCGGTGAATCGGCCCGCGATGGAGGCCCCTGCCAGATGGACCACGGCATCGACGTCGGCGAGCAGGTCGGCGGCAGGCGCGGCGGGGTCCCACTGCCGTTCGTCGGGATGACGGGTGGGATGGCGGACCAGCCGCACCACGCGGTGCCCGCCGGTGCTGAGGAAGGCGCTCAGCGCGGAGCCGACCAGGCCCGACGCGCCGGTCATCGCGATCGTCGTCGGTGGTAGGCCGGACTCGGCCGCGCGGCGGTGGGCGGCCAGATCATTGGTGAGCTGGCGGTAGCGGTAGTGGAACATCGGCCGCAACACGGACTCCGGAATCGGCGTCTGCACCCGATCGATGACACGGGTGTGGGCGTCGTCGATCTCGGCGAACTCGTGTACATGCCGCCACGGCAGCAGCCGGGAGACCGGCAACGAGGCCGGTCCTTCCGCCGCGACGGCGTCGGCGAACCGCTCGGGCGGTCGATACTGCTCGGGGTCGTGCTGAGCGATCCAGCGCAGCCCGCCGGGAAGGCCGAGCACCGCTCGCCCGGTGGCCAGCGAATCGGCTTCGGCGAGCAAGGTGACCGGCTGCCATGGTGGAGCCAAGCGCGTGAACGCACCGCGACGGGCGAACCAGGCGAAGACGTCGGCCCGGGGTGTCGCAACGATGTCAGAACACTCGATGCCCATCACTCGACTGTAGTCACGATCCGCCGTGACCCATGGCGCCCATGTCCATCTGCATGGGTGTGGGTTGCTGCCCCGGGGCGAGGACCAGGAACTGGCCCATCATGCCCTGGTCTTCGTGGTGGAGGAGGTGGCAGTGGTACATGTACGGGTAGGTGGGGTCGGTGTGGTCGGCGAAGTGCATGGCGAGGGTGTAGGTGGTGTCGGGGGCGGTGTAGACGGTGTCCTTCCAGCCGGAAAGGGTCGCGGGAGGCGGTGTTCCGTCGATGGCGATGATCTGGAATTGGACGTCGTGTACGTGGAAGTTGTGCGGCCAGTTGTCCTTGTTGCGGACCGTCCATACTTCGGTGGTGTCGACGGGGATGGTCATGTCGATGCGGTTCATGTCCATGCGGCGGTTGTTGATCATGAACCATTGGAGGTCGAACGAGCGGGTCGGCGCGGTGGTCGCGGAGGCGAGCGCCCGCATCGGGATCAGGGTCGCGGGCAGCGCGCCGGAAGGGCGCAGAGTGTCGGCGGCACGCAGCGTCAGGATGTCGAAGGTGTCGTCGAAGCCGAACTCGGCGGCGCGGTCGATGCCCGCGCGCTCGGTGACCGGCAGGGACCGCAAGGTGACGTTCTCGCCCGCACCGAGGGTGACCACCAGCTCGGCACGTTCACCGGGGCTGAGTGGAATCCGGTTCAGGGCAACGGGTTCCGGCAGTAGACCGCCGTCGGTGGCGATGAGCTGGAACGTTCTGCCGTCGCCGAAGGCGAGGTTGTAGAGGCGACCCGACGAGCCGTTGAGGATTCGCAACCTGACCCGGTCGGTGGTGACCGGCAGGTGGGCGTTCGCGATGCCGTTGGTGACGATCGTGTCGCCGAGCAGGCCGACATCGGTGGCGTCGGATTCGTCGAGCGTGCCGTCGGCGGTGAAGCGGCGATCTTGAATCACCAACGGAATATCGTCGACACCATAGTTTTTCGGCAGATCGAGAGCGTCCGCCGGATCGTCGTCGATCAGGAAGAAGCCGGAAAGGCCACGGTGGACATGCTTTTCGGTCGCGCCGTGCGGATGTGGGTGGTACCAGAGCGTGGCGGCCTGCTGTTGCACCGTCCAATTCGGCGCCCATACCGCGCCGGGCCCGATCATCTGGTGGGGGCCACCGTCGAACTTCGCGGGCAGGTGCATGCCGTGCCAGTGCACCGAGGTGGGCTCGGGCAGATCATTGGTGATGGTGAAGGCGAGCTTCTCGCCGCGTCGAGCGCGCACGGTCGGTCCGAGGATCGACCCGCTGTAGCCCCACGTCGGGGTCTGCTTGCCCCGGATCATCTCGGTGGTGCCCGCCTGCGCTCGCAGCGTGAACCGGCGGACGCCGTCCGCGCCGACGGCCGATGCGGCCAGCGGTGGGATGGGCAATGGGCGGGTCGAGTCGGCTGCCGAACCGGGTGTCGACGGGCGGATCGAACACCCGGCCGCGTACACCACCGGTGTGAGGGCGAGCCCGGTGAGAAATCCTCGTCGCGAGACCACGTGTGCTCCTTCTGTACGGGAACCTCCAGCCTCGTTCGGCCACGGCGGCGGCGACTCCGCCGAACAGTCGGATCCGGCCCGACGGATTCCGCCCGCGCGGCCCTTGCGGACGGGCCAGTCGCGTGGTATTTCGTGTTCGGTCCGATCCCGGACGGGTCGGCCGCGTGGCCCGTGCCCCTCTCGCGGACGCGCCGACCCGCCTGCTCGCGCGGTCCGAACCGCTCGGTCACTTACCGTGGGGATGTGATCGACATCCGTGCACACCGCGACTGGCGAAGGCTGCTGCGGTGGCTGCCGCTGCTGCTGATTCCGGTGGTATTGCTGGCCAGCACCTACCCGGACCAGTACCGTGTGCCGCCGCACTACTGGTTGCTGGCGATGACCGCGGGCGTGGTGTTCCTGGCCGGCTCGCGGTGGCCGCTCGTGGTGTCGATCGTGCTGTCGGCGCTGGCGGTGCCGATGCTGCGGACGGATGCCTGGGGTGTGTCCGGTCTGGTGCCCTACCTCGGCGCGGTGGCTCTGGTCGATGTGGTGGCGCGCACGCATCGGTGGTCGACCGTCGCGGTGGCGACGGCCGGATGGGCCGCGGCGGTGGCGCTCGGGCGGGTCGGTCTGCACGACAACTCGATCGGTCGGGCGTCCACTCTCGTCGAGGCCGCGGCGTATGTGGGACTGCCGTTGCTGCTCGGGTTGTATCTGCGTGGGCAGCGTGACCTCGCGGAGAATGTGCGAATACGCGCCGAAGAGGCGCAAGCCCGTACCCGCCTCGACGAACGCGCCGCACTGGCCAGGGAACTCCACGATGTGGTCGCCCACCACATGGCGTCGATCATTCTGCGGATCTCGGTGGCCGGACATGTTGTGCGCGAAGCTGATCCGCGTATGGTCGCCGTGCTCGACGATGTGCGTGGCACCGCGGCCGATGCGCTCGCCGATATTCGCAGGCTGCTCGCCGCCCTGCGTGACCCGGCCCTCGGCACTGTCGCCCTGGTCGATACCGATGCGGTCGTGACCGAGGTCGAGGCCGCGCTCACCCGGGCCCGTGCCGCCGGGTTCGCTGTCGCGGCCGAGGTCGATGCCGACCTCGGCGGGCTCGACGCGATCAGCAGGCTCACCCTGTTGCGCCTGGTTCAGGAATCGCTGACCAATGTGATGAAACACGCGGATCGTGGTGTGCCGGTGCGGTTTCGGATCATCAGGGACGCGGACGGGATCGCGCTCGAGGTAGTCAACGGCGCTCGCGAGTTGTCGGCGCCGGCGGGACACGGAATCGTCGGAATGCGGGAGCGCGCCGAACTCGCCGGGGGCACTCTCGTCGTCGGCACGGGCGCCGACGACGAGAATTGGACGGTGCGCGCCTGGCTGCCGGACACCGCGAGCGAAGTGGAGCTGTCGTGATCACGGTCTTGTTGGTGGACGATCAGCGTCTGGTACGGGCGGGCTTGCGGATGCTCATCGAGGACACCGCCGACCTCGCCGTCGTCGGGGAGGCGGCCGACGGCGTCGAAGCGGTGCGGCTGTACGCCGAGCTCGCCCCCGACCTGGTCGTCATGGATCTGCGGATGCCCGGCCTCGATGGTGTCGCGGCGACCCGGCAGATCCTTGCCTTGTCGCCGCGCGCGAAGGTGCTCGTGCTGACCACCTTCGACGACGACGAACACCTGTTTCCCGCGCTGTCCGCCGGGGCCGCGGGCTATTTCGTCAAGGACACCGAGCCCGCCGTACTGCTCGACGCGATCCGGCGCACGGTGGACGGCGATCTGCTGTTCTCGCCCGCGCTGCTGCGCCGCCTGGTCGACCGGGCGCTCGCGGCACCGTCGGCGCCGGTCCCCACGCCCGATCTGACGCCACGGGAGCTCGACGTCCTTCGTCTCGTCGCGCAGGGGTACGGCAACCAGGAGATCGCTGATCGGCTCCACCTGGGCGTCAGCACCGTCAAGACCCACATCGCCAACCTCCTCGGGAAGACCGGCACCGACAACCGTGTTCGCCTCGCCGTCTACGCGGCCGAGGTCATCGACCGCTGACATCCCGAGGTGAGATAGGTCGTCCGGAGTCGGATTGTCGTGCCGGTCGGGTTGGCCGACCAGATCGTCGTCGGCGGCGTCATCGAGGCTACGACCCGCTGGTGCACCAAGAACCTGCAGAAGCGCCTGGACGACTCGACATCCCCGCGACCTTCGACCTGTCGAACCAGGGCACCCACTCGTGGGGCTACTGGCAGAAGGTCTTCAAGAACTCGTGGCCGCTCCTGGCCGAGGGGATGGAGATCCCGCCTGATCAGCCGAGCTCGAACAGCCGTGCCGCATTGTCATGACAGACCTTGCGCAGCCATTCCGGACCGAGGTCGAGACGTTCCAGTGCGGCGACGGCCTCGGCATAGGGATAGGGGATGTTCGGGAAGTCGCTGCCGAACAGAATGCGATCGGCGAAGCGGCGCAAGCGATCTCGTTCGGCGGGTGGGAAGGGCGCACCGCCTTCGCTGAAGTCGGTCCACACCATGGTGGCATCGAGATAGAGCAGCGGGTACTGCTCGGCCAGATCGAGGAACTCGCTGTATTCGGGGGTTCCCATGTGCGCGATGATCAAGCACAGGGTCGGGAAGCGCCGCAGGAGTTCGGCGATGGGGGCGGGCCCGGTGAATTCGCCCGGGGCGGGACCGGATCCGCAGTGGATGACAACGGGTGTGCCGGTCTCGGCGAGGATTGCCCACACCGGGTCGAGCAGGGGGTCCAAGGGCGAGAACGCGCCGACCTGGATGTGCACCTTGAACACTCGCGCACCATTGTCGATGGCCTCGCGGACGTAGCGTGGCGCGTCCGGCTCGGGGTAGAAGGTGGCCGTGTGCAGGCAGTCGGGGGTGCGGGCGGCGAACTCGGCGGTCCAGCCGTTGAGCCAGGCCGCCATCTCCGGCTTGTGCGGGTACACCAGCGAGGTGAACGCTCGGATGCCGAAGTCGCGCAAGGTCTTCAGACGCACCTGCTCGTCGTCGCGATAGGTGATCGGCCACGGTCGGCCGATCAGCGGCCCGACGGCGTCGAAATACGCCCAGACCTTGTGCATCACCTGATCGGGCATGAAATGGGTGTGGACGTCGACGATCGCGGGCAGGTTGTAGCGTTCGCGGAAGTCGGCGAGATAGGCGACGGTGTCTTGGGTCATGACGGCTCCGGGTAGAGGTGGCGGGCCAGGGCACCGACGCGGGTGACGAGGCGTTCGAAGAAAACGGCGGGGTCGGTGCCGATCACGATGTCGGCGTTGGGTTCTCGGCCCCACATGCCGGACCAGTCGGCGACGGTGGTGGCGCGGGTGATGGTGCCGGTCAGCTCCACGTCGACGGTGGCCGGGCGGGTGGTCGCCAGGGCCGGATCGAGTGCGACCGCGGCGGCGAACGGGTCGTGCATGTGCGCCAGGTAGCCCAGGTCGTACTGGTGGTGGAAGTCGAAATAGAACCGCACCGCGTCGGTGAGATAGCGGATGATCGGATTGCTTGCCGCCGAACGGAATTCGGTGGGATCGCCCGCGCTGACCTGCTCGATCGGTGCGCTGTGTGCCGACTGCGCCAGAAGCGCGAGGTGTTCGGGGCCCATCTCGATGGACTCGGTGATGTCGAGTGCGCAGATCAGCGGCCTGCGCTCCGGCGGCGCCGCGGAAAAGGCGTCGAACACCTCTTTGGCCGCTTCGGGGTCGACGTGGATGTTCCACTCGTTGGTCGGGGTCGTGTTGCCGGGGTGGTTGAACGCGCCACCCATGATGACCAGACGGTGCAGCAGGCGCGGCAGTTCGGGTTCGATACGCAGGGCCAGCGCGAGATTGGTCAACGGACCGGTGCACAGGCCGGTCACCTCGCCGGGGCTCGCGCGAACCAGGTCCACCCAGAGCTGGGCCGCCGACCGCGACGACAGCGCACGCGGTGAGACGGGCAGTTCGGCGTACCCGAGGCCCTGCGGACCGTGGGTGTCCTCGGTGGTGCGCAAGGGGATGGCGAGCGGTTCGGCCGCGCCGAGCGCCACCTCGATCTCGGGTGCCCGGCCCAGGTCGAGCATCGCCAGGGTATTTGCCGCGACCTGTGCCCCGTCCACGTTGCCCGCGGTGGCGGCGATGCCGATGATCTCGGCGTCGTCGGAGGCCAGCAGGTAGAGGATGGCCAGGGAGTCGTCGATCCCGGTATCGACGTCGAGGATGATCTTCTGCGGCACGTCATCGAGAGTAGCCGCGGACCATGCGGGGTCCGCGGCCAGTCGGTAGGTGGGGTCAGTAGGTCGGGAGGGCGAACTCCTCGGTGTGGCCGAAGAAGATCTTCTTGGTCAGCGGGCGCATCGGGCGCGACATCATGAGTCGCACGTTCGCCTTGGCGAGCCGCGTCAACAGCGGGGATTTGGGGATCATCATCGCCATGCCGCCGCCGGGGATCTCCTTGGCCTTGTCGAGGAACGGCGAGATCTTGTCCTGGTAGCGCTGCTGCGCGCCTGCCAGATCGTGCGGGGTGGCGGCGATCTCGGCGGCCAGCACGTAGGCGCCGACGATGGCCATCGCGGTGCCCATGCCGCTCAGCGGGGATCCGCAGTAGCCCGCGTCACCGATCAGCGTCACCCGGCCGATGGACAACTCGGGGACGTCGACGCGGGCGACTTCATCGAAGTAGAAGTCGGCGGTGGAGTCCATCGCGTCGAGGACCGCCGGGGCGTGCCAGCCCGCGTCGCCGATCGTCTTCCTGATGAGAGCGCGCTGGGCGTCGACGTCGCGGCGCAGTGCCGGGTCGACCTCGGTGCGCATGGTGATGATCGCCTTGGCGGTGCTCGGGTCGCCGTCGGGGCGGATGCCGAGCATGGCACCGGGCACCAGGCGCATGCTGAACCAGCCCGGCTCCATATCGGCCGGCTTCGGCATGGTGAAGAAGGCGCCGTACCCGCCGAGGTTGGTGCTGAACTTCTCCTCGGGCCCGAAGACGAGCCGGCGGGTCGCCGAGTGCACACCGTCGGCGCCGATCACCAGGTCGAACCGCTCGGTGACCCCGGATGCGAACGTGACGTCCACGCCGGTGTCGTCCTGGACGACCTTGTCGATCCACTCGCCGTAGCGATAGTCGAGCTGACCGTTGTCGGCGATGGCCACCGCGTCGAGGAGCACCTGATTGAGATCGCCGCGGGTGATCTCGATTTCGGCGACGGCGCCCTGACCGTCGAAGTCCGCCATCGCCATCCTGGCGTAGATCTTGCCGTCGCCGTCGATATAGGACATCCCGCGCTCGTCGAGCTGGTACTCGGCGATGCCCGCCATCAAACCCATCCGCTCGGCGGCCTCCTTGCTCGGACCACGCAGATCGACGGCCTGACCGCCGGGACGGGGGACCGTGGCGCGCTCGACGACGGTGGTGCGAATGCCGGTGCGCAGCAACTGGAGTGCGACCGCGTTGCCCGCGATACCGCCGCCGGAGACGAGAACGTGGAGGGGACTGGTAATGCTCATGATGGTGCTTCCCGTCTGATGTACGAATGTCTTAGACATATGTCTAACAGAGGCTGGCACGGATGTCTAGAACAAATGTCTAAGACGTCGGGTAGGCTGCTGAGCATGGGTAACAGAGAAGATCTACTGGCGGGGGCGCGCAAAGTGATTCTGGAGCGCGGCGTCGCGAAGGCGACCGCGCGCGATATCGCCGCCGCGGCGGGGGTGAGCCTGGCCGCGATCGGCTACCACTTCGGGTCGAAGGATCGCCTGGTCACCGAGGCGTTGAGCGAGGCGCTCGGCAACTCCATCGGTGACGCGATGGACGAGTTGATCGCCGCGGGAGCCGGGAAGTCGCCACTGGAGGGGCTCGCGCTGCTGTGGAACGCGATGCCCGCGGTGTTCGCGGGCAATCACGAGGCGATGCTGGCCAGTCTGGAGAACATCGTGCGGATCGTGCGCTCCGACGACGCGCGGGCGCAGTTGGGCGACCAGCTGTCCGGGGCGTTCGCCGATCTCGGGGCGCATGTACAGGCCGCCCATCCCGAACTCGATCCGGCGCAGGCCGCGGCGATCGGGCGGTTGTACTTCGTGCTCGCCCAGGGGCTCGGGATGCTGTGGTTGCTGGATCCCGGCGAGGTGGCCGTCGATGGTGATCAACTCACCGTGGCGGTCCAGGCGCTCGCGGGGAAGTGATCATGGGCGGTGGTAGTGGTCGGGCGCTTCGACCCAGAACGGCTGCGCCGATCCGTACGGTGGCGCGGGCCAGCGGTAATCGTCGTAATCGGCGAATGCCGGTGCGGCCGTGACGAGTTCGTGGTGGGTGACCGTCGATGCCGGATCGGGTGGTAACGCGGCAGGATGTTCGGGGGAGCGGCCGTCAGCCGCCAGGAGCCAGGATGCGGTGCGGGCCAGCGAGACTCCGATGGTTCGACCGAACCCGTCGTGGGCGCGGGCCAGGAGTGCGTCCATGACGGCGGCGGCCAGGAGGTAGCCCGACCCGTGGTCGAGTGCCTGGGCGGGCAGTGCGCCGGGACGATCCGGTGTTCCCTCGATGAACGAGATGCCGGATGCCGCCTGGACGATGCTGTCGAAACCTCGTCGGTCGCCCCACGGTCCGCTCGTGCCCCATGCGGAGACCGAGGCCTCGATCGAACCGGGACGCCGGGCCGCGCCGACACCGGCCGCGGCGAGCGCGCCCGGGCGGTAGCCGGTGACGAGCACGTCCGCCTCGGCGAGGAGAGCCTCGAAGGTCGCGAGGTCGGTGCGTAGGTCGAGCAAGGTCGAGCGCTTGCCCTGGCAGTTGTCGGCGAACTGCCAGTCGATCTCGGGGAGGTGCGGTGGGTCGATGCGGAGCACGTCGGCGCCGAGCAGGGCCAGCGTTCGGGTGGCGACCGGCCCGGCGAGGACGCGAGTCAGGTCGAGCACGCGAATGCCGGTCAGCGGTCGGTCGGTCGTGGGACCGGCCCCGGTGGCGCCGAGTGGAGTGCGCGGCCGGTGATCGTTCTCGCGCGGGCGAGGATCGTGCCCGCCCGCCGACAGCCTCGCATCGGTGGTGGGCATACGGTCCGCGCGCACGTCCGAGGCGACCAACGGGCCGGTCGCGGCGGCACGGCCCATCGGGCTGGTCGACCATTCGTCTTCGGCGCGGACGCGGACCGCGATCGCACCCGCCGCGGTCGCGGCGTCTTCGATCTCGGCGCCCTTCATCGTGGACAATCGTTCGGTGAGCCGGCCGGCGTCACCGTCGGCGGGCAGGTCGAGTGCCCGCAGGAGCCGGTCACGGTGATGTGGGTAGTTCGCGTGGGTGCGGACCCAGCCGTCGGCGGTGGGGAAGAAGCCTGACAGCTCGGCGAAGATCGAGGGGGCGCTCGCGCCTCGACGGAACAGACGTTCACTGCTGAATGCCGCGCTCACCCGGTCGGCATCGAGGCGAACAGGGCGGGTGGGCAGTCCCCGCGCGACTCTGACCCGGTTGGCGGCCGCGCTCGCCGCCGCGACCGAACCCGCGGCGAGTGCCCACACCGGTAGGGTGGCCGCCAACCGCGCACCCGCGTCCGGCACGTCGACATCGCTCGACAGGGGGAGTCCCAGTCCTGTCTCGTAGGCGTGGACGAGCTGCTGCGCGGTGGTCACATCGACCAGCCTAGTTGCGGTGATGATGGTGAGGAGTGTGATGTGGGCGTGAATACGGCTGCGACGGAGTGGGTTCGAATACTGCGACCGGACACAGCGGCGCGCGGGCGATTGACGTGCTTTCCGCCAGGCGGGGGATCGGCGACCTTCTATCGGGAGTTGGCGCGACACATCGGTGCGGGCGTCGAGGTGGCGGCGGTGCAGTATCCGGGGCGGCAGGACCGCCTCGCAGACCCGACGATCACCGACCTGCATCTGCTCGCCGACCGGATCGCCGCGGACATCGCGCGTCAGCCGGGACCGGCCCGTTCACTGTTCGGGCACAGCATGGGCGCGACCGTTGCCTACGAGACCGCGCTGCGACTCGCCGCGGCCGGACAACCGGTTCGCGCACTCATCGTATCCGGCCGTCCCGCACCGGAATTCGTCGAAACGGCACGGCTGCACCAGGCCTCGGACAGCGCGCTCATCGACGATCTGGAGCGTCTGGCGAACGATCCGGCACCGGTGCGACTGCTGCGTACCGAACCAGGATTCGCCGATCTCGTACTGCCCGCCGTCCGCGCCGACTACCAGGCGGTCGAGACCTATCGGCAGCGACCGGGACCGTCGCTGCGCTGCCCGGTAGTCGCGCTTGTCAGCACCGAGGACCCGACGACCACCGTGGCGCAGGCCGAACAGTGGCGTGCGGTCACCGACGGGCCGTTCAGCATCCGCACGTTCGGTGGCGGGCACTTCTATCTCGACGAACAGCACGCCGCGGTGGCGCAGGAGATCACACGGCACGTGAACTGAGTCGGCGCTGGTGCAGGCGCGCGTAGCCCAGCCACGACACCAGCACGGCCACCGCCGCGAGCGCGCGCACCAAGCCGAGTGCGCTGTCGGGGTAGATCACGCCGGTCAGGTAGTGGTCGATGAATCCCGCGGCGGGCAACTCGCCCACCTCGGCCTGCCTGCGCGCCCAGTTCTCGGCGTAGGTCAGCGGGCAGTGGAAGCCGATCAGGACGGTGCCGAAACCCCACGCCACGGCCAGCACGTGCAGGCCGATCGTGCGCGGCCATCGCCACGCGAGGAATCCACCGGCGACCACGTACGCGATGAACGCGACGTGGGTGACGGCGAAAACGTCGGCCAGCACCCGGAACAGCACCTATTCAGAATATGTAACCGTTCGCCGGTCGGAATCATGATCATCATTCCGGTTCGGCATCGCTTGGATCACCAGGGCGAAGGCCGGTAGTCCTTCAGGAAGCAGCCGTACAGGTCGACGCCGTCCTCGCCCTGCACGATCGGGTCGTAGACGCGGGCGGCGCCGTCGACGAGATCGAGGGGCGCGTGGAAGCCCTCTTCGGCGAGGCGGACCTTCGTGAAGTGCGGGCGTTCATCGGTGATCCAGCCGGTGTCGACGGCCGTCATCAGGATCGAGTCGGCCTCGAACATCTCGAGCGCGCTGGTACGGGTGAGCATGTTCAGCGCGGCCTTGGCCATATTCGTGTGCGGGTGCCCCGGGCCCTTGTAGCCGCGGCCGAACTGGCCTTCCATCGCGGAGACGTTGACCACATACTTGCGCCTGCCCGCCGCGGCGGCCAGCGCCGGACGCAACCGCGACACCAGGATGAACGGTGCGACCGAGTTGCACAGCTGCACCTCGAGCAGTTCGGTGGCTTCCACCTCGCCGACCGTCTGCACCCAGCTGTTGGTGTGCGCGAGATCGGGGACGAGGCCGCCTGCGTCGATGGCAACGCCCGCCGCGATCCGTTCCGGGGTGGCCGAGCCCGCGACCAGCGCGAGTTCGGCGACATCGGTGGCCGACAGCGACGGCGTGAGCGAGGCGGTGAGCGCGGTCGGGTGCGCCTGCATGGTCTTGCCGAAGGTGACCATTTCCGGCAGGACGCCCGCGGGGAGCGGGGCGGTCTCGGCGTCGACCAGAGCGCTGTAGGCACCGGCCGAGCGGCGCACGGTCTGGGCGGCGTTGTTGATCAGGATGTCGAGGGGGCCCTGTGCGGCGACATCGTCGGCCAGTGCCACGACCTGCGCGGGGTCACGCAGGTCGATGCCGACAACGCGCAGCCGGTGCAGCCAGTCGGCGCTGTCCTCCATGGCGGCGAAGCGGCGGATCGCGTCGTTGGGGAAGCGGGTGGTGATGGTGGTGTGCGCGCCGTCGCGCAGCAGGCGCAACGCGATGTACATGCCGATCTTGGCGCGGCCACCGGTGAGCAGGGCGCGCTTGCCGGTCAGGTCGGTGCGGGCGTCGCGCCTGGTATGGCTCGCGGCCGCGCAGTCGGGGCACAGCTGGTGGTAGAACGCGTCGACCTGGGTGTATTTCTGCTTGCAGATGTAGCAGGGTCGCGCCTTGAGCAGGGTGCCCGCGCTCGCACCGGAGGTGGTCGAGCTGATCGGGATGCCCGCGGTCTCGTCATCGATCCGCTGTGGGGAGCCGGTCGCGGTCGCGGCGATGACCGCGCGGTCGTTCGAGGAGATCTGCTCCCTGGCCTCGATGCGACGGCGGTGCTTGAGTTTCTTGAACATGTGCCCGACGGCGCGCTGCACGGCGATGGAATCGGGGTGTTCCTTCTCCAACTGCCCGGCGCGTTCCAGTACCCGCAAACAGGTCGCCAACTCATCCGGATCGATCATGTTCTCGGTCATCGGGGAGTGCGACATTCCTTCGTGCGGGAGCGGTGGACGACATCTATTGTCGCATTGGCCGCGCGAGCGACCCGCTGGGTATCGTGATGGGCCGTTGCCGCAACCGCGCGACGACGATTCGAACCCGACGGAGCAGCCCGATTTCCCCGCTGGAGACCGACACCGCAGACGCGCCGCGCAGGCGCAGGCTCGAACCCGACGAGCGACGCGCGCAGATCCTGGCCTGTGCCATCGACATGTTCGGTGAGCGGCCCTATGCGGCGGTGTCGACTGCGGAACTAGCCCAGCGAGCGGGGGTGGCGCGTGGCCTGATCAACCACTACTTCGGCAACAAGCGCGACCTGTATCTGGCGGTGGTGCGTCGCATGGTGACCCTGCCGCGTCAGGACAAGGTCTCCATTCCCGACGGCACGCCGGGCGAGCGGGTCGACGCGATCGTGAGTTGGCTGCTCGACACCATCGCCGAGCACGGCACCACCTGGGTGAAGGTCACCAGCCACGAGGGCGTCGGTGACGACCCCGAGGTGCAGCAGATCCTCGACCAGGCCGACGATGCCGCCGCCGAACGCATGCTGGTGATGATCGGACGCCCCGATCTGGCAGACAATGCACCGTTGCGCGCACTGGTACTGGCCTACGCGGGCCTGGTGAAAGTCGCCGGGCGCGAATGGATCACCCGCGGCACGCTCAACCGGGCACAGATACATCAACTGCTGGCCGACACCTTGCTCACGATCATCACCCAGACGATCCCCAGCGTTGTCGGCACCGAGCCGACAACGCGACATCGCTAGGAATCGAGCGCGCGCCTCGGGCGTGGCATCGCGACCGCGGCGCTGTATCGCTGTGGTCCGGCATGGCCGGGTGCGTGGCCGGTGCGGCCGAGCGCCTGTTCGATCTTCTGCTCGCGGTGATGTTCGAACATCAGCGCCGCGACGCCGCCGCCGAGGAAGAACACCGTCGCTATCCCGGCCAGCACGGCCCACCCGGTGTGCTCGGTGCCCGCTGCGACGAGGGTGCAGGCGAGCCCGACCACCCCGATCGCGCACATGATGATGCCGGGAACGTTGTAATCGTCGGCCAGCAGATCGCCGGCTTGGGCATGCCAGGTTCGGTCTGCCGAAGGCGTGCTGTCGGACATGAGTCCTCCTCGCGAGCTCAGGAGTGCGCGCAGTGGTGCACTTGATGACCAGCATGAACCTGTTCCTTCTGAGGAGGCAAAGGTGTTAGCCGGTTCGTTACCAGGCGGGTTACCGCGGAATCACACGTTATGTCACTGTGACCCTATTTTGCGTTTGAGCTGTCCTACCGGGCTCTGAGTCCTTATTCTCGTCGCGTAACCCGGCGTCGCACCGGTTTCGTTGTGCGCCCGGGGAGATCGGAGAGGGAACCCGGGGTTGATGGCACGGTACGAGGAATGGGACGACGACCCCGAGCAGGAGTCCGACGATCGGCGTTGGAACGGCCAGCGCTGGCCGCAGGTGTCATCGGACGGTTCGGGCGGTGGTAGCCGCGGTGACCAGCCGCGCGTGAATCCGTACGCGATGGTGGCGCTCGCCGCCGCGTTGGTGGTGCTGTTCCCGATCGCGATCGTGTTCGGGCTGCTGTCGTTCGGGCATCCGCGGGGGCGGGGGATCGCGATGTTGGCCTTACTGCTCGGCATCTCCGAAGCGGCGGTCGCGATCGCGATCGGGCTCGCGGTGTTCGGCGGGCTGGACGTGTCCGTTCCGACGCTGGCCCAGTCGGCAGCGACGACACCCTCGCCGGTGTCGGTGACTTCCCACGGCGTGCCGACGGTGACCGAAGCCGCGCCGACGACTGAGGCCGCCCCAGTGACGAGTCCCGCGGAGAAGGGCAGCGTCGTCGAGAAGGGCACGCAGTGTGCCGCGGAGAAGGCCGGTCTGCTCGGTGTTGCCGCAGACGGTGCAACGTTGCTGTGTCTGCGCGGACCGGGTGGTCACACCTGGTCAGGGCCGTTCCGGGTGTCGGGGTCGTACTACAGCGCGGGGGCGAAATGCGATCCCTCGGTGGACAAGTCGGGGCGCACCTCCGACAACCACGCGCTCGTGTGCGAGGGCAAGGGCAGCGCCGCGGTCTGGTCGCCCTGGACCACCGAGTAGATCTGGAGTTCAGTCCTTCTTGGCCCGGCTCGGTTGCACGCGCGGTGGCTCGTTCGGCATCTTCGGATACTGCGGTGGCCACGGTGCGTCCATCAGCCCCGCCGCCATGTCGCGCTCCGACATTTCCAGCAGTGGTTCGATCGACTGCGGTGCCCGGTTCGCCCACGGATCACCCGACTCGGCGAGGCGCGCGGGCACGGTCGCGAGGGTGAGTTCGTCGGGGACGACGGTGTCGAGTTCGGCCCAGGTGATCGGCGTCGACACCTGGCCGCCGACCTTCGGCCGCACCGACCAGGCACCGAACACGGTCTTGTGTGGCGCGTTCTGATTGAAATCGATGAACACCCGCGAGCCGCGCTCCTCTTTCCACCACTGCGCGGTGATCTCCTCGGGGTGCCTGCGTTCCAGTTCCCTGGCCAGCGCCACCGCGGCCGCCCGCACCTCGTAGCCGTCCCACCGGGGCTCCAGCGCCGCGTAGATGTGCAGGCCACGCGAACCCGAGGTCTTGATGGACGAGTCGATGCCGAGTTCGGCCAGCAGTTCGCGGGTACGCACCGCGGCGCGGCGCAGATCGTCGAATCCGATGCCGGGCGAGGGATCGAGGTCGATGCGCAGTTCGTCGGCGATCCGCAGATCGGGAACGTGATTGGGCCACACGTGGAAGCCGAGGCAGCCCTGATTCACCGCCCACAGAATGTGCGCGAGATCGTGGGCGACCAGCGCGTCGCTGGTGGTGCCGTTCGGGGTGGACACCTCGACGGTCTGCAACCAGTCCGGCGCCGACTTCGGTACCCGCTTCTGGAACCACGATTTGCCCGACGCGCCGTCGGGATAGCGTTCCAGCAGCAGTGGACGCCCACCGATCACGCCGAGCAGCGGGTCGGCGACGGCCCGGTAGTAGTTGACCAGGTCGAGCTTCGTCTCGCCGCGTTTGGTGAAGTAGATCTTGTCGGGATTGCTGATCGTCAGCGCACGGCCGTCGACGTCGAGTTCCACCGCGGTGCTCATCGGCCGCCTCCGAAGATCGCGTCGAGCTCGGCGGGTGCCACTTCGTCGAGTTGGGCGTAGGTACACGAATCCGGGGTGCGGTCGGCCCGGAACCGGGCCAGCCGCCCGCCGTGGCGGAACCGCCCCGACTGCACGTGCTCGTAGCGCACTTCGGCGACCAACTCGGGCCGCAACGGCTCCCACGACAGGTCCTTGCCGCCGCTCCATCGACTCACCCCGCCCGGCATCTTGCCGTCGGCGTTCGCCTGCGCGGCGGCGTCGGCCCAGTTGCGCCACGGATGGTCGTCGAGCGCGTTCTCGCGTAACGGCGCCAGCTCGCCGAGCAGTTCGCGGCGCCGGGCGGCGGTGAAACTCGACGCCACCCCGACATGATTCAGATTGCCCTCGTCGTCGAACAGCCCGAGCAGCAGCGAACCGACACCCTCGCCGTCCTTGTGCATCCGGTATCCGGCGACCACGCAGTCGGCGGTGCGTTCGTGCTTGATCTTGAGCATCACGCGCTTGTCCTGCAGGTAGGCCAGCTCGTCGGACTTGGCCATCACACCGTCGAAGCCCGCTCCTTCGAACCGGGTGAACCAGTCCTGAGCCACGTCGGGATCCTGGGTGATCGGCGTGAGGTGGATGCGGCCGGGCGCGGCGTCGAGCAACGATTCGAGCTCGCGGCGCCGCAGCGCGAACGGTTCGGTGGTGAGATCGCGATCGCCGAGGGCGAGCAGATCGAAGGCGACGAAACTGGCCGGTGTCTCCACCGCGAGCTTGTTCACCCGCGAGGCCGCCGGATGCAACCGCTGCTGCAAGGTATCGAAATCGAGGCCCTGCTCGGTGACCACCACGATCTCACCGTCGACGACACAGCGTTGCGGCAGCGCCGCTTTCAGCAGCTCGGCCAACTCGGGGAAATAGCGGGTGAGCGGGCGATCGTTGCGGGAACCGAGTTCGATCTCGTCACCGTCGCGGAACACGATGCAGCGGAAGCCGTCCCATTTCGGCTCATAGCGCAGCCCTGGTTCGCGCGGTAGCGACGGCGTCGACTTGGCCAGCATGGGGCGCACTGGCGGCATCACCGGTAGATCCATCCGATCCTCCTCGCGGGTCTGTACACCCGTGTCGACGATGCGAGCACGCCCGATTCATCGGTGTGTGAGGCGATCGTAGGACGGGGCACCGACACGTGCGCGGACATCGGGTGCGCGCCTGTCGCGCTCAGCGGTCCGCGAGCGTCAGCTGTCGAGCCAGCCGTGCTCGTCGGCGAAGGTGGTGAACCGGTCGCGGATGGTGATGATCTCGGCCGCGGTGAGCGCCGGGGAGGCCTCCAGCAGCAGCTCGGTGATCTGCTGACGCAGTTCGTCGGGACCCAGCCGGTCGCCGTTCTTACGCGTCTTCGGGGCTGCGGGTGCCTGGCCGACCCCGGTCAGATTGATCGCTTTGGGGCCCCGGTCACCTTCGGTCACATCGAATTCGAACAGGCGGCCCTGACGGAGCTCGTCCTCGTCGAGGCCGATGTCGTTGACGTGGACGAATACATCGGGCCCGCCGTCGTCGGGCCGAA
Source organism: Nocardia sp. NPDC058480 (assembly GCF_042720495.1). Taxonomy (NCBI): domain Bacteria; kingdom Bacillati; phylum Actinomycetota; class Actinomycetes; order Mycobacteriales; family Nocardiaceae; genus Nocardia; species Nocardia sp. NPDC058480. Next base: position 37,645 of record NZ_JBHXMN010000005.1, on the reverse strand, counting down.
TGAACCCGAAACCCCGTGAACCGTCGAACGACACCAATTTCCCGATGGACACCAACAACTCCTCGCTCCGCTTCCCGTCGCTACTCTAACGCGGCTTTTGGGCGATTTCGCCCGGAAAGTGGATAGTGGGCGAAATCTTCGGATTCGCGATGCGGACGGTCGACCGAGCATGGTCACGATCTGGCAACTGTGTGTTCACATCGGGTCATTAGCGTTCCTCCCTGTCGGAACGGTGTGGAGGTTGTAGACGCGTGCTCGACCCCGGTGTGGGGATGAGATCGGGGGGATTCGATGTCGGTCGCGGCGTTCTGTCGGCGACGGCCCGCACCGGGAGTGCCTCAGCGTGTCTGCGGCCTTCCATGTCACCGGCGCTCGGCCCGGCTCAGCAGGTGGTCGACCCCGGCGATGTCGTCCTCGATGTGGCCGAATGTGAGGTCGTGGAAGCCGAACTCGCTTCCGCGGTCGCCGCACAGCCCTTCGACCTCACCCGGGATCTGCCGGTGCGGGCGCGGCTGTTCGTGCTCGGCCCCGGCGATGTGGTCCTGGCCCTTGTCGTGCACCACATCTCGGTCGACGGCCGCTCGATGGGACCGCTGATCCGCGACCTGGTCACCGCCTACCTGGCCTGCCGCGCCGGCACCTCCCCGCAGTGGCCGCCGCTGCCGATCAGCTACATCGACTACACCCTGTGGAAGCACGAGCAGCTCGGCGAGTTCACCGACGAGTGGAGCCGGGCGACCCATCAGCTGCGGTACTGGGCCAATGCGCTGGCGGGCCGTCCCGCCCTGCTCGACCTGCCCGGCCGCGAACAGCCCGTGGCGCCGATCGACCCGGTCGCCGGTGCGCTGCTGCCGATCTCGTTCGACGCCGCGACCCACGCCGGGCTGCTGCGGGTGGCGCAGGACGGGCGGGCGAGTCTGTTCATGGTGTTGCAGGCCGCGTTCGCCCTCACTGTGGGCGCCTTCGCGCGAAGCGCCGATGTCACTGTCGCCACGGCGGTTTCGGGTCGCGATCACCGTCTGCTCGATGATCTCGTCGGCAACTTCTCCGATGATGTACTGATGCGAATCCGACTCGACCGTGCGGGTGACGTCGGCGAGCTCATCGATCAGGTACGCCGCGTCGCGCTCGCCGCGTACGCCCACCCTGACACCCCCAACCCCCGCGTCAAGCGCTGTCTGCTGCAGGACGCCGCGCTCCCGCTGTTCCAGGCGACGCTCATCCTGCAGCGGGCGGGTGCACCGCGCACCGCCACTGAACCGTCACCGGCGCAGGGGCTTTCGATCACCGAGGTGCCGACCGGCGTGGTCAGGGCCAAGCATGATCTCGAGTTCGGGCTCACCGATCACTACGATCCGCTCGGCACGCCCGCCGGTATCGACGGGTCGTTCATCTATCCGATCGCCCGGTTCGACGAGGCGACCGCACAGCAGTTCGTGGCGCGCTTCCGTGCGGTCGTCGGACTGCTCGCCGATGGGTATCGCGGCCCGCTCGCGGCCCTGCTGGCGACCACCGGTCGCGGTCGTTCGCTGAGCACCGCCCGCCGGGCGACCAGGGCGCTCGTCTGATCAGCCGCCGCGCTCCATGGCGTATCCGGCGTCGCGCCACGCGACTATGCCGCCCGCGAGGCTGAACGCCTCATAGCCCGCGCGGTGGGCGAGTGCGGCGAAGCGCAGCGAGGTCTCCCCGACAGGGCACACGAACACCACCGGCCGTGACCGTGGAAACGGCACGCCCTGGGTGAGCATTTCGTCGAGTTGGTCGTCGCGGATGTTGAGCGCGCCGGGGACATGCCCGACTCGGTAGGCCATCGCGCCACGGGTATCGACGACAGTGGGTCTGCCGGTGCGGTCGAGTTCGGCCAGCGCGGCGGGCGAGAGCGTCGGCGCGGTGTCGTCGGGGCTCGGCGGCGGCGGTCCGGTGGGCTTGCCGAACAGGTCCGGCCTGCGTTTGGCGAAATAGGACAGATACGGTTCGATCCGGTCGCACACGATCAATACGGCGACGAGTGGTCTGTCGTCGGGTCGCGGTGCCGCTGCCAGGGCGCGAAGGGCGGCGAAATAGCCTGCGCCGCTGGTCGGCCCCGCGAGGATGCCGTAGCCGCGAACCAGGTCGAGGGTCGCCGCGATGGCTGCGGCGGAGTCGACGGTGACGATCGAGTCGTAGAAATCCGGCTGGAACAGGCCGACCTCCCACATCTCGCGCTCGGAGCGGATACCGGGAATGAAGTCGAAACGGTCCGACACCACCCCGATGGTGCGCAGCCCGGGATGGTGGGCGAGCAATGCGGTCGCGGTGCCGCGGGTGGAGCCGGTGGTGCCGAGGCCGCCGATCAGATAGTCGAGATGGCCGATGCCCGCGTCCGCGAGGTCGGTGGCGATCTCGGTACCGGTGCCGTCGTGGTGGGCCGCGATATTGCGCTCATTCGTGTATTGCGAGGGGTGATACCAGCGACCCTCTGCCTGGCTGATGGTCTGCTCGATGACGGCTGACACATCGTCGGCCGCATGGGGATCGGGGCATTCGGACAGGCCGGGAAGTTCCACGATCTCGGTCCCGAGCAGTTGCAGCAGCTGGCGGACTTCGCCCACCCTGATCCGGTTGGTGACCGCGCGCAGCGGGATGCCGTGCAGTGCGCCGAGTACCCGCAATGCTTTGGCGGTGTTGCCGCTCGACGCCTCGATGAACGACTGCCGACCCTCGGTGACGCGCTCGAGATCATCGCGAATCATCGCCCACGCGACGCGGTCCTTCACCGAACCGAAAGGGTTGTGCGACTCCAGTTTCGCGTACAGATCGACATCGGGCAACCCGTGGACGGCGGGGTCCAGGCGCAGCAGGGGAGTGTTGCCGATCAGCTCGGTGATGTGGGTGTAGACCATCACCGGGCCCCGGGGCGGTAGTCGGCATCAGGGCAGAGCACGAACCGTCCCTCGTCATGGAGCACAGCGACTTTCGCCGGAACCGGGTGCATGCTGGCCTGCGCGGCCGACAGATCCATGTGGTAGGCGGCGGTATTGGCGAACACCACCGGATCGCCCGGCGACGGCAACCGCGCGAGGCGCACCTGCCGCTGGGTGACCAGGTCGCGCTCGAGGCACAGGTGCCCGGCGAAATACACCCCGACAGGCCGGGATTCGACTTCCTCGGTCAGCACGATCGGATCGATGAGCACCTCCTGGTCGGCGGCGGTGACGGTGTCGCGGCTGAGATCCAGATGTACCAGCGTCGCGCCGTTGCCCGCCTGTTTGACGAATTCGACTTGCGCCACGGTGATTCCGGCGTGGTCGACCAGCGCTTTGCCCGGCTCGAGCCAGAGGTCGAGGAGGTTGTCGGTGAGCACCGTCCCCAGCGCCCGTCCACCGTGTCCGGGCAGCGGAGCGGCGAGTAGTTCGGCGAGGATATCGGCGGCGGGTGCGGTATTGGCGTACTTGTGGAACACCGGTCCGCCGTGCACCATTCCGTCGGCGAGGTGGTAGCCGAAAGTGTTGTTGCCCCAGTGCATCGCGGGTCCACGCCCGAGCAGACCTGCCCGCAGAACGTGGTCGTAGGCGTCGTAACCCGCGGCGTCGGTGGTGAAGACCTGGCGCAGGCCACCGCCGATATCGAGCACGGTCGGCGCGAGACCGTGCGCGTAGGCGCGTTCGATCAGTTCGAGACAGTCGCCGACAGCGTTGACCCGTTCGGTGGTGGCGGCGGTATCGAGGTGGAAGGCGAACCCGAACAGCCGCAGCCGATCGCGGTGCGCCACCAGCAGGTCCAGCGCTGTCGGGACATCGGCGAGATCGATGCCGAACCGGCTCGGCGAGCTACCGGAGAATCCCGAAACACGCAGCAACACCGGCACTGTCGGCTCCGGCGGCGCCAGCTCGGCCAGGGCCGCGAGTTCCCAGAGATTGTCCACATTGACCGTCACCCCCGCCGTCAGTGCGGCTCGCAGCATCGCGGCGCCTTTGGGTCCGGTCACCTCGATCCGGTCGGCGGGGAATCCGGCAGACAACGCCGAACATAGTTCTCGCGCGGACGCGACATCGACGGCGATTCCCGCGTGCGCGGCGGTATGGGCGAACGCCGCCGAGCGATTCACCTTGTGCGCGTAGCAGATTCGATGCCGGAAAGACCCGGCGTCGAGCGCGGTCCGCAGCGCTACGAGGTTGGCGGTGAAGACCTGCGGGAACACCAGATGCAGGGGGGAGCCGTAGTGGCGCAGCGCCGCACGCACGCCGTCGCGATCGGTGAGAAACGCGGCGACGAGCGGATGCAGCGCGGCGGGAACGGCGGGCGGGATCATCCCACCGACGCGCCGGGCACCTGCGCCGGCACGTCGTCGACCGGGTTGTAGCCGCCGTCGCGCAACGCCTCGAACACGCGCGACCTGTTGCGCGGACTCCGGATCCGGGCGATCACCCGCTTGGATTCCAGATCGATGTCGACGAGGGGGATATCCATCGACTCGAGCAGCGCGGTGATCGTGCGGACGCAATGCCGGCAGCTCATATCGGGGACGTAGAAGACACCGTCGTCGCCTGCCGGGTCGGTTCCGGGTCGTTCCTCGGTCAGGTCCTCGACCACCTCCACCGAGCCTGCCAGCGCGGCGAACATCTCGACGAACCGCTCTGCGACGGTAGCGAGCACGTGCACGCCCGCACCGTCGATGTCGTGCTGAGTCGCCGCGAGGCAGGTGGGCCGGGTGTCGGCCGGGAGCAGCGCGTATTGCCGGGAGATCAGGTCGAGATCGTCGTGGTATTTCGCGACGGCCGTCTCGGTATCGAGGCCTTCCTCGGTGGTCGCGCGCAGCATCACCGCGTGCGCGTCGGCGATGGTGGCGTCCTTCATCGCGCGCAGGACGGCGATCGAATCGGCGGTGTAGCGCACGGACCCATCGGGTTGGGTGGCCAATCGCACCGGGATCATCCCGCGCCGGAAGGTCGACGCCTGCAACTCCCAGAACCAGCGGGTCGCGACGGCGGTGAAGATACCGGAATCATGGATCCCCCTGGCGAATTCGATGACTCCGCGATACGGGGTGTCGGCGGCGATCAGTCCGTGCTGGACCAGCGCGCGTCCCGTTGCCTCGATCCCGACCCGGAAGATCTCGTGCGGATCGTGATCGGTGGTGGTCGCGGAAAGGACGCCGTGATCGCGGGCGGGCAGCGCCTCGGCCCGCGCCGGCAGACCGGATACCGACAGTGAATGCCACAGTGCGAGCACGGTTTCCCGCGCGATCACCGCGAGTTCAGGACCTGAGCCCGCGGTGTGGAAGTAGCCGGTGTTGGGAATGCCCGCGCTGTCGGTCCAGGTGAGGCGGTGGGTCGCGCTGGTCACCTGGTCGGGGCGGCAGGGTCGCATGAACCGTTCCAGGTACATCCGCTGGGACTGCGTCAGCGCGGCGCCGGTCTCGGGTGGTAATGCGCGGGTACGGAAGGCGATTCGAACCGGAGGCGGTGGTTCGGTCGAGGCGAAGAGTCCGGGGGCGGCCAATCGGGCCAGTACCCGGGACGCGGCGCGGCGATCGTAGTGCTGCACGGTGGGTGTACCCATCGTTCCTCCTCGGCGTCGGGGGCATCGGGACAGGTCGGGTCAGCGCCCGTGCCCGGCGATGCCGGACACACAGGCGACGAATCGGTCGATCTCGTCGAGGGTGTTGTAGAGGTGGGTGCTCACCCGCACCGACGCGTTCCCGGCATCGGCCGAGGGCACACAGTGCGCCCCGGTGCGCACCAGGAAGCCGGCATCGGCCAACACGAACCCGAGGTCGGCCGCGCTGAGCGTATCGAGGGTGAACGAGACGATTCCGTAGCCGACGGCGCACGCGGCATGCGCGGGCCCGGGGAGGAAATCGAGCCCGGGGACCTCGCGCAGGCCATCGACCAGCCGCCGGGTGAGCACCCGGTTGTGCTCGGCGACAGCGAACCGATCGAGTTCGTCCAAGAGGTCGAAAGCCGGTGCCAGGGACAGGATCCCGGGAATATTGTGGGTGCCGCCCTCGAGCAGTTCGGGCATTCCGGTGCCGACGAGACCGGCATCGGTGATCGTGACCCCGGAGTGCCCGCCGGGCAGGAAAGGCCGCAGTCTGTCGTGCACCCGGCGGTGGCAGTACAGCAGGCCGGTGCCGGGCGCGCCGAACATCTTGTGCCCCGCGAAGACCGCGAAATCGGCGCGTAGCGCGGTCACGTCGACCGGCAGGTGCCCACCACTCTGCGAGCAGTCCAAGCACAGCAGGATCTCGGGGTCGATCCGGCCGTGCAATTCCTCGAGGGTGGTGAGCCCGCCGTACACGTGATGCAGGTGGCTGGTGGTGATCAGTCGGGTGCGCGGCCCGACCTGCGCGAGGATGTCATCGATGTCGGCTTCGCCGGTCGCGGTGCTGCGGTAGGGCCGCAACACGATTCGGCGGCCGAACCGGGCGAGTGTGTCGCGCAGGTGATGCCACGGCAGCACATTGGCGGCGTGATCGGCGGGGTTGTAGACGATCTCGTCGCCGTCGTTCAACTCGGCCAGGCCCCAGCTGTGCGCGATCGCGCCGAGCGCGGCGGTGGCTCCACTGGTGAACACGATCTCGTCGCAGTGCTGCGCGCCGAGGAAACCGGCCGCTCGGGTACGGACGGCGGCGATCCGCGCCGACAGCGAGGTGGCCCAGCCGTAGGTGCCGCGGCCCGCGTTGGCGGTGTGCTCGCGGTGGTAGTCGGTGACGGCCGCGATGACGGTGTCGGGCTTCTGTGTCGTCGCGGCGCTGTCCAGATAGACCACCGCGGGATCGGCCAGGGCGGGGAACCGCGCGCGGATCGAGGCGGGCACCGGGGTGGGCGCGTGCCGGATCACCGAGGCGGCGGCGAGCTCGGGCCGGGCGGGGTGCACCTGCTCAACGATACGCACGTTTCTGGTACGGCTCGCGAAGAATTCTCAGGCGCAAGGCTTTTCGGCACCGCGGGGTGGCGTCGGGCTCAGTAGTTGCCCTGGAGGTACTCGACGAGGTGTTCCCGTTCGGCGGCCAGTTCGGTGATCTCGCTCTTCACCACGTCACCGATGCTGACAATGCCGATGAGCCGGTCGGAGTCCACCACCGGCATGTGCCGGATCCGGTGCTCGGTCATCACATCTCGCAGCGAGGACACGTCTTCATCGGCCCCGCAGGTGCGCACCCGGGCGGTCATGATGTCGGTGACCGGCCGATCCAGCAGTGCGGCACCGTTGGCATGCAGATGACGCACCACATCGCGTTCGGAGACGATGCCCGCGATCGCCGAGCCATCGGGGGAGACGACCACCGCGCCGATATTGTGTTCGGCCAGCGCCGCCAGCAGCTCACGCACCGTGGTCTGGGGTGGCACCGTCGTGACCGCCGTGCCCTTGTTGCGCAGGATCTCCGCTATCCGCATACGCGCACCACCTGTCCGAATCGATACCTCGCCCCCCAGCATGACCTGTCGGAACCGGCCTGACCAGCACGAAGACGTTACGACCGCACTATTCGTCGTCCAGCCCCGCGGACAGGTACGCGGCGGCGGCCAACCACTGACGGCACTGCGGACCGTGGATGTCGTGTTGACGCAGCATCTCGCGCGCCTGACGGTAGGTGAGCCCGTTCGGCTCGTCGCTACACGCCGTGGGCGGTGCGATCGCGGCACCGAGGTGGCGCTGAAACGGACTACTCATCGAAGTCCCCTCCCATCCGGCGACGAAAGGTCTGTCCGGCTGATGGAGCCGACGAACCTCCCGGTGATCTTGCGCCCTGAGTCTACGGGCGGGTCGTTTTCGAATGCAAGCACATCTGCACGTTCGTTGTGGCCGTGTCGGGCCGCGATGGGGTTGTGGCGCTTACGAATTCAGGGGGCTGGACGACTCGGTCGAAGCGTCCCCCCGGTCATGACGTCGGGTAAGTACCGACCGGTGCGCGGTGGTGTTTCGCGTGTTAATGTCCCCATCGCGCAACGCAGATGCAAGAACGTTTGTGCGTGCATCTGCAATTTTCGTACCGATGGGCATCATTCGAGAAGGAGGAGTGCGGTATGTCCGGAATGCAGCATGATCAGCGTGAACGCCCGGGAGCCGGCGCGTGGCGCAAGAGCACCTACAGCAACCCCAGCGGCAACTGCGTCGAGGTCGCTGAAGCCGCCGACGGTTCGGTCGCCGTGCGCAACTCGCGCGACCCGCAGGGCTCGGTGATCTTCTACACCCGGCCCGAGATCGACGCGTTCATCCGCGGCGCGAAGGCCGGAGAGTTCGACTACCTCACTGGGTAATCGGTAGCATCTGGGTTCATGACGGCTGAACCCGACGAGATCGGTCGCGTGCAACCTGTTGTCGACCGCGGCCCTACCGTGTTGCGCATCGCGCTCGGTGGCCAGTTGCGCAAGCTACGCGAGGGCAAAGGCATCACCCGCGAGGCCGCCGGTGACGCGATTCGCGGTTCGCACGCCAAGATCAGCCGACTCGAGCTGGGCCGCACCGGCTTCAAGGAACGCGACATCCGGGATCTGCTCACGCTCTACGGCGTGCACGACCCCATGGAGCGCACCGCGTTCTTCGAATTGGCCAGGCAGGCCAGCGAACCCGGCTGGTGGCATCGCTACAGCGATCTGTTGCCGTCGTGGTTCAGCACCTACCTCGGGCTCGAGCAGGCCGCCAGTCAGATCCGCACCTATGAGGCCCAGTTGGTGCCCGGCCTGCTGCAAACGCCGGACTACACCAGGGCCATCGTCGGCCTCGGTTTCGACGACGCCGAAACCGAGCGCCGGGTCCAGGTGCGTCAGCTACGCCAGGACGTCCTGCGCCGGATGGATCCGCCGGTGGTGTGGGCGGTGATCGATGAGGCCGTGCTGCACCGCCCGATCGGTGGTCGCGAGGTGCACAAGGCACAGCTGCGTTACCTGGCCGAACTGTCGGAGCTGCCGAACGTGACCGTGCAGGTGCTGCCGTACGCGGCGGGCGGGCACGCGGCGGCGGGCAGCTCGTTCAGCATTCTGCGCTTCGGTGAGCCGGAACTGCCCGACATCGTCTACCTCGAGCAACTCACCAGCGCGCTCTATCTCGAGCGTCGCCAGGACCTCGCGATGTATCTGTCGGTGATGGATCAGCTCAGCGTCCAGGCCGAGCGGCCGGATCGCTCCCGCGAGATCCTGCTGTCCTACGCCGAGCGGGATTGACGCCGGAGCGGGATCGGCAACGCCAGAACCCGATCGGGCTGCTCAGTAGGTGGCGCAGTCGATCGTCGTGGTACCGATTCGGTGTTCAGTACCGGATACAGCCGGCGGCGATGCGCCAGAAGGTATCCGGGGTCAGCGTCTGTAGATCCCAGTCGTCGGCCAGTTCGTGCGCGGTGGTCACGATCCGGTCGATATCGAAATCGTTGCGGGTCGCCGCGCCGGTGGATTCCACGGCATCGATGACGAAGGCGACCGCGCTTTCCCTTGACCATCGTGCGGTGCCGGGGTGGGTGGTCGCCGCGCGATCGGCGAGGCCGTATCGGCCCTTGGTGTTGTTCATGTGAATGCCCCTGTGCTACTCAGGCAGTGGCAAACCCAAGGCAATCCTGGCCCCGGGTGTGCCGCTCGCGGCCTCCCCTGATATCCCCTGAATTGTGTTGCGGCCCTGAGTTTAGGACGGAGACACTTTCAGATGCAAGCACATCTGCACGATCGATTCCGTCTCGATGCGGCGCATTTCCCCGCTTCTGAGCGGCGAATCCGGGGTGGCGGCACCGCCCTCGCCATGGGTGGTGCTCGAATAGTGGCGTGACCGGCGGTTCGCGGTGTTCATCGGGTGACGACACAGTGGCCGGGGTGGGCGGAAATCGTGGCAGGCGGGCGAAATTTCCTGCGATAGTTAATTTCTGGTTATCAAATGGCCGCGACGGCTGACTCGATCGGCAGCGATCCGGATACCAGCTCGAGTGTGCGTCGAAAAGTGTTGTCCGCGAACAAGATCGACGCGAGCGTCGCGGCGACATCGGCGCGCGGCACCGAATCGCGCGGAATCGGCGGCGGTCCGAGCGTGATCAGACCGTTGCCTGCGGTGTCGGTGAGCATGCCGGGACGCAGGATCGTCCAGTCCAGATCGCGGGTCCGCAGATCCGCTTCCGCGCGGGTCTTGGCGTCGATATAGGCGGCCCACACCTCGTCGGTGCCCGGTGCGGGCGGGCTGCCTGCGCCCATCGTCGAAATCTGCACGAACCGCGCGACGCCGGTCTGCGCGGCGGCGTCGGCCAGCTGCACCGAACCGTTGAGGTCGACCGTGTATTTGCGGGCCACGCCGCTGCCTGCGCCTGCGCCTGCGGCGAATACCACCGCATCCGAACCGGCGACCGCGGCCGCGAGGTCGGCGGGGGTGTCGCGCTCCATGTCGTAGATGACCGGGACGCCACCGGTCGCGGCGATATCGGCAGCCTGACCGGGCTCTCGGATGAGCGCGTGGACGTGGTCACCGCGCCGGGTCAGCAACTGGGCGAGCAGTAAGGCGATCTTGCCGTGTCCACCGGCGATGACGATGCGCATGGGGTGCTCCTATCAGCGTTCGGGGCCGCCAGGATTGCAGTTCGCCGCCACTGTGGCCTGATAGCCGACGTCGGGGCGCCACGGTTCGAGATTCCAGCTCGGTTTGTCGGGCGCCACCATCCTCGCCCACACCCAGTGGCAAAGGAACTGGTCGCGCATGCCCGGCGCGTCGGCATCGGGGTCGAGGGCGCGTACTTCCTGCCAGGCCAGCTCGTCGGTGCCGGGTGCGGCCGTCTTGCGGCCCGCCTGGGTGGGGAAGACGAGCAGGCGGGGGCCGTCGACGTTCTCGGTCCAGGTCACGTGATCGATGAGGGGCAGGCCCGCGTAGGGGTCGACTGTGGTGGTGGGCGGTGCGATGGTGGCGGGCACTCTCTTGGTGGTGGTGGTCGGGGCGGTGGACGTGGCGGTGACATCCGGGGTGTCGGCCGAGCCGCAGCCGGTGAGGACGGCCACCGCGGCAAATGCGAGTACGAACTGCCACCGTGTCACGAACGCCCCTTCGGTCACCGCGGGCCGACGAACGCCCGCCGTGCCAGCCTAGTGCGGTCGACGAGTTGGTGCCGCGATCGTCAGTGCCACAGGGACCGGCACGGCAACCGGCGCAGGCCGGGGCCGACGTGGCCGTCGACGGTGACCAGCAGACCGGAATGCACGGCCGCCGAGGTGAACTCCCATGCCTCGGCCTGGGTCGCCGCGTATTCGAGCACCAGTGCGTCCTCGGGGGTCGGGCCGTCGAAGTAGACCGTGATCCGCCGGGTCGGTATCTCGTTCGGGTCGATGCGGTGGAGGGTTGCGATGTTCTCGTCGGTGGGAATAATGGCGTGCTCCTTTCGCCCCGGCACTGGTGAGCGCCTTCCTACTCGACGGTAGGTGTTGCACCGTCGAGAGGAACACGTTCCGATTTCGCTTGGAGATCTCACAAACCACCTGTCGCCGCGGCGGTGCGCCCGCATATCGGCGTACGTGCTGCCTCCGGTCACAACACGCACCAGGTGAGGTTGTGAGCTCCGCTGATGTTCGCGGCGACCCGTCGACGAGGAGCCACGGTACCGGCGAGGATCGCTCTCGACAGCAGCGACACGGGAGGGACAGCCGCATGATCTGGGTTGCCGGGGCACGACACACTGGGGCGCGCCGAACACTACTGGTCTGCGTGGTGGCAGCGGTGCTCACCGTGGTCTCCGCGGGGGCGGGCCACACCACGCCGCTGTACCCGAGTGCGGACCCCGACCCCTTCTACAGCCAGCCGACCGGCCTCGACGATCACCAGCCCGGAGACGTGCTCGACGTGCGGCCGATGCCGCCGCTGGCCATGTTCCCCGACACCACGATCACCCTGATCCAGTTCCGCTCCACCAACTCGGCGGGCGACCCGATCGCCGCCACGACAACGGTGCTACAGCCGAACAACCACCGCGCCGATGCCCCCGTGCTGTCCTACCAGCACATCATCAACGGCCTCGGCACGCGGTGCTCGGTCTCCAAAGTCCTCTACACCGACGATCCCGACCTCATGGTGCGCGAGGCGGTGGCCTGGAACTACGCGCTCCAGCGCGGCTGGACGATGGCCGTGCCCGATCACCTCGGGCCGAATTTCGCGTATGGCGCCGCGAAATTGGGCGGTCAGGTGACCCTCGACGGCATCCGTGCGGTGCGCCGGGTCGAGCAGCTGCGGGTCGGCGGTAGCCGGGTCGCGATGGCCGGGTACTCCGGTGGTGGCATGGCGACGGCGTGGGCGGCGGCACTGCAGCCCGAGTACGCGCCCGAGCTGGCGATCGCGGGTGCGGCGATGGGTGGGGTGCCGATGAACCTGGTGTCGATGCTGGAGGGGCTCGGCTTCGGCTCGCATCCGGTGTTCGGACTCGCGCTGGCGGCGGGGATCGGGCTGGAACGTGAATACCCGCAACGGTTTCCGATCAGTGATCAGATGAATGCCAGTGGCCTGGCCGCCCGTGCGTCGATCCGCGACGCCTGCACCAACGACATCCTCGGGGCGGGCGCGGGGCGCGGCATCCTGGACTTCGCGGCCACCACCTCGCTGGTGGCGGATCCGCAAGCGCGCGCCGTGGTGGAGGAGAACAGCCTCGAGCTGTATCCCGGCGTGCCGACAATGCCTGTCTTCGAATGGCATTCGCCGATCGATGGCCTCATTCCGGTCGACGCGATCACCTCGACCACGCATCGGTGGTGTGCCGCGGGCGCCAGGGTGGTCAGCCTGCAGACACCGACCCCGGACCATCTGAGCGCGGCTGTGCTCGGACTGCCTACCGCGCTGAGTTGGCTCGATGCCCGGTTGCGGGGAGAGCCGGCGCCCAGCACCTGCTGAGTCCGGTGTCGATCGACCCGAATCCGCTCGCCCCCGATGCGGATCCGGGTCGATTCGTCGCGCGATGGGGCGATTCTTGTTGCGATACAGCGGCATTGCGCACACGAGTCGGGCACAACGCCGAGGTCGCGTAGCGGCGCCACGTAGCGTGATTGCTCTGACGACGGCGCGGTGGGGGAGTTTCGGCGGGGGCCGAAGCACCGCATGGTGGCACGTCATCGACGAATCCGTTGCCACCCGAAGGCGTGTGTGCCATGAGATCTGTTCGAGTACTTGTCTGTTCGATGCTGCTGCTCTTCTCGTTCGCGGCGGGCACTGCCGCCGCCGATCCGCCGCCGACCCAGGAATTCCCGGTGCCACAGGTGGGGACACCCGGTTTCCTGCCTGATCTGCAGCGCTGGATCGACCGGGTCCTTCCCTCGCCGATCCAGCCGAACGCCGCTGATCCGGCCGCCGAGCTCGCGGCGCTGCACGCGGCGGTACTGCCGTCGGCGGTCGGTGATCCGATCTTCGACCAGTGGCCCGCCGGGCTGGACGAGCTGTCGCCCGGCGATCTGATCGAAACCCGCGACGTCACCGCGACCGCGGCCTGGTTGACCCTGGTGCCCATCCGCTCGGCGACGCTGCTGAAATTCCGCACCGACGACGCGCACGGCAGGCCGTCCTACGCCACCGCGACCCTGATCGTGCCCGCCACCGAGTGGACCGGGCCGGGAGACCGCCCCGTGCTGGTGAACAACCTGCCGATCGACGCGCTCGGCCGCAAATGCACCCCGGGTTACTCACTGGCGCACGGCCTGACAACACAGTCGAGTGCGACGGAATTCATTCCGCCGACCACCCAGCTGGCGGTACTGCGCGGATACGCGGTCCTGGTGCCCGACCACGAAGGCCCGTGGATGGCCTATGCCGAACCGTATGTCGCCGGGCACGCGGTGCTCGACTCGATCAGGGCGCTGCGCGGTCTCGACCCGGTGTCCTACGGCGAGAGCCGCTTCGCGATGACCGGCTATTCCGGCGGCGCCATCGCTACCCACGGTGCGGCCAAGCTGATCGATTCCTACGCTCCGGAACTGGCCGGCGCGATCGTCGGCGCGGCACTCGGCGGCGTACCGGCCGACTTCGAAATCCTGTCGCGCAGCATGAATGCCAATCTCGCATCCGGAATATTTATGGCCGCGACCTTCGCGATCGGCCGGGAACGACCCGAAATCCTCGCCGCGATGAACAATCTCGGGCGCTGGGTGACGACCTCGATTATGAAAGATACGTGCGCCAGTGTGTTCGCGGTGCCCGGAATCTTGCATCTGCCGATCGATGTCGGCGCCAATATCGCCGACCCGCTGCGTTCGGAACTGGCCACCGATATCTACGAGATCACCCGGATGGAAGGCCTGCGCTCGGCTACTCCGCTCTACATCTACAACGGTGACCAGGAATTCTGGATCCCCGCCGAGGGCGCGCGCAATCTCTATGCCGAGCAGTGCGAACTCGGTGCCAGCGCGGTGTATCGCGGTGTGCTCGGTGAACACATCATCGGTGCGGCGACCGGCTATCCGGAGGCGATGTTGTGGCTCGACGAGCGACTCCTCGGGGTTCCCGCGCGCAGCGAATGCTGAATATTTTCCTGTGCCCCGTCATGGCCGTTTTCGAGAGGGCGTGGTGACCTGCCCAGACCGCACGTGACAATCGTCTCGTAAGGAATTCTGCGGCTTATGTTTTGGGCGGTTTCGACAAGCCATTCGTTCTCCCGGCAGGAAAAGGGCGGCGAATATTCGAATCGCACAGGAAGACAAGTCACCACATGAAATCTCCCAGTCGCAGGCGCACGCTGCACACGGCGGTATTCGCCGGAGTCGGCGCCCTTTCCATGGTGCTCACCGGGCCGGGGGCGAGCGCGGCTCCCGCCGCGTCGCCGACCGAGCAGGATCTCGCCGACATCGTCTCCGAAGGTCGTCAGGTCGCCGGGTCCGGTTCGGCGTGCACCTCCGGCAGCGGTGCCGGGTCCGGTAACGGGTCCGGTGACTGCTACGGCGGTTCGGGTTCCAGCTCGGGTTCCTCGGGCGGCTATTCCTCCGATCCAGGCGCATACGGACCGGAGTCGACGGCGTTCCTCGCCGCGTTCGCCTACGGCCTCGGCAACCCCGACGCTGCCGCACCAGGGACGAACGACTGGACCTGCAAGCCGACCGCAGAGCATCCTCGCCCGGTCGTGCTGCTGCACGGCACCTGGATGAACGCCTACAACGGTTACGCCTACATGGGCCAGCCGATCAAGGACGCCGGCTACTGCACGTTCACGTTCAACTTCGGTCGCTCCAACATGATGGAGGGTGGCGGTCTCGGTTCGTTCCTGCCCGGTGTGATGGGTACCGGCTACATCGAGGACTCGGCCAAGCAGACCGCGACGTTCGTCGATCGGGTGCTCGCGGCCACCGGTGCTGACGAGGTCGACATCATCGCCCACTCGCAAGGCGGGTCGATGGCGAACCACTACACCAAGTTCGAGGGCGGCGCCGCCAAGGTGAACAAGCTGATCACCTTCGGTGCCACCCACCACGGCACCAGCCTCGACGGTATCGGCGCGCTGGGTCGCATGATCAACAACCTGGGTATCGACATCCTGGGCCCGATCGAGATCTTCGTCGGGCACGCGGGTATCCAGCAGACCATCGGCTCGGATTTCGTCAACAACCTCAACGCGGGCGGTGACACTGTCGCCGGCGTCGACTACACCGTGGTCGGTACCCGGTATGACGAGGTCACCAACCCCTATGACCTGACCTTCCTGAAGGCGGGCCCGGGGGCGCGGGTCGACAACATCACCCTGCAGGACGGCTGCGAGCAGGACATCTCCGATCACCTCACGATGATGTACTCGCCGCGTGCCCTGTCGATCGCGTTGCGTGCGCTCGACCCGGTGCAGAACCCGCAACTGACCTGCGCGTTCAACCCGTGGCTCGTCGGTGGCGGCGGCTCGATCTGACCCGCTCACGCTGACGACGACGAAGGCGCTGTCCACATCGTGCGGACAGCGCCTTCGTCGTGTTCGGGGTCAGGCGGGGACGGAACGGTAGCTGCGGGCGACGAGTGCCGAACGCAAGTACCACAGCCCCGAAGGCTGGGTGGGGTCGAAACCGGTGAGCTGACCGATCCGCTTGAGCCGGTAGTCGACGGTGTTGGTGTGCACGTGCAGCACGCGAGCGGTGCGCTGGCGGTTGAGGTTGTTGGCGATATGGCGCTGCAGGGTTTCGAGCAGCTCGGGGTACTGATCCAGTGGATCCAGTAGCGAGCCGAGGAATTCGCGGCCGGGGCCGGGGCGGGTGAGCTGGTATTCCAGGGCCAGCTCGTCGAAGCGGTACAGACCCGAGGTCACGTCGAGCCGCTGCACCATGTCGAGCAGTTCGTGGGCCTGGTCGGCGGCGTCGGGGACGCCGGTGGTGCTCGTTTCGACCATCGCGGCGGTGATGCCGACCTGTGCGGCCTGGGAGAGCTGGGCGACCAGCGCGGTCAGGCCCTCGCGGTCGAAGGTATCGGCCGGGATCAATACGGTCCCGCCGTCGACACTGAGCAGCGACAGCGCCGAGTCGCCGCAGCGTTTGGCCAGTTCGGCCTGCACCCGGCGCAACTTGCGGCGGGCGACGACCTTCGCATCCAGCGCCGGGTTGGCTTCCTCGCGGTGCTGCGGGATCGCCAGGGCGAAGACCGCGTAGGTCTCGGCGATCGTGATGCCGCATTCGCGGGCCATCGTCGAGGTGCTGTGGCCGCCGAGCAGGGCGGAGGTGAGGGTGTGTACGGCGGTGTGGTGTTCGCTGACCACGCCGCGGAGCTCGCGCACATAGGCCAGCGAGATCTGCGCGGTGATGGTGTCGAGCAGTTCCATCACGACCTTGACGCCGTCGATGAGGTTGTCGAAATCCTTCCCCGACGCGCTCGATACGACCAGGTCGAGGCCGATTTTGAAGCCCTCGGAGATCGAGTGGTGAATCGTGTCGATGGGCACGCCCTCCCGTGCCCACGCGCCCGCGGCGTCCTGCAGGCGCTGCAACTTGCTGGGAATATCGCGCCCGTCGAGCATGCCGACGGCGAATTCCAGGCAGATCCGGGTGATCGTGGTGACATCCCCGGAAATGGCGTCGCCCGGCAGCGTCCCGCAGGGCGCGACGGTAGCGACGAAATGGCCGACCATTTGCCGCGACAGTGTGCGAACGTCCTTGAGTGGCAACGACATCGGCTTGCCCGAGACGGTCAGCGACGGTCGGGGTGGATTGTGGACGGACATCTGTGTTCCCTTCGCCTGTTGCGGCTGTACCCCCCGCTGTCCAGCGAACCCCACCCTAACCAACTGCCGAGGAAACCGGAATGGAACGTCAGGTTCTGGGTAGGGGGCCCACGGTAGCGGACCCCTGTAGTGACCGCTCACAAGTCTGGTTCTTCGCTATCAGTGGTTGTAGAGTTCAGCGCCATGCGACCTGCCGTCCGTTGTCTGGTCTGGGAACTGGACGAGACCCTGTGGGAGGGTGTCGTCCACGACGAGACCGGCACCACGCCGCGCCCACCGGCACTGCGCACGCTGACGAAACTGAGCGAGCGCGGTGTGCTGCATGCTGTCGCCGCGCGCGGTGACCGGGGCGCGACCCTGCGCACGCTGTACCGCCACGGTGTGTACGAGATGTTCTCGGCGGTCGAGGTCGGCTGGGGCCGCAAGTCGGCCTCGATCGTCCGGATCGCGGGCACGCTCGGCCTCGGCCTGGACGCACTCGCGTTCGTAGACGCCGAGCCGATCGAACGTGCCGAGGTCTCGCGCGCGCTGCCGATGGTGCGCTGCTACGCCGCCCGCAACGTCGAGATGCTCCCGCTGCTGCCCGATTTCCGGCATGACCTGCGTTCCGGCCCCGTCCCGACCCCGCCGTTGGGATTCGCCCGCGTCCCCGCCTTCTGACCGGGACGAATGCGGGATCCGGTCATCTCGCGGCCCTGTTCACGGCAGTTCTGGCGGCAACGACAGGGTGAACGCGGCCACACGCTCCGGCGAGGCGACGACGTCGTAAGCCGTGATCCGCCCGCCGCGCACCGTGAATGTCACCGCGAACACCGGGCCGCCCGCTCCCGCCACTACCAGACCGGGCGTGCCGTCGATGAGCACGAGCACCGCGTCCCGCGACCGGTGCCGCAGCGCGAGGGCCCCGTCTGCCACGGCGCGTGCCCCACGCACGATGACGGCCATTCCGGGCGAGAGCGCCGCCGGGTCGGCGGTGCGCACCACATCCGGTGCGAGCACCGCCAGTAACCCGCCGAGATCGCCCCCGCGGGCAGCCCGCACAAAGGCCGTCACCGCGGCCTGATGTGCGACCAGTTCCGTCGGTTCGATCCGGGCGGGCGCGTGCACACGCAATCGCGCGCGACTGGCGAGCTTCTTGGTGGTGGCGGGCGTGCGTCCGAGCATCGGCGCGATTTCGGCGAACGGCACGGCGAACAGGTCGTGCAGAACGAAGGCGACCCGTTCCTCGGGGCTGAGCGCGTCGAGAACGACGAGCAGCGCCCGTCCGACCGAATCCGCCAGCAGCGCTTCGGCTTCGGGATCGATGCCCGCGCCGGTCGCCGCCCGATCGGGAGTGTCCGGGACCACGGCGCGGCGGGTACGGCTGCGCAGCATATCGAGGCAGATCCGCGACACCACTGTGGTGAGCCAGCCGTCGAGATCGGCGATCTCGGTGTCGGTTCCGGCCAAACGCAACCATGCCTCCTGGACCGCGTCCTCGGCCTCGGCACCGGCACCCAGCATCCGAAAGGCGACGCCACGCAGGCGATCGCGCCGTTGTTCGAACGCGCCTGCCGACGCTGCCGGCCGATCCGCGCGCATCGGTCACCTTTCGCTCACGCCGTTCGTCTATCGAATGGGCGGCACACGCTGTCCCGTCACGGCGGCTGCCTCCACGATGGCAGAGGCGGCCGATCACCCCGAAACCGGAGGACCTGATCCGATGCACACCACCTATCTCGTCGTCACCGCGCTCGCCGCGGTGGCCGCCTTGGCCGCCGCGCTGATCGACATCGTTCGTGCCGACTGGGTGCGCGAGAACATGCGCCGGTACGGCCTCGCACCGTGGACGCTCACCCCGCTGGCCCTGATCAAGGCGGCGGGTGGGCTCGGTCTGCTCGCCGGCCTGGCGTATCGGCCGCTGGCGGTGGCTGCCGCGGCCGGGCTCGTGGTGTATTTCGTCGCCGCCGAACTCACGGTCGCACGGTCGCGCCGGTACGCGGATCTGGGCTATCCGCTGCCGTATCTGCTGCTCGCGGCCGCGTCGCTCGGTCTCGCGGCGGCATGAGATATGCGGTGGCGCGCCGTTGCCCGCGCGCCACCGTCACCTCTGTCAGGCCTCGGCCAGGATGAAGTCCGCGGCCTGTTCGCCGATGAAGATGGCGGGGGCGTTGGTGTGGCCGCGGATGATCAGCGGCATCACCGAGGCGTCGGCGACGCGCAGACCTTCGACGCCGCGGACCTTCAGGTCAGGCGTGACGACGCTGGCGGCGTCGGTGCCCATCCGGCAGGTGCCGATCGGGTGATAGAGGGTGTGCGAGAACTGTTCGATGGTCAGCGCGATGGTGGCTTCGAGATCTTCGGGTGCCTCGGGCGGGTAGATCAGCGCGCCGAGTGCGCTCTTGAGCGCGGGCTGCCCGGCGAGCCCGGCGCATACCCGAAGCCCGGCGGTCAGCGCGGCCCGGTCGGCGCCATCGGGATCGGACAGATACCGCGGATCGATCACCGGCTTGGCCGTCGGATCGGCCGAGGCCAGGCTGATCTTGCCGCGGCTACGCGGGCGAAGCAGGATCGCGCCGAGCACCACACCGTGTTCGGTGGCCTCGACCAGACCCTCGTGGTAGAACGGCGCCGGTGCGTAGATCAGTTCCAGATCGGGGTGCTCGAGGTCGGGCTCGCTGCGCACGAAACCGTATGCCTCACCGACATTGGAGCTGAGCATGCCGCGGTGGCGGACCAGGTAGTTGATCAGTTCGAGTGGCTTCTCCGCGGTGAACAGCGAGTCCGATTCCACGCTGTAGCCGAGCGCCGAGATGAGGTGGTCCTGCAGGTTCGCGCCGACCTCGGGGGAGTGGGCGACCAGCTCGATGCCGTGTTCCTTCAGCTCGTCCTGATCGCCGATGCCCGAAAGCTGCAGCAGCTGCGGACTGTTCACCGCGCCACCACACAGGATGACCTCACGGTTCGCGGTCACGGTGAGTGTCTGCCCGCCGTTGCGGTACTCCACGCCGGTGGCCCTCGTGCCTTCGAACAGCACGCGGGTGGCCAGCGACTCGGCCAGCACGGTCAAGTTCGGCCGCTTCATCGCGGGCCGCAGGTATCCGTCGGCGGTGCTCCAGCGCCTGCCGTCGCGCTGGGTCACCATGGTCTGCGTAAAACCCTCGGGCGCTGGCCTGTTCGCCGACTCGAGTTCGTGGCCCGCCTGGCGCGCGGCCTCGAGGAACGCGTGCGTCGACGCGCGCGGGCTGCGCTGGCGCTGCACGTGTTGCGGTCCCTTGGAACCTTCGTCGGGGAACTGCGCGTCCTGGACGTTCTCGATCTTGCGGAACTGCTCCACCGCGGCGGCGAAGTTCCACTTCTCGCCTGCCAGGAGCCCCCACTCCTCGTAGTCGGCGCGGAAACCGCGTACCCACATCATCGCGTTCATCGAGGACGAGCCGCCGAAGGTCTTGCCGCGCGGCCAGTAGATCTGCCGGTCGCCGAGCTCGGTCTGCGGCTCGGTCAGATAGTCCCAATCACGCTCGCTGCGAAAGAGTTTCGAGAACGCGGCCGGAATATGGGCGAACTTGTCGTCGTCGGCCGGGCCTGCCTCCAGCAGTACGACCGTGGTGCCGGGGTCGGCACTGAGCCGATTCGCGAGCACCGCCCCCGCGGATCCGGAGCCGACGATCACGTAATCCGCGGACGTCCCACCTGCTTGCACTGTCCAACTCCGATCTGCACTGAGTCTGTTGTTCGGCGCGCCTGCTCCCGGGTGTGAAAAGACCGTGAGCCCAGCCGGACTCGTCGTCGGGCGTGACGCTGCAAGCAGAGTACTGACAGAAGGCCCGCGGTGGGCCGTCCGTGGTTCAGCCCGCTGCCGCCGCCTTGCCCGCGCGACGGCCGTAGAAGCTGCCGTCGCCGAGCGAGGCCCCGCTGACGTAGCCGTACGCGCACAGTCCCGAGGTGCAGCGGCCCGCCGCGAACAGGCCCTCGATCGGTTCACCGCTCACGTGCAGCACCCGCGAATCCAGGTCGGTGCGCAGCCCGCCGAGGGTGAACCCGGCGGTGAACCCGCGCAGGTCGAAGCAGGCCAGCGACCCCGTGATCGGTCGCACCCATTCGGGCTTCTTGCCGAGCACCGGGTCGCTGCCGTGTTCGGCGTGCTGGTTGTAGGTGGCGACGGTGGTCTGCAATGTCTGTGCGGGCAGCCCCATCTCGGCCTCGAGTTCGGCGACCGTCTCGGCGACCCACTTGGGCGCGAAGCGGAAGAACGGCGTGGCGCTCTCGGTCGCGAGCGCCTCCTCGAGCGAGGTCTCGTCGATGATCAGGAACGCCTGGTTGTCGTTCTGCAACAGCGTCGCCTGGCCGATCCGGCCGGGGTAGGTGTCCTCGGTGACGTAGCGCTGACCGCGTCCGTTGACGAGGATGCCGCGCGCCATCATCTGCGGATCGCCGAAGATGGCCACCTCGCTGGCATCCATGTGCGCGAGCTCGGCGCCGAGCGCTTGGGCCAGCCGGATGCCGATGCCGTCGTGTTCCTCGATGGCCGCGCCCGGCCTGCCGCTCAGGCGCGGGGTGTAGCGGTCGATCATCTCGGTGTCGTAGGCGAAGCTGCCGGTCGCCAGCACGACACCGCGCGCGGCCCGCACGGCGACGGGCTTGCCGTAGGTGGTGGCCAGCACGCCGACCACGCGGTCGGCGTCGTCGACGACGAGCCGGCGGATCCGGGTGTCGTACTCGACGTCGATGTCGAGCCCGGCGACGGTGTCGGCCAGCGGCTTCATCAGCATGTAGCCGCCGCTGCGCTCACCGATCTTCTTGCCCGCCAGCTCCGGAACATGGCCGCGCGGAGCGGGTTCGGCGATCTCGAGGAACGGTGCGGAGTTCTCGCCACCGGAGTACATCAGGCCCTCGTCGTGCGGGGGCTCCCAGCCGGGCTCACCCCAGAACGACTCTTTGAACGGCACACCGCAGTCGACGAGCCAGTTGTAGTGCTCGACGCTGCCGGCGCAGTAGTCATTGATCTTCGCCTCGTCGACGCCGGGCCCGAGTGCCGCGGTGAGGAAGGCCGCCATGTTCTCGGGGGTGTCGTCGAATCCGAGCGCCTTCTGCAGCGGTGTGCCGCCACCGAGGTAGACGAATCCGCCCGCCAGCGCCGCCGCGCCGCCCCAGCCGCCGGTTCGTTCCAGGATGAGTACCTTCGCACCGGCCCGCGCGGCTTCGATCGACGCGCACACGCCGGCGATGCCGAAACCGGCCACCACCACATCGGCCTCGAAATCCCACTGGGTCACCTCGCTCGCGCGCAGCGGGCGGACGGTATCGATCCGATGTGGCTGGTCGCTCACGTGTTTCCTCCGGTGCTCGGGGTGGGGCGTCACCGCCCATCAATGGAATGGTGCCGCCAACCGCGCCACAAAACAAGAACGTGTTACAGATTCTCCCGCATAGTGGGCGCAGACGCGAAGCGTTCCTTCACTGCGCGCACGGCCACCGGCGAAGGCGGCGGTACGCCCAGCGGGACACTTGCGCGCCGATCGGGCTCCGGTACGGTGGCGATCGAACCTACATAGACGAGATCTGGTGGTGATGTGATGAGCGCGAACATTCGAGACATTGCGGTGCAGACCCTGACGGGCGAGGACACCACGCTGGGCGACCTGGCGGGCGAGCGGGCGGTACTGCTGGTCAACGTGGCCTCCAAATGTGGTCTGACCCCGCAGTACGGAGCCCTGGTCGAGCTGCAGAAGGCCTACGGCGAGCGCGGTTTCACCGTGATCGGCTTCCCGAGCAACCAATTCATGGGCCAGGAGCCGGGCAGCGCCGAGGAGATCCAGGAATTCTGCTCGGTCACCTACGGCGTCGATTTCCCGCTGCTCGCCAAGGCCGATGTCAACGGTGACGACCGGCACCCGCTCTACGCCGCGCTGGTCGAGACGGCCGATGCCGAGGGTGCGGCGGGTGACGTGCAGTGGAACTTCGAGAAGTTCCTCGTCGGTCGCGACGGCACGGTCGCAGGCCGGTTCCGCCCGCGCACGACCCCCGATGCCGCCGAGGTCGTGCAGGCGATCGAAGCTCAGCTCTGACCTACTGAGCGTCCGCCAGGGGTCCTGAGCTCGTGCATGGTGTCGCGCTAGCTCAGGACCGGTGACGTCGCGATCGGCACGATCAGCGGCTGATCCTGCGCACGGCGACCGCGGCCGAGGCGGCAGCGACGAGTGTGGTCGCGGCGCAGATCAGATGCACGACCGCTACCGCATCGGCCGCCGATGACGCTGTCGTTCCGACCGATTCGAAGAACACCGACCCGATCGTCGCGATCCCGGCTACGGTTCCCAGTTGCACGCTGGTGACGAGAATGCCGCTGGCGTCGGCGGCGAGGGGCAGCGGCACCGCGGCAAGCGCGCGCGTCATCAACGGACTGAAAGCCAGCCCGTTACCGAGGCCGAACAGCCCGAACGCGATCGACGCCGCGGGTCCGATCCCCGCTCCGTCGCCGAGCAACCACGCGAGCCAGCCCAGCGAGGCCGCGCTCACCACCAGCCCGAACGGAATCATTCTCGCGTGCAGGCGAGCCGGGACGCGTTGCCAAGACAGGCCGGCCACCGCGAACGTGGCAGCCATCGGCAAGAACTGCGCGCCCGCCCGCAGTGCGCTGTAGCCGAGGTCGCTCTGCATGTGGATGGCGCTCACGAACAGCCATCCACCGAAGGTTCCCATCACCAGGAGCAGGGTCGCGGCAGCCGCGAGCAGACCGGGTGCACCGAGCACCTGCGGCGCGAACAGCGGATCTCGACCACGCCCGGCGACCGCCCGCTCGACCAGAACGAACACGGCCGACCCGAGCACGCCCGCCCCGAGACACAGCCACGACCACAGCGGAAACCCGAGCTCTCGCCCGAGCACCAGCGGCACGACCAGCAACAGCACGGTGGCGGTCAGCGTCACCAGTCCCAGTCCGTCGACGGTCCGATCCGCGCGCGCGACGGTAACCGGGAGCACGCGCGGCGCCAGCACCAGCAGGGCGAGTCCGATCGGCACATTCACCAGGAACACCCCACGCCAACCACTGCCGCCCAGATCCGCGTCGACGATCAATCCGCCGATAATCTGGCCGGCCAGCAGGCCACCGGAGACGATCGCCGCGTAGATACTCAGTGCCCTGGCCCGCGCCGCTCCGGCGAATGTGCGCTGGATCAGCGTCATCACCTGTGGCGCCAGTGCGGCCGCGCCGACGCCCTGACCGAACCGGAACACGATGAGCGACTCCGCGTTCCACGCCAACCCGCAGGCGAGCGAGGCCAGAGTGAACACCGCCAGACCCGCGATGAACGTTCGTCGCTGAGTGAACCGGTCACCCAGGCGCGCACCACCGATCAGCAACACCGCGTAGGCGATCACATAGCCGGCGACGATCAATTGCAGTGCGGCCCCGCCGGTATCGAGGTTCGACCGCATGGACGGAATGGCGACATTGACGATGGAGCCGTCGAGCACCGTCATGAACTGGCCGGTGAGGATCACGACGAGCACGGCGATCGAACGCCTACCCACCACCGAATCGGGCACCTGGGCTGGTTTGAGCATCTGGATCATGCTCTGATCGTGGGACCGCCACGCGCTGCTCGAATAGGAGCCCACCGATACGGGTACTCCGGGTACCCGGCTGCACGTCGTATCCGCGTCGGTGCCGGAATAGCTTGTCCAGCAAGGCAAACGATGCTCTAGGCTGAAATCGTCCAGTCGGCTCCGATGCCCGAAAGGCGCTCCCTGATGTCGCATTCCTCTGCCGCCTACCCCAGCGCTGTCCCGGTCGGGGTGGACACCACCCGTGCGAGTATCGCGCGTGTCTACGACGCCGCACTCAACGGCAAAGACAACTTCGACGTCGATCGCGCGGTGCTGGACCAGGTCCGCACGGTCGCCCCGCAGGTCAACGACCTGGCCTGGGCCAACCGCGATTTCCTCATCCGCGCCTGCCGGTTCCTGGCCAGGGCGGGCATCGACCAGTTCCTCGATCTCGGATCGGGTCTGCCCACCGCGGAGAACACCCACCAGGTGGTCCAGCGGGTGAACCCCCAGTCCAAGGTCGTCTACGTCGACAACGACCCGTCGGTGCTCGTGCACGCGCAGGCGCTGCTGGCCAGCAATCGCCGCACCCGCATCGCCGAGGCCGACATCTTCCGCCCCTTGGACGTGCTCGGCAACGCCACGGTGCGCCGCGAACTCGACTTCACCCGCCCGCTGGCCCTGTTCCACATCGGCACGCTGCACCACTACCTGGGCGACGACGGCCCCGCCCTGATGCAGACCTACATCGACGCACTGCCCTCGGGTTCGTTCGTGGCCATCGCCCACTTCCACGACCCGGAGACCGCCGAATACAGCGAGCTCGCCCAGAAGATGGAAGAGAAGTTCATCCACAGCCCGATGGGCAGTGGCCGCTTCCGCACCCGCGACGAAATCCAGGCGATGTTCGGCAATCTCGAGATGGTCGAACCCGGCTTGGTCCGCTGCGACGACTGGTGGTCGGACGGCCCCCACCTCACCCCACTCTCCGATGTCCGCAACTGCATCGTCGCCGGCGTGGGCCGCAAACGCTAGCCAGCCCCCCGCCGATCCTGGTTCCAGTACCGCCTGGATAGGGATCGGGAGGGGGATCGCCGAACGCCTAACCGTGGCAACGACTTCGCTGGATCGCTGATCAGGGAGCGAGTACGACCGTCTTCCCGACCAGACGTCCCGCGCCGGCCTCCGCGTGCACGTCGGCGAGCTCGGCCACCGGGCGACGGTCGGCGACGTGGATCTGGAGTTTGCCCGCGTCTACCTTGGCGACCAGCTCGCTCAGCTGGGCGCCATCGCTGCGGACCCACAGGCTCTCGCTGCGCACACCGCGGGCGGTGTCCTCGGGAATCGGGCCTGCCGAGCTCGCGGCTATCCCGCCGTCGGCGACATAGTTCGTCAGCTGTGCGAGTTCCTCGGGTGAGACACGCACATGGTTCACCACGACCTGGAACGGACCGCCCACCGCGGCGGGACCATCCGAGAGGCTGAGCGGGCCTTCGACCCGGTCGGCGCCGTAGCCACGAAGGCGGTCGGCGTGCTGCGGCGCGTCCACCGTGGTCACGTGTGCGCCCGCGTCGACGGCGAGCTGGACCACGAGGCTGCCCACTGCGCCGCCCGCCCCGTTGACCAGCACGGTCTGACCGGGCTTCAGCTCGGCGAGCTCGAACGCCAACTGCCAGGCCGCGAGGCCGGTCAGCGGCAGCGCCGCGGCGTCGACCAGCTCGGTCGACCGCGGCGCAGGGGCCAGCGACTCGGCGGGAACGAGCGCGTATTCGGCGGCGCCGCCCGCGGAGTCCAGGGGCAGCATCGCCACGACCCGGTCACCGATCGCGTGGCCCGTCACGTCCGCGCCGAGTGCTGTGACGGTGCCGGCCAGGTCGATGCCCGGGACGTAGGGGAGTGCGATCGGGATCATTTCGGCGAGGTGGCCGGCGCGGATATGGTCGTCGACCGGGTTGAACGAGGTGGCGGCGACCTGCACGAGCACTTGTCCGGGGCCGGGGACCGGCCGGTCGATGTCTTCGTAGCGCAGAACCTCGCTGGTGCCGAACTGGTGGAAACGCATGGCCTTCATGGAACTGTCCTCCAGGATGTTTCGGTGTCGCCGCCCCAGGTCGAGGCGATCGAGTCGGAAGGTCGAAGTCGAACCGGCTCAGGTCAGTCGGACCGAGCGGATGGAGTTGCCCATGACCAGGCGGTCGATTCCTTGACTTGCCCAGGCAAATCATTTGACTTGCCTGGGCAAGTAAGAACGTAGCGCACGATGACTTTCCCAGGCAAGTGCAAGTTGCCCAGGCAAGTACGATGGGCTCATGAATTCCCCCTCGCCCTGGCTCGATGAGGACCAACAGGATCTGTGGCAGGCGCTGCTCACAGTCGTCGTCGCCCTCCCCGCGGCTCTCGACCGTCAGCTCCAACGCGACGCGGGCATTTCCAACTTCGAGTACGGGGTGCTCGCCCGGCTGTCCATGGCCGACGACGACACCATGCGCCTGGGCGACCTCGCCCGGCTCTGCGACAGCACCCAGCCCCGCCTGTCGAAAGCGATGGACCGCTTCGAAGCCCGCGACTGGGTCACCCGAAGACCCGACCCCAGCGACGGTCGATACACCTTCGCCACCCTCACCGACGGCGGCCGCCGCAAGCTCGTCGAGAGCGCACCCGAACATGTCGCGCAGGTCAGGCGGCTCGTGTTCGATCCACTGACCGCCGCCCAGCGCCGCAACCTCGAGACCGCGCTCGCCCGCATCGCCGCCACCGTGCGCGGGGAACTCGACCAGGGCTGAGCGACCGGACGAAACTCGCCGACGGCCGGATCTTGATGTCATCGGCCGAGCGCCCGGCCGCGACCGCGCGGGCTTTGATGTCGCGGTAGAAATCCGCTGCCTCGGGCAGTTTGCCCCCTTCGAAGTCGATGTGGTGCAATTTGTCGCGGTCGATGCAGCGTCGTGTGCTGCTTGGGCGTGGCGACTAGAATTCTGGTGATGGAGCGCCGCAGCGAGGCCGCACGAAGTCGTGGTGGAGGTGACCGTCGTTCGCCGTTCGACCGGTTTGTCGAGCTGGCCGAACTGCGGGTGAGTCAGGCTCCGTTCTTCTTCGTCTGTGCCGGCATCGTCGTGGTGTGGCTGTTCAGTTTGCCGTGGTGGACCGACCTCAAAACCTGGCAAGCTGCTATCCACACCGTTGCGAGCGTTTTCACGCTGCTGTTGGTGGTGTTGCTCGAAAACGCGAGCCGCCGCGCGAGCGAGGCCTCGCAAGAGAAACTCAATGTCATCGCCGAGGCACTGGCCGCGCTGCTGGCTTCATCCGCCTTCGACGATCCCGACCTTCGAACGGCCGCGGATCGGCTGCGGGATGCTGTCGGCCTCGAAGACCGGCACTGACTCGGCCGAACTCAACGACGCCTTACCGGCGGTCGTCCGGGGGTGGGTGGTGATGATCGAGCGGCGGCGTGAGGTCGTCTACCACCACCAGGTTTCCGCCGGACTGTTTGGCCCGGTACATCGCCGCATCGGCT
Organism: Nocardia sp. NPDC058480; assembly: GCF_042720495.1. Taxonomy (NCBI): domain Bacteria; kingdom Bacillati; phylum Actinomycetota; class Actinomycetes; order Mycobacteriales; family Nocardiaceae; genus Nocardia; species Nocardia sp. NPDC058480. The sequence continues at coordinate 9,500 of NZ_JBHXMN010000005.1, read as the reverse complement.
GATTGCAGCAGCCGGTCCGGGGTCGGACGTGGACAATGCGGACAGATCATTGCGTCGAAGACGGCCACGCCGACGCTCGCGGTGACCACCACAGCGGTCTCCGGCGGTTCGGCGACCACCTGGCACAACCGCTCGGCCTCGCTGCGCGCGGCGGCTGCGCTGATCGGGGTGGCCACCACGAATTCCTCCCCGCCGGTGCGCGCCACCACCGCCGTTTCCCCTGCGGCATCGCGCAACCGGCGCGCGGTCCGGACCAGACCGATGTCGCCGATGCTGTGGCCCCAGGTGTCGTTGACGCGCTTGAACTGGTCGAGATCGAAGCAGATGACACAGATCGCGGGACTGCGGTCCATCAGCTGCGGCAGTCGGTTCTCGAGGCCGCGGCGGTTGAGCAGCTCGGTGAGCGGGTCCGACAGCGACTCGGTGCGCAGGAGCCAATAGAGGAGTTGGAAGGCCGGCATCGCACCGGCCACCGAGGCGAGCAGGAGCGCGACCGCGAGCGCCAAGCGGACATCGCCGCCGCCGGTGGTGATTCGCACCGACAACACCAGTACCGACAGCACCGACCAGGCCGAATGCACGGCCAGTGCCCGTGCGCTGTGGAAGAAGCTCAGGTAGCTGCCGGTTACCAGGAGAAGTACCGTGCCCATCGCACCGAACAGCCGATCTTGCAGCTGGAGGAATTCGACCGTGAACAGCACGTCGGCACAGGCGATCAGCACGAGCGACTCGGTCTTGTTCGGCCACGGCAGCAGCCACCAGCGCGCCGCCCACAGCGTCCCGGACAGCACTCCGATCGTCGAAGCGATGCCGGGATCGCCGGGCGGCCCCACCGGTGTTCCCGCGATCACCGCACCCATCACCGCGATCGCCGCGCCCGCGGTGCCGATCAGTACCTTGAGCGGCCCCAGCGCTGATCGGGCAGCCAGGGTGTCCACCAGCCATCGGTAGTCGACCGGGTCCTTCCACCAGGCGCGCAACGTACTGCCGTTGTTCATCGCCCCACCCTTGGTCCCGACCGCGCTGCCCATTGTCGCTCGTGCCGTCTGTGAGAAATCCAGAAATCCCACCAGCTCATCGGCAGAGTCTAGGTCGGACCCTTTCATACCCGACGTGTGCGTGTGTGTCGCAGCCCACTGCGGACATGTCGGATCTGTGCGGCCGACGGCCGCCGTCCCCACTTCGGTGAGCTGGGGACGGCGGCCCGGGGCACCGGTGGCGAATGCCGAAGTCGCCGCCGTGGTTCAGCTGGGGACTGGAATCGCGCCGTCGGCGCGCAGGAAGGGGTCGATCGCGGCGGCACGGGCGAGGGTCGCCCTGGCCATCTTGATGTGCGCGGCGTCGACGAGTACCCCGTCGACGCCGACAGCGCCACGGCCCGCCGCCTCGGCCGCGCGGTAGGCGGCGATATTGCGTTGCGCCAGCGTGATCTCCGCTGCGGTGGGGGAGTAGACGGTATTGGCGATCGGTACCTGGTTCGGGTGGATCGCCCACTTGCCGGTGTAGCCCAGCAGCGAGGCGCGCTGGGCGTCGCGCTCGTAGCCGACGAGATTGCCGTAGTCGGGATAGGGCGCGTCGATGGCGTCGATGCCCGCGATGCGGGCCGCGACCAGCACCTTGTTGCGGGCGTAGTGCCAGAAGTCGCCGGGGTAGTCGCCGAGCGGTTCGAAATTGGTGTCCACCCGCGCACCCTGGGACAGCGAGAAGTCGCCGACGCCGAAGATCAGCGTGTCCACCCGCGGGCTGGCGACGGCGATCGCCTCGGCATTGGCGAGTCCCTCGACCTCTTCGATCAGTACCTCGAGGCGGATCTTGTGCTCCAGCCCGAGCTTGTCCTCGAGTTGGGTCAGCAGCACGTCGACCCACCACACGTCGCGGGCGGTGCGCGCCTTGGGCACCACGATCGTGTGCAGGTGCGCGCCGGCCCGGCTGACCACCTCGATGATGTCGTCGTGGCACCAGCGGGTGTCGAGGGCGTTGATCCGGATCGCGGGAACCGTACGGCCCCAATCCAGCTCGGTCAGCGCCGTGATCGCCTTCTCCCTCGCCTGCTCCTTGAGCGCTTCCGGGGTCGCGTCCTCTAGATCGAGGAACACCAGATCAGCGCCGCTGGCCAGGGCTTTGGCGAACATGTGGTCGTTGCAGGCGGGCAGCGCGAGCTCGGAGCGCCGTATCAGCAGGGTCATCGTGGAATCCTTTGTCGTGGTGGGTAACTCACAGCACGCCGCGGCTGCGCAGGTCGTCGATGGTGTCGGTGTCGAGGCCGAGTAGCTCGCCGTAGACCTCGGCGTTGTGCTCGCCGAGGCGGGGGCCGAGGTGCGATACCCGGCCCTGCGCTTCGGAGAAGCGGGGCACCGGCGCCTGCACGGTCATGGTGCCGAGTTCGTCGTCGGCGACGGGGACGAATACCTCGCGGTGGCGTAGCTGCTCGTCCTCGACGAGGTCGGTGATGTCGTAGACCGGTGCCGCGGCCACCTGTTCGGCGTCGAAGACTTTCATCGCCTCGGCGAGAGTCTGTCGCGAAACCCATTCCGCGACAACGTCATCGACTTCGCGCGCGCGGGCCAGGCGGCGCTGTGGATCGCCGAAGTCCACGTCGTCGATCAGGTCCGCACGGCCGATCGCGCGGAACACCCGCAGCGCCAGCGCGGGGGAACTGCCCGACATCGCCAGCCACTTGCCGTCGGCTGTGCGATAGGTGTTGCGGGGCGCGGAGATGTCCCAGCGGTTGCCCGCGCGCTCGGCCACGATGCCGAGCTGGTCGTAGCTGAGCAGGGTCTGCTCGAGCAGGCGGGTGAGCGGGTCGACCAGGTTGATATCGATCAGTTGCCCCGGCCCGCCGTGTACGTCGCGGTGGTAGAGCGCCATGAGTACGGCATAGGCGGCATTGAGGGAGGCGACACCATCGGCCAGCATGAACGGCGGCAGCGTCGGCGGACCCTGTGCCTCGCCGGTGATGTGGGCGAAGCCGCTCATCGCCTCGCCCAGTGTGCCGAAACCGGGGCGCTCGCTCTTGGGACCGGTCAGCCCGAACCCGGTGATGTGCAGCATCACCATGCGCTCGTTGACCGTGCGCAGGCTCGCGTAGTCCAAGCCCCACTTGCGCAGGGTCTGCGGCCGGGTGTTGGTGACCACGACATCGGCGGTCGCGACCAGCCTGCGCAGCAGTTCCTGGCCCTCGGCGACGCGCAGGTCCAAGGTGATCGAACGCTTGTTGCGCGATACCGATTTCCACATCAGGCCGACCTCGTTGCGCTGCGCACCCCAGGTGCGGATCGGGTCACCACCGGTGGGCTGTTCGATCTTGATCACCTCGGCGCCGAATTCGCCGAGGTAGGTGGCGGCCAGTGGCGCCGCCGCGAGCGTGGCGAGGTCGAGCACTCGCACGCCGTCGAGCATGGCTCGGCTCATGTCACACCACTGTGCTCGTGGGCCGGACCGGTGCGGGCCGGGACAGGCCGAGGTGCTCGCGCAGGGTCGTGCCCTCGTAGGCGGTGCGGAACAGGCCACGCTGTTGCAGCCGGGGCACCACCATCCGGACGACATCCTCGAACGATCCTGGCATGTGCGTGGCCGCCAGCACGAAACCGTCACAGGCATCGCCGTGGAACCACTCGGCCATCTGATCGGCGACCTGTTCGCCGGTGCCGACGAATCGCGGACCCTGCAGCAGTGTCGCGCGGTGACCCGCCAGGTCCCGCACGGTGACGGTGCCACCGATGTGGGTGCGCAGGTTCTGCACCAGACCGCGGATGCCCGAGACCGAGGCGATCAGCTCGTCGGTGACCGGGTCGTCCAGATCGTGTTGCGCGAAGTCGTAGTTCATCAGCTCCGAGAGCAACGTCAGCGACGCCATCGGATGCACCAGGTCCTCGAGCAGCATGGCCTCGCGCTCCTTGGCGTGCTGCTCGGACTCGCCGACCACGGCGTAGGCCATCGGACAGATCCGGACCGAGGCCGGATCACGGCCCGCGTCGGCGATCCGGGCCTTCTGGTCGGCGTAGTGACTGCGCGCCACCTCCAGACCGGGATCGCCGGTGAAGATCAATTCCGCCCAGCGCGAAGCGAATTCGCGGCCGCGACCGGAGGAGCCAGCCTGGATGATCACCGGCCTGCCCTGCGGTGTGCGCGGCACGGTCAGCGGTCCGCGCGCGGCGAAGAAACGGCCCGAATGCCGCAGTTCGTGCACCTTGGCGGGATCGGCGAAGTAGCCGGCCGCGCGGTCGTGCACGATCGCGTCGTCGTCCCAGGTGTCCCACAGGCCGCCGACCACCTCGAGGAATTCGTCGGCGCGGTCGTAGCGCTCCGCATGACCGAGATGGGCGTCCATGCCGAAGTTCTGGGCCTCGCTGTCGTTGACCGAAGTCACCACGTTCCACGCGGCCCGGCCCGCGGAGAGGTGATCGAGGGTGGCGAAGGTGCGGGCGACATGGAAGGGCGCGTAGTAGGTCGTGGAATACGTTGCGCCGAGACCGATATGGGACGTGCTCTGCGCGAGAACGCCCAGGACCACCCCCAGATCCAGCTTCACCGGACGGGCGCCGGTACGCACCGCCTCCTCGACCGAGCCGCCGTAGATGCCTGGCATGGCCAGCCGGTCGTCGAAGAACATCAGATCGAAGCAGCCCTCCTCCAGTTGCCGCCCGACCTTCGCGTAGTACGACGCGTCGAGATAGCCGTGCTCGGTGGCCGGGTGCCGCCAGGAACCCGAGTAGACCGAGGTGTTGCCCGCCTGCATGAACGCGACCAACGTCATCTGGTCGCCGTGCCTCATCGCCATAATTGGAATGTAACATCTGACATATCAGATTTCAAACCTGGTACCTCTGGCCTGTTAAGCTTCGCGGATGGCAACCGACATCGCAGGGACCGTGCGCGAACGAGCGGCGCGTGAGCTGCGCGATCGCATCCTCACCGGGGCCTTGCCCGCAGGCGCGCGCATCGACCTCGACGCCATCACCGACGAATTCGCGACCAGTCGCACCCCGGTGCGCGAGGCCTTGCTTGAGCTGTCCTACGAGGGCCTGGTGCGGGTCGCGCCGCGCAGCGGTATCACGGTGATCGGGATCAGCCCGGCCGACATCATGGACAGTTTCACCATTCTCGGCGTGCTCACCGGGCAGGCCGCGGCCTGGGCCGCGCAGCGCGCGAGCACGCCGGAACTCGACCAGCTGCGCGCACTCGCCGCCGATGTCGCCTCGTGCTCGGGTGACGACTCCATCGGTGACGCCAACTGGCGATTCCACCAGGAAGTGCACCGCGCCGCGCACTCACCGCGGCTGCTGACCCAGATCAAACAGGCTGTGCGGGTGGTCCCGTCGAACTTCCTGCGATTGTTCCCCGAGCACGAACAGCACTCGCTCGACGATCACGACCAGCTCATCGACGCGCTCGGCGAGCGTGATGCGGTGCGGGCCAGGGCAATCGGCGAACGACACGTGCTGGACGCGGGCCGCTCGCTCACCGAGTGGCTGGAACGCAACGCCGGGCCGAACTCACCCTCGGCGTGACAGCGGCGCGCCGGTGACGGCGTGCACCAGTCGTGCGGGTAGCTCGGGTTCGGTTGCCGCGCGGGTGATCACGTGCAGGATGATCACGCCGATGAGCGCGTCGGAGATCTGCTGCAGTGGCGCGTCGGCCGCCAGTTGGCCGAGTGTGCGCGCCGCTTCGAGGCGGGACTGCAATGCCGAGGACGCGCCTAGTGCGTCGCGCAACTGCAGGCCGACCCGCTCGTCCTCGGCCGCGGCCCCGACCAGCGAACGGAACAGCACCGCATTGCGCGGCTCGTCGGCGAACTCGAACACCGCGGTGAGCCAGGTCGTGAGGTCGGCGCGCAGGTCGCCGGTGTCGGCCGGGACGAACGACTCGGGGATCAACAGACCCTCGAGCAGACAGTCGGCGACGAGTCCCGCCTTGGACGACCACCACCGGTAGATGGTCTGTTTGCCGACGCCTGCCGCAGTGGCGATGCCCTCGATGGCGAGGTGATCCCAACCGCGCAGCGCGAATTGGGCGGCGGTCGCGTGCAGGATCGAGATCCGGGCAGCCTCGCTGCGCACCGCTCCGCGTCGTCCCTTCGTCATGGCCGCGATGATACCGCCGATTACCTATACGGACCGTCTCGTATAGTTGATTTGCACCCGAGGTGAGGACACAGTCATGGCGGAATTTCTGTACCGGTTGGGCATTCGCTCCGCGCGCAGCCCATGGACGGTGATCGGTAGCTGGCTGGCGATCCTGCTGCTCGGCGGAGGAGGGTTCGCGATCGGATTCGCCGGGCTGGCAACCTCGTTCGACATTCCCGGCCTGCCGTCCTCGGAAGTTGTCGCCGAACTCGAAGGTGCCCTGCCGGAATACGCCGGAGCCTCGGGCGGTGTCGTCTTCCGGACCGTGGACGGGACCCCGCTGTCCGAACGGCAGCGCGCCGCGATCACCGAACTGGCGACCGGCCTGTCCGAATCGCCGGACGTGGCCCGGGTATTCGACCCGTTCCGGATGGAACAGGAACGCGTGGCGGGCCGGGCCCAGGTGACCGGCGGTGCCCAGTTCATCTCGGCGGGCCGCGCCCGATCCGACGCCGAACAGGCCCAACTGGACGCCGACCTGGCCCGGGTGCGGTCCGAACGCACCGGCCTGGAGGCCCGCCTCGCCAGGACCGGCGACCCGAGCGGATCGCTGCGGGATCGGTTGGGTGCCCTCACCGCCGAGGAGACCGACGTCGACGCGGGATTGGCGCGGCTGGCCGCGACCAGGACCGGACTGGACCGGCAGGCGGCGATGCTCGCGGACGGCACCGCGATTCTCGCACTGGCCGAACCGATTCGCGCCGTCTCGACGGACGGGTCGACCGCGGTGGTGACCGTGAGCTTCACCGAGCCGCGACTGGAACTGGCCGACAGCTCGAAACGCGCGATCATCGACTACGTCGACGCGCATCCGATCGAGGGTGTCGAGGTCGGCATCTCAGGGGAGATCGCGCAAGGCATGCCCGCGATCTTCGGGGTCGCCGAAGTGGTGGGGATCGCGTTCGCGGCGATCGTTCTCGGCGTGGTGCTGCGCACCCTGGCCGGTGCGGCGATCCCGCTGGTCAGCGCCACGGTCGGGGTCGCGGTCGCACTGCTGGTCGCGCTGTCGTTCTCCGGGGTCGTGCAGATGATGATGACCACGCCCATCCTCGCCATCATGCTCGGGCTGGCGGTCGGCATCGACTATTCGCTGTTCGTGGTCAACCGGCATCGGCGTCAGGTCCGCAGTGGCACTGATCTCGTCGAGTCGATCGGGCTGGCCAACGGAACCTCGGGCAACGCGGTCGTTTTCGCGGGCGCGACGGTGATCATCGCGCTGCTGGCGCTCAATGTCATCGGCATTCCGTTCCTCGGATTGATGGGGACGGTCGGCGCGTTCGCGGTGGTCGTCGCGGTGCTGCTCGCCGTCACCTTGACGCCCGCTCTGCTCGGTCTGGCGGGACGCCGGGTCATCGGGCGCGGTGGCTCGGGCGAAGACCGGACGGTGGCGCCGATCGCGCCGATGCGGAACCGGCGGGCGGTGGGGACGGTCGTCGGCGTGGCGGTGGTGCTGCTGCTGGTCGCCGCACCGCTGCTGGACATGCGCGTCGGCCTGCCCGACGGCTCCACCGAGCCCGTCGGGTCCCACGCCCAGCGCGCCTATGTCATCACCGAGGCGGAATTCGGTGCGGGCGCGAACAGTCCGCTGCTGGTGACCGCCGAGCTGCCCGCCGACCTCGACGACGCGGGCGAGCTGGCCGCCCAGCGGCGGGTCGCCGCCGCGATCGCCGAGGTGGACGGAGTGGTCGGGGTCGCGGCCGTCGCTGTCGCGAAAACCGGTGGCCTGGCCGCGTTCCAGGTGCTGCCGGGTGGGGGTCCGAACAGTGATGTGACCGCGCACGTCGTCCGGGAGCTTCGTGCACAAGAGGCGATCGACGGGGCGATCTCGCTCGGCGTCGCCGGGCAGGCGGCCATCGACATCGACATCTCGGAGCGGCTGGCGCAGGTGCTGCCGCGCTATCTGGCGGTCATCATCGGGCTCTCGCTGCTGATCATGATCATGGTCTTCCGTTCGCTGCTGGTGCCGCTGGTGGCGACGGCGGGATTCGTGCTGTCGCTGGCCGCCACCTACGGTGCGCTGGTCGCGGTGTTCCAGTGGGGGTGGGGGTCGGCGATCATCGGGCTCGAGACGCCCGGTCCGGTGCTGAACTTCCTGCCGATCATCCTGGTGGGCTTCCTGTTCGGGCTCGCCATGGACTATCAGCTGTTCCTCGCCTCGGGAATGCGGGAAGCGCTGGTGCGCGGTGCGCTGGCGCGGGTCGCGGTGATGCAGGGGCTGCGCGCGGGCCGGGCCGTGGTCTCGGCGGCGGCGCTGATCATGGCGCTGGTGTTCGGCAGTTTCGTCTTCGCCGAGTCGGGCATCATCCGCTCGATCGGGTTCGGGCTGGCGGTCGGAATCCTGTTCGACGCCTTCGCTATCCGGATGCTGCTCATGCCCGCCCTGCTGCATCTGCTCGGCGAGTCCGCCTGGAAGCTGCCTGCGCGGCTGGACCGGTTGATCCCGAATGTGGACGTGGAGGGAGCGGCGCTCGAGCGGCGCCGGATTGCTGTGGCCGATTGAGGACGGCGGTCAGCGCACCGAGGGGACGCGCGCGGCCGCGAGTGACGCGGCGTTGCTGTGAAAACCCTCGATCATCGGCACCGTGTCCGTTCGCGTGTGGGTCGCTGCCAGCGCGCGTCCCTTGAACGCCCGTGCCGCGCTACTGAGGCGATGGCTCATCAGCTCGACTCGGCTCTCGAATTCCGCGGGCAGCGGGCCCCACAGCACGATCTCGATCAGATCGTGCTCCAGGCAGTTCAGCACGCCGTCGCGGACCCGGCTGTCGGACCGGAGCAGATCCGGTGCGACAGCCAGCGCGTCGGGCCAGGTGTGGTGCACCGGAACAGCCAGTGGCCCTTCGAGTTCGAGCACGCTCGCGCCGAGAATCTGCAGCGGCAGCAGGTCGGTGACATCGGTGAGAACCGCGTTCACGTCCCAGCCTGCCATCGACCGGTCGAACAGCCAGCCACCGGCGTGGGTGACCACCTCGCGGGCGTCGGTCGCCAGTACCGCCAGCCGGTACCGCAGCGGGTGCCGGTGCGCGTAAGCCCACCAGTCGACGATCGGTCCTGCGTCCTGGGCAACATCCACGAACAGTCCATTCCGAGAGATCGAAGCGCTTCTCAGCAGTCGTACTACAACTCCACCGGCGCTGAGAGGGAAAATCGGGAAGCTGTACGAACGGTCAAATCTGGACGGTTGACCTGGTAGGAGGTAGAGGGAACGGCGCGGGCGCTTGGAGAGAATTACATTTCCGAATATTAGAACGAAACTCTTGACCACGGTTTCGGTCCGGTGCTAAGTGGTCACGCCCGTAAGTCGTTCGGGGGTCAGTGTCCGAGGTAGAGATCGCAGGCGCAGTCAAGGGCTTCCTGGGGGCTGCCTGCGGTGAAGCC